>NZ_JBKJAD010000002.1:0-398710 GCF_048146105.1 Azonexus caeni
TACCGATACCACCCACACCGCCAAAGCCAGCTTGCGCCTCAAGCGTAAAGCTGCCGCCTGGGATGATGAGGTCAGAATGAACATGCTCGGACTCAGACCATTATGCTAGGCGAGTGCGGAGCCCCTGATTTTGTAATGGTGTTTAGATTTGTAAACCCGGAGCAACAGAGCGTTTACAAATTTCTACACTGAAAATATTCACATGTTATAACAGCGCGGACATACAACAGGAGTGTCTGTTTGTGCGCAGTAATCCGCGCGAAAAAATCGCCCCGATCCGCTCGCCAAGGAAAACACCGGACACGAACGCCCTTGATCAATACGTGGTATAAACCTCGCCCAAAGTAATACGAGAGAGATCAGTTCCGTGCCGTTCGGCTTCTACATCATCATGGCTGCGCAATTTTTCTCTGCGCTGGCCGACAATGCGCTGCTCATTGCCGCTATCGCGGCATTGCGTGAAATGCATGCCCCGGAAGCCTACGAACCCTTACTGAAAACCAGCTTCACCCTCTCCTACGTCGTACTCGCCGCCTTTGTCGGCGCCTTTGCGGATTCGATGCCGAAAGGACGGGTGATGCTGATCAGCAACAGCATCAAGATTGTCGGTTGCGCGCTGATGTTCTTCCATGTCCATCCACTGTTCGCCTACGCCATCGTCGGCCTGGGCGCCGCCGCCTACTCGCCGGCGAAGTACGGCATCCTCACCGAATACCTGCCGCATCGCCTGCTGGTCGTCGCCAACGGCTGGATCGAAGGCCTCACCGTCGGCGCCATCATCCTTGGTGTCGTCATCGGCGGACTCCTGATCGAGCCCAAAATTGCCGCTCACCTGCTGGTGTTCGATCTGCCGTTCATCGATACCGGGCTCGACACTGCCGGCGAAGTAGCCATCACGCTCATCATCCTGCTTTATGTGATCGCCGCCCTGTTCAACCTCTACGTCCCAGATACCGGCGTCGACCACAAACCGCTGAAAAAGAACCCCTTCTATCTGCTCCACGAATTCGGCCACTGTCTGAGCCTGCTCTGGCGTGACCGCCTGGGCCAGATTTCGCTGGCGGTGACGACCTTGTTCTGGGGAGCGGGCGCGACATTGCAATTCATCGTCATCAAATGGTCGGCGGTTGCGCTCGGCCTCGACCTTTCGGCATCGTCGATGCTGCAGGGCGTGGTCGCCTTCGGGGTTGCCGGCGGGGCGATCATCGCCGCCCGCTTCATCACCTTGCGCAAGTCGCTCGGGGTCATTCCGCTCGGCATCGCCATGGGCATCGTCGTGCTGGTCATGAACTTCGTCCACCACATCTGGCTGGCCATTCCGCTATTGATCCTGATCGGCGGTCTTTCCGGTTTCTTCGTCGTGCCGATGAACGCCCTGTTGCAGCACCGCGGCCACATCCTGATGGGCGCCGGACATTCGATCGCCGTCCAGAACTTCAACGAGAACCTGTCGATCCTGATCATGACCGGTCTCTATTACGTGATGATTCGCGCCGACCTGTCGATCTACTGGATCCTCACTCTGTTCGGCCTGTCGGTCAGCGCCCTCATGTACCTGATCCGCAAGCGCCACCTGGCGAACCAGCGCGACCGCGACGACGTCATCCATCTCGACGATTCGGCGCACTGACCGACCGCCTTGGCAGGCTTGCTACATTGTCGGTCCGCAAGCCGACAACATCGCTCTTCCTCCCTGCAAACCCCTTGCCCCGCAAGCCTTTGAAAAAGGAACGTTTTTTGCTTAGCCGAACAATCGGCGACGCCGCAGCCAGATCGGCGACGGTGTCAGAGCAAAAATCCAAAATTCGGGCAGGGGACAAGACATGGCAGTTTATAAAGGCATCGAGATCGACGATGCGCTGACCGGCAGCATGCGCCACATGCAGGGCGTCGAGGATTACCGGGAAGTGCTGGGTAAATTGCAGGCTGCCTGGGACACCCTCGCCCTGCTCGGCCAGCTGACCGGCGCCGCCACCGAAATGACCGGCACCCGCGAAGCCTTCGAGCGCCTCACCGGCGATCTCCTCAACCGCCTCGGGCAGGAAACCCGGCGCAAGGCAATCGCCGAACTGCGCGCCAAGGCGCAGACCAGCATCGACATCCTGGTCCGCAACCTGTTCGAACGCACTGCCGACATCGGCTTCCTGGCCGCCGACGACGACATCCGGGAATTCCTTCAGGGCGACGGCGAAACTCGCGAAGCGCTGGAAGCACGCTTTCACGAATACGTACAAAAATATTCCGTCTATGCCGACATCGTCCTCTTCCGCGCCGACGGCCGGATCGCCGCCCGCCTGATGCCCGGTAGCTGCGAGGCCTGCGCGCACCCCTTGCTCGACGATGCCAGGTCGACGACCAGCGCTTACGTCGAATACTACGGCCCGGCCGACTTCCTCGCCCCCGGTCAGCACCTGCTCTATGCCTACCGCGTCGAGGACGCCGCCGGGGAATGCCTCGGCATCCTGGCCCTGCATTTCCGTCTGGAAGACGAGATGCGCAGCATCTTCGCCAATCTGACCGGCACCGGCGACAGTTGCCTGCTGGCCAACTTCGACAGCGGCGGCCTGGTGGTCGCGACATCTTCGCCCCTGCAGCTACCGGCCGGCACGCAACTGGATGACAGCCTGCGCCAGGCCCGTGGCGACGTCGTCCGCCTCGCCGGCCGCGAATACCTGGCGATCGCCTGCGCCGCCCACCCTTACCAGGGCTATCCCGGCCCCGGCTGGTGCGGGCTGGCGATGGTCCCGCTCGAGTTTGCCTTCGAGCGACGCGACAGCGAGCTACTCAAGCATATCGACAGCGCCATACTGCAAACCGTTGCCCACCAGCCCAAGTTGTTCAACGACGAACTGCGCTTGATCCCGCAACAGGCCGAACGCATTCAGGAAGACCTCAACCGTTCGGTGTGGAACGGATCGGTCCGCCAGGTGGATAACAACAGCGGCAACGCCGCCTTCGCCAAGACCCTGCTCTGGGAAATCTCCAGCACCGGCCGCAAGACCCAGGCAGTGTTCGAACAATCGATCGGCAACCTGCACGAAACCGTCGTCGCCGCGCTGCTCCAGAACGGCATCTCGCGCGCCGCCTTCGCCATCGACGTGATGGACCGCAATCTCTACGAACGCGCCAACGACTGCCGCTGGTGGGCGCTCAATGCAACCTTCCGGCGAGTTCTGAGCGAACCCCGCGTCAGCCCGGAAGATGCCGTTCGCTGCGGCGAAATCCTGCGCTACATCAACGGTCTGTACACGGTTTACGCCAATCTCATCCTCTACGACGCCCACGGCCAGGTCATCGCCGTTTCCGACAGCGAGCAGGCAAGCCTGTGCGGCACCCGCCTGCACGAGGAATGGGTCGGTCGCAGCCTCGCCCTCGACAACTCGCAGGGCTACGTCTGCTCGCATTTCGCGCCGACGCCGCTGTACGGCAACCGGCATACCTACATCTACGCCGCCGCCATCCGCGATCCGCAGGACAGCCGCGTGGTCGGCGGCATCGGCATCGTCTTCGACGGCCAGCCGCAGTTTGCCGCCATGCTCAACGACGCCCTGCCGCGCGATGCCGCCGGTCAGCCGATCGCCGGCACCTTTGCCCTGTTTGCCCAGCGCGATGGCAGGATCGTCGCCAGCAGCGACCCGCGTTTCGCCATCGGCAGCACCATTGCGCTCAGTGCAAGCCAGCGCCAGCTCGGACGCGGCGGACGCATGGCCGACATCATCACTCAGGATGAACACTACTTCGCGCTCGGCACCGCCGTTTCCGCGGGCTATCGGGAATACAAGACCAGTGACGGCCACAGCGACGAAATCCTCGCCCTTTCCGCCTTCCCGCTTGGCAAAGCCGGCGCCGTCAGCGATGACAAACGCAGGAACAGCGCCCCGGCGGTTGGCAACCGTGCCCGCCGCCTGGGCAACGGCGGCGACTGCATCGAGATCGCCACCTTCTTCATCGGCCGCCAATGGCTCGGCATCCCCGCAACCGACGTCATCGAAGCCATCGATGCCGACGACCTGACCCCGGTATTCGGCGGTCGCAGCGACCTCGTCGCCGGCGTCAAGATGTACCGCGGCAACCTCATCTCGGTCGTCCATCTCGCCCGCCTGCTGCAACCCGGCGCGCCGATCCCCGAGCGCGTCCGCCAGATCGTCGTCGTCCGCACCCACGGCAAGACCTGTCTGGGCCTGCTGGTGGACGAACTGGGCGAAATCCCGGAAATCTCGCGCGACGAAATCAAGGCGGTCAACCACATGGCCGCCGCCGGCGACGCCCTGACCGTCGGCATCGTCGAAGGCATGCGGCGCAGCGAAGACCGCCACGGACTGCTCTCCATTCTGGCCAGCGACCGTCTCTGCCACCGTATCGGCTGCCACTGCGAGACACCGGAAGCTCCGCGCACCATCGAACTGGCGATCGCCAGCCGGGCGGGACCGGCATGAGGCATACTCGGGCACCGATCACCACTTCCCGGGTCGCCCGATGATCCCATTGCAAGACTACGCCTCAGTCACTCCCTACATCACCAAGGATGGCTCCGAGATCCGCGAACTGATGCACCCCAAGGTTCACGGCAACCGCAGCCAGAGCCTGGCCGAAGCCACCATCCTGCCCGGTTGCAAAACCGAACTGCACCGCCACGCGCAAACCGAAGAGCTTTATCACATCACCGCCGGCCACGGCCGCATGACCCTGGACGACGAGACCTTTCCCGTCCAGCCTGGCGACACCGTCTGCATCCCACCCGGCACAGCGCACTGCATCGAGGCCGTCGGCGAGGAGACGCTGAAGCTGCTGTGCTGTTGCTCACCGGCTTACGATCATGCGGATACGGAATTGCTTCATGGCTGAAACCCCCATCACCTAAAGACAATTGCTTACTGAACAAACATCAGCCTTTCACGGCAAGTACTACGCCTGGAAGCTCACTCGAACTTGGTGAGAAATTCAACCTTCCCGCCGAAGTCGTCGACGCCCGCATCTGGAAAGACCTGCAACAACGCGGCACTTACGCCCCGTTCGACCACGACGTAATCAGTGTCCGCTCCTGCCATGTCGCCGCCCGAATGGAACAGGCCATCGGTAGCATTCCCCGGGACGTCGCCGTTATCGACGAGGCTCCAGGCCAGCAATACCCACGAGCCATTCACGAAACGTTGGTCGGTCAGCCAAGCGAACGACGTGTCGATGAACCAGGATTTCATCGACACGTTTTTTCGATATGTCGTCGCCGTCGACACGAGATCAAAACGTGTCGATGTTTTTAAAAAGTATCGACACGTTTGATTGACCTGTCGCCAGCAAGGACATATCCTCCAGACCTGTCGCCAAAAATCGATTTCGACACCATGAGCCCCGCTGACTGGCATCCGGAACAGCCCTACAACGCCCTCCCCCTCCTGCCGCCCGGTCAGGAGATCGAAACCCGAGCGGTGCTCAAACGCTGCATCACCGCGCGGGCCGCCCTCGCCGAGCTCAAGCAGGCTGCCGAGCTGATCCCCAATCAGGACATGCTCATCAACACCCTTCCCCTGCTCGAAGCCAAGGACAGTTCGGAAATCGAAAACATCGTCACCAGCACCGACAAGCTCTTTCAGTTTGCCCAAAGCGACAGCCAGGCCGACCCGGCAACCAAGGAAGCCCTGCGTTACCGCACCGCGCTCTACCGCGGCTTCCGCTCGCTCGCCGAGCGTCCGCTATGTACTGCCACGGCCATCGAGGTTTGTCGCACGACCAAGGGCGTGGCCATGGATATCCGGCGCACACCCGGTACCCGTCTGGCCAACGACCGCACAGGCGAAACCATCTACACCCCACCGGAAGGCGAAACCCGACTGCGCGACCTGCTTTCCAACTGGGAGAAATTCCTGCACTACGAGGAAGACATCGATCCCCTGGTGCGCATGGCGGTTGCCCATTACCAGTTCGAGGCCATCCACCCCTTCACCGACGGCAACGGCCGCACCGGCCGTGTCATCAACATCCTCTACCTGATCCAGCAAGACCTGCTTGGCTTGCCCATCCTCTACCTGAGCCGGCACATCATTGCCCACAAGGCGGACTACTACCGGCTTCTGCTCGACGTCACGCGTCATGGCGCCTGGGAGCCCTGGATACTCTTCATGCTGCAAGCCGTTGAAGAAACCGCTCAATGGACCACCGCCAAGATCGCCTCCATCCGCAGCCTGGCCGAGCACACCGCCAAGCACATCCGCGAAAGACAAGCCAAGATCTACAGCCGCGAACTGGTCGACGTCATCTTCGAGCAACCCTATTGCCGCATCGCTAATCTGGTAGAAAAGCAGATCGCCCAGCGCCAGGCGGCCTCAAGCTACCTCAAGGAACTGGTCGGCATTGGTGTACTGAAAGAACTGCAAGTCGGCCGGGAAAAGCTGTTCACCCATCCCAAGCTGATGCAACTCCTCACCCGCGACAGCAACCAGTTTGCGGCATACGCCTAAACCAGCACCCCCTGTTGCATCGCCAAATGGCAACTCCCTTGGCCACAGATGGCTTTTAGTTTGAGGCATACTCGAGAAACGTCATTAACCAACTTGGTCCCGAAACACATGGAATGGAGCCAAACAGAAGTTGAAGCCACGGTCGCTGACTACCTGCACATGTTGTGCCTGGAACTGTCCGGTCAAAACTACAACAAATCGGCTCATCGAAAGCAACTGCTGGGCAAACTAAACGGGCGCTCAGAAGGCGCCGTTGAGCGCAAGCACCAAAACATCAGCGCCATTCTTCTGGAAAACGGTTGGCCCTACATCAACGGCTACAAACCATTGGGCAATTACCAAAGCATGCTCAGGGAAATTGTCGAAATACGGCTGCGCAACGATCCATCACTCGACGAAGCCGCAATCCAGGCAACCATTTCCCCTGCCACGACGCCCTTGCTGCAAGACTATGCAAAAGCCATGGTCAATCCTCCAGAACAACATTGGGTGGCGAGAGAGCCAACAGCAATTTATCGCTTGCCGCAGCAACGTGACTACCTTGAGCGTGAAGCTCGCAATATCTCGCTAGGACAAGCTGGCGAAGCCTTCGTCGTCAATTTCGAACACCTGCGTTTACGTGCAAGTGGTCAAACCAAGCTAGCAGACAAAGTTGAACATATTGCCCGTAGCCAGGGCGATGGCCTCGGCTTCGACGTTCTTTCCTTCGAAACAGATGGTCGCGAGCGTTTCATCGAGGTCAAAACCACCGCCTTCGGCAAGGAAACACCGTTTTTCATCAGCCACAACGAAGTCGGCTTTGCCCGGGAAAACGCCGAGCAGTTCCACCTTTACCGAGTCTTCGATTTCCGGCGCACTCCCCGCCTGTTCGACCTGCCCGGTGCCGTCGAACAGCATTGCCGGATGAGCCCGAGCAACTACATCTGCCGTTTCGCGTAAGGTCTATCCTGCTTCAAACCCCGAAGCTGAGGGCTTAGCACCTCGCCCCTGTTAGAATTGCTCCCTTTTCGCCGCCCTGAATTCCATGAGCAAACCCGCCGACAGCCCCAAGCACACCCCGATGATGCAGCAGTACCTCGGGCTCAAGGCGCAGCATCCGAACACCCTGCTCTTCTACCGCATGGGCGACTTCTACGAGCTGTTCTACGAGGACGCCGAGAAGGCAGCGCGCTTGCTCGACATCACGCTGACCACGCGCGGGCAGTCGGCCGGGGTGCCGATCAAGATGGCGGGCGTGCCTTTCCATTCGCTGGAGCCCTACCTGGCACGGCTGGTCAAGATGGGCGAGTCGGCGGTGATCTGCGAGCAGATCGGCGATCCGGCAACTAGCAAGGGCCCGGTCGAGCGCGCCGTGTCGCGCATCGTCACGCCGGGAACGCTGACCGACGCGGCGCTGATCGACGACAAGCAGGATGTCTGGCTGCTCGCCGTCACCACCTTGCGCAACACCGCCGGCATCGCCCGGCTCAACCTGGCGAGCGGCGAATTCATCCTGATCGAGGTGGCGGCCGAGCAGATTGCCGCAACGCTGGAACGCGTCCGCCCGGCGGAAATCCTCTACCCGGAAAGCTGGACGCCGAATTTCGGCATCGACGTCGCGCGCACCCGCCAACCGGACTGGTATTTCGATTTCGACTCGGCCAAGCGCCTGCTCTGCGACCAGTTCGAGGTCGCCTCGCTCGCCGGTTTCGGCGCCGAGGGTTTGAAACCGGCGATTGCCGCAGCCGGCGCCCTGCTCCAGTACGCGCAGGCGACGCAGTCGGGGAAGTTGCCACACCTGCGCGGGCTGAGCGTCGAAATCGAGGGCGATTACCTGGGGCTCGACCTCGCCACCCGGCGCAACCTGGAACTGACCGAAACGCTGCGCGGCCAGCCCTCGCCGACGCTCTTCTCGCTGCTCGACAACTGCGTCACCAGCATGGGCTCGCGCCTCCTACGCCACACGCTGCACCATCCGCTACGCGCGCGGGCGATTCCCGCCGAACGCCATGGTGCGGTCGAGGCGTTGCTCGACGATTACGGCCGCCTGGCCGGTGCCGTCCGCAAGAGCCTGCGCGGCATCGCCGACATCGAGCGCATCGCCGGCCGCATTGCGCTGAGGAACGCCCGCCCGCGCGACCTCGCCAGCCTGCGCGAATCGCTCGCCCGCCTGCCGGAACTGCGCGCGCCGCTGGCCGAGGCCAACGCCGACCTGCTGGCACAGACCTACGACGAACTGGCCGTGCCGGCCGAAACGCTCGACCTGCTGGTGCGCGCCATCGCCGCCGAACCGGGCGCCCAGGTGCGCGACGGTGGCGTCATCGCGCCGGGTTTCGACGCCGATCTCGATGAACTGCGCTCGCTCAACGACAACTGCGGCGCCTTCCTCGTGGACATGGAAGTGCGCGAACGCGAGCGCACCGGCATCAGTAGCCTCAAGGTCGAGTACAACAAGGTGCATGGCTTCTACATCGAAGTCACGCACGCCAACGTCGACAAGATTCCCGACGACTACCGCCGCCGGCAGACGCTGAAAAACGCCGAGCGCTACATCACGCCGGAGCTGAAGGCTTTCGAGGACAAGGCGCTGTCGGCGCAGGAACGTTCGCTGGCGCGCGAGAAACTGCTCTACGAGGGCATCCTCGACGCCCTGCTGCCGGTCGTCCCGACCCTGCAGACGATTGCCCGCGCCGTCGCCCAGCTCGACCTGCTGGCCGGCTTCGCCGAGTCGGCCTTGAAACGCAACTGGTGCAAGCCGGAATTCGCCGCCGAGACCTGCCTCGCCATCGAAGGCGGCCGCCACCCGGTGGTCGAAAACGAACTGGCGCAAAGCGCCGAGACCTTCATCGCCAACGACTGCCGGCTCGCCGAAGAACGCCGGCTGCTCTTGATCACCGGCCCGAACATGGGCGGTAAATCGACCTACATGCGCCAGGTCGCGCTGATCGCCCTGCTCGCCCACATCGGCAGCTACGTGCCGGCGACGCGCTGCGTGCTCGGCCCGCTCGACCGCATCTTCACCCGCATCGGCGCCTCCGACGACCTCGCTTCCGGGCGCTCGACCTTCATGGTCGAGATGACCGAAGCCGCCGCCATCCTGCACCACGCGACCCACCAGAGCCTGGTGCTGATGGACGAGATCGGCCGTGGCACTTCCACGTTTGATGGCATGGCACTGGCTTTCGCCATCCTGCGCCACCTGATCGACAAGAACCGCAGCCTGACGCTGTTCGCCACGCACTATTTCGAACTGACCCGGCTGTCGCACGAATACAGCGAGCTGGCCAACGTGCACCTCGGTGCCGTCGAGCACGCGCACCGCATCGTCTTCATGCACGCCGTCGAGGAAGGCCCGGCCAACCAGAGCTACGGCATCCAGGTCGCGGCGCTGGCGGGAATTCCAGCCAGCGTCGTGCGCGCGGCAAAGAAGCAGTTGCGCGAGTTCGAGCAGCGGGCAACGGTCGATCCGCTGCAACCGGATCTGTTCACGCAAGCCGTGCCGGAGCCCGAAATTGCCGAACCGCACCCGGTACTCGGCCAGCTCGCCGCCATCGACCCGGACAGCCTGACCCCGCGCGAGGCACTGGATGCGCTGTACGCATTGAAGAGCCAGCTACGGTGAGTCGGCATCCGTTTATTGCCGGATTCCGGCGCGGCGCGGCACTGGGCGCGCTGCTCCTGCTCGCCGCCGGTGCCCACGCCGAACTCTGGCGTTTCGGGCTGATCGGCGACGTGCCCTATTCCGACAGAGAGCGCGCCGAGCTGCCGAAGATTCTGGAGGCGATCGCCGACACGCACGTCGATTTCATCGCCCATGTCGGCGATATCAAGCACGGCGCCGATCGCTGCGACGACGCCGTCTTCGAGGACCGCCGGCAACTATTCAACGCTAGCCGGGTGCCTTTCGTCTTCGTTCCCGGCGACAACGAATGGAGCGATTGCTGGCGCGTCAGCAACGGTCACTACCAGCCGCTGGAACGTTTGAACAAGTTGCGCAGCCTGTTCTGGCACGACGGCCTGTCGCTGGGGCGGAATAAAATGGCGCTTGAACGCCAGCCCGGCGGCTACCCGGAACACGCGCGCTGGCGCCTGGGGCCGGTACTGTTCGTCAGCTTCAACCTGCCCGCCAACAATAACTGGGGACTGACGCAGCAGCCATCGGCTGAATTCCTCGCCCGCAATCCTTACGTGCTGGCCTGGCTCAAGGAAAATTTCGCGCTGGCGCGGCACGAAAAACTGCGCGGCATCGTCCTGATGTTCCAGGCCAACCCGGGCTTCACCCACCATGCACAGGGTTTTGCACACAGCGGCTTCCGCGATTTCCTGAACACCTTGCGCGAAGAAACGCTGGATTTCCCGGGCGAAGTGGTGGTCGTTCACGGCGACACCCATTTCAGCCGTATCGACAAGCCGCTACGCGATACGCGCGGCAAGCGGATTGCCAACTTCACCCGGGTCGAGACTTTCGGCTACCCGTTCATGGGCTGGTCGCGCGGCGTCATCGATACCGATGCGCCTGCGCTGTTCCGCTTCGAAACCCATCCCTGGCCGCCACTCAGTGGCAGGTTTCCCCATCTTCGTCGGCGTCGTGCACATGGCCGTGCTCGACCTCTTCCGCACTGGCGGCGCGGATCGCCGTCACCGTGCAGGTGAACACCAGCGCACTGCCAGCGAGCGGATGGTTGCCGTCGAGCACCACCTTGTCGTCGGCGATGTCGGTGACGCGGTAGATGACGAAATCGTCATCGCCGCCGTCTTCCGGGCCGCCTTCGAACTGCATGCCGACCTGCAATTCCTTGGGAAAATCCTTGCGCGGTTCGATCTGCACCAGTTCCGGGTCGTATTCGCCAAAGGCTTCGTCCGGCTGCAACTTGACCTGGACCGATTCACCGATCGTCTTGCCCTGCAGGGCTTCCTCGATCTTCGGGAAGATGTCGTCGTAGCCGCCGTGCAGGTAGATGATGGGATCACGCCCTTCGTCGACGACTTCGCCGTCCGGATTGGTGACGTGGTAGTCGAGGGTGATGACGGTATTCTTGGCAACCTGCAGGTTCATGAATCGAGTTCCTTCACGAGGCGCAGCACTTCGAGTGCATGGCCCTTGTAATTGACGTTGTACAACGCATGGCGGATGAGACCGTTGCGATCGATGACAAAGGTGGAACGGACGATGCCGAATTTCTTCTGACCATCCACTTCCCGGGCTTGCCATACCCCGTATTGCTGACAGACGCTGCCTTCCGCATCCGACAGCAGGCGGGTACCGATGCCCTCGCGGTCGCGGAATTCCTGATGCTTCAGACAGTCGTCGCGGTTGATGCCGAACAGCACGCAGCCCAGCCGCTGGAAATCCCCCTCGTGATCGGAAAAATCGGTGACCTCGCGGGTACAGCAGGGCGTGCAATCCTTGGGATAGAAAAACAGGACGATGGTATCGCGCTTCAGGTAGCCGGCCAGATCGACAGTCTCCATGTCGGCATCCGGCAGGGAAAATGTCGGGGCGCTATCGCCATTCTTGAGCAGCATGTCGTTCTCCTTCAGCGCTCGGTGCGAGACCGCTGGAGACGATTCTAACTGAGCGATTTGCCCGTGGCTACTGGGTTTTTGGGGATTCGAGCGGAGCGGTGACAGCGGGCCGTTCGGGTATCTGGACAAAGATTTCGTCCTGCTTCACCATGCCCAGTTCGAAGCGCGCCCGCTCCTCGATCGCCTCGTAACCCTGCTTCAGGTCACGGACTTCGGCGTCGAGGCCGGCGTTGCGGATTTCCAGCTGGCGCGTCTCTTCCTTCTCGAGCTTGAGCTGGCGGTCGTACTCCCATACCTTGAGCCATCCTCCCTTGCCCAGCCACAACGGGTACTGGAGGAGGACGATCAAGGCAAGGAGGCCGACCGTCAGCCAGCGCATGAACGCTTAGCGCAGGTTGTAGAAGGTTTCGCGGCCCGGATAGGACGCGGTATCGCCGAGATCTTCCTCGATGCGCAGCAACTGGTTGTACTTGGCGATACGGTCGGAACGCGACAGCGAACCGGTCTTGATCTGACCGGCGTTGAGACCGACGGCGATGTCGGCGATGGTGCTGTCCTCGGTTTCGCCGGAACGGTGCGAGATCACGGCGGTGTAGCCGGCGCGCTTGGCCATCTCGATGGCGGCGAAGGTTTCCGACAGGGTGCCGATCTGGTTGATCTTGATCAGGATCGAGTTGCCGATGCCCTTCTGGATGCCTTCCTTGAGGATGCGGGTGTTGGTGACGAAGAGGTCGTCGCCGACGATCTGCACCTTGCTGCCCAGACGGTCGGTCAGCAGCTTCCAGCCGTCCCAGTCGCCTTCGGCCATGCCGTCCTCGATCGAGACGATCGGGAACTGGTCGGCCAGGTTGGCGAGGTAGTCGGTGAATTGCTCGGCGGTCAGTTGCAGGCCTTCGCCGGACAGATGGTAGCGGCCGTCCTTGTAGAACTCGGAGGCGGCGCAGTCGAGCGCCAGCAGCACGTCCTGGCCGGGCACGTAACCGGCGGCCTCGATCGCCTGCATGATCACTTCCAGGGCTTCGGCGTGGCTACCCAGGTTGGGGGCAAAGCCGCCTTCGTCGCCGACGGCGGTCGAATGGCCCTTCTTGTCCAGCAACTTCTTCAGTGCGTGGAAGATTTCGGCGCCGCAGCGCAGCGCTTCGCGGAAGGTGTTGGCGCCGACCGGCATCACCATGAATTCCTGGATGTCCAGGCTGTTGTTGGCGTGCGCGCCGCCGTTGATGATGTTCATCATCGGCACCGGCATCTGCATCGGCGCCATGCCGCCGAAGTAGCGGTAGAGCGGCAGGCCGGATTCTTCAGCAGCGGCCTTGGCGACCGCCATCGAGACGGCGAGGATGGCGTTGGCGCCGAGGCGCGACTTGTTGTCGGTGCCGTCGAGTTCGATCATCGTCTGGTCGACGAAGGCCTGTTCCTGGGCGTCGAGACCGATGATCGCTTCCGAGATTTCGGTGTTGATGTTCTCGACCGCCTGCATGACGCCCTTGCCGAGGTAACGGCCCTTGTCGCCGTCACGCAGTTCGATGGCTTCGCGCGAGCCGGTGGAGGCGCCGGACGGCACCGCGGCGCGGCCCATGACGCCGCTTTCCAGCAGCACATCGGCCTCGACCGTGGGGTTGCCGCGGGAATCCAGAATCTCGCGGGCGACGACATCAACGATAGAACTCATGTCTCTTCCTTATAAACAAAAGGTTACAGATACTTCTTAAACAAAAACTTTAAATCTTAAACTCTTCGAAACCGGCAGCCTTGACCGCCCGATCAAGGGCGACCAGGGTAGTCAGCAGGCTTGCCATGCGGTCGAGCGGCCAGGAATTCGGGCCGTCGGAAAAGGCCTTTTCCGGGCAGGGATGGGTTTCCATGAACAGGCCGGCGATGCCCACGGCAACCGCCGCCCGCGCCAGCACCGGAACGAACTCGCGCTGACCGCCGGAGACCGTGCCCTGCCCACCCGGCAGCTGCACCGAGTGGGTGGCGTCGAAGACGACCGGGCAGCCGGTCTCGCGCATAATTGCCAGCGAGCGCATGTCGGACACCAGGTTGTTGTAGCCGAAAGAAGCGCCGCGTTCGCAGACCATCAGGTTGTCGGCGCCGCCGTTGACCTCGCGCGCCTTGGCGACGACGTTCTTCATGTCGCCCGGCGCCAGGAACTGGCCCTTCTTGATGTTCACCGGCTTGCCGCAGGCGGCCACGGCATGGATGAAATCGGTCTGCCGGCAGAGGAAGGCCGGCGTCTGCAGGACGTCGACGACGCTCGCCACCTGGGCGACGTCGGCTTCGCTGTGCACGTCGGTCAATACCGGCACGCCGACCTGGGCACGAACGTTGTCCAGGATCTTCAAGCCGCCGTCGATGCCGGGTCCGCGCACCGAGGTGCCGGAGCTGCGGTTGGCCTTGTCGTACGATGCCTTGAAGATGTAGTTGATGCCGAGCCGGGCGCAGACTTCCTTCATGTGGCCGGCGACATCGACGCAAAGCTGTTCCGATTCGGCAGTGCAAGGACCGGCGATCAGGAAAAAAGGCTGGTCAAGACCAGCCTCGAATCCGCATAGCTTCATGCCGATTTACCCTGCTTGCTGGTCAGCGCCGCCTGCACGTAGGACGTGAACAGCGGGTGACCCTGACGCGGGTTGGAAGTGAATTCCGGGTGGAACTGGCAACCGACGAACCACGGATGGACCTCGGTCGGCAGTTCGACCATCTCGCAGAGGTCGGTGCCCGGTGCTCGGCCGGCGACGACCAGCCCCTTGGCCTCGAGTTGCGACAGCAGGGTGTTGTTCACTTCGTAGCGATGGCGGTGGCGTTCGGTGATTTCCGCCTTGCCGTAGATCTGGCGCGCCAGCGAACCTTCCTTGAGGCGGCAGACCTGGCCGCCAAGGCGCATGGTGCCGCCGAGGTCGGAATCCTCGCCGCGCTTCTCGACCTTGCCGGAAGCGTCGAGCCACTCGGTGATCAGGCCGATCACCGGGAACGGCGTGTCGGCGACGAATTCGGTCGAATGCGCGTCCTTCATGCCGGCGACGTCACGGGCGAATTCGACGACCGCCATCTGCATGCCGAGACAGATGCCGAGGTAAGGCACCTTGTTCTCGCGGGCGTAGCGGATCGCCGCGATCTTGCCTTCGGTACCGCGCCGGCCGAAACCACCCGGCACCAGGATGGCGTCCATCGTCTCGAGGACGCCGGTGCCTTCCTTCTCGATGTTCTCGGAATCGATGTACTCGATATCGACCTTGCATCGGGTATGGATGCCGGCGTGCTTGATCGCTTCGATCAGCGATTTGTAGGACTCGGTCAGATCGACGTACTTGCCGACGAAGGCGATGCGCACCGTGTTCAGCGGGTGCTCCATGGCATCGATCAGCTTTTCCCAGACCGAGAGGTCGGCGGCCTTGGCCAGGATGCCGAGCTTGTGGCAGACGATCTCGTCGAGCATCTGCTCGTGCAGCATGCCCGGAATCTTGTAGATCGAATCGGCGTCCAGGCACTCGATGACGGCTTCCGGCATGACGTTGCAGAACAGCGCGATCTTGCGGCGTTCTTCCACCGGGATCGAACGGTCGGCACGGCAGAGCAGGATGTCCGGCTGGATGCCGATCTCGCGCAACTCCTTGACCGAGTGCTGGGTCGGCTTGGTCTTCAGTTCGCCGGCGGTCGGGATGTAGGGCAAGAGCGTCAGGTGCATGTAGCAGACGTTGTTGCGGCCTTCCTCGATGCCCATCTGGCGGATCGCTTCCAGGAAGGGCAGCGACTCGATGTCGCCGACCGTGCCGCCGACCTCGACGATGGCCACGTCGGCGCCTTCGGCACCGGCCTTGACCTTGCCCTTGATCTCGTCGGTGATGTGCGGGATGACCTGCACCGTCTTGCCGAGATACTCGCCGCGCCTTTCCTTCTTCAGCACTGCGTCATAGACCTGACCGGTGGTGAAGTTGTTGCGCTTGCCCATCTTGGCGCTGGTGAAGCGCTCGTAGTGTCCGAGATCGAGGTCGGTCTCGGCGCCATCCTCGGTGACGAAGACCTCTCCGTGCTGGAAGGGGCTCATCGTGCCGGGGTCGACGTTGATGTAGGGGTCGAGCTTGAGATGGGTAACCTTGATGCCGCGGGATTCCAGAATGGCCCCCAGCGACGCGGCGGCGATGCCTTTGCCCAAGGAGGACACGACACCACCCGTAACGAAAACGTATTTGGTCATGGAAAGACAGGCTGCGGGAAAGCAGAATGATAGCTGAAAATCCCCCGGCAGCGAAAGCCGTCTGCCACCGCGAAAGCGACTCGGCTAGAATTGTCGCTTCCTGAAAAACCACCCGGAAGTCTGCTCATGTCCCAATTTTCCTTTGACGTCGCCCTCGAAGATTTCGAAGCCAAGGTCCTCCAGGCATCGCTTGAAGTACCGGTGGTCGTCGACTTCTGGGCCCCCTGGTGCGGTCCCTGCCAGACGCTGAAACCGATGCTGGAAAAGCTGGCCGAAGAATACAAGGGCCGTTTCCTGCTGGCCAAGGTCAACTCCGACGAGAACCCGGAACTGGCCGGCCACTTCGGCGTGCGCAGCATTCCGTCGATCAAGGTCGTCTACCAGGGTCAGCTGGTCGACGAATTCAACGGCGCCCTGCCCGAGGGCAAGGTCCGCGAATTCCTCGACCGCATCGCCCTACCCGGTGGCAACGAGACCGACCTGCGCGCAGAAGCCGCCGCCCTGGTCGGCGAAGGCCGACTGGAAGAAGCGCTGGCCAGACTGGTCGCCGCCAGCCAGGCCGACCCGCAGGACCAGGCGGTGCAACTCGACGCCATCGACGTCCTGCTGCAACTCGGCCGCAACGACGAAGCCGCCCAGTTGCTGGCCGGCGACTACCCGAACGAACCGGATCGCGCCACCGCCCTGCGCGCCCGCCTGGCGCTTGCCCAGGGCGCCGCCGACAGCGCACCGCTCGAAGCAAGGCTCGCCGCCAACCCGGACGATCACGCCACCCGCCTCGAACTGGCCCGCGCCTACGCTGCCCAGCACCGTTTCCGCGAAGCGCTCGAAGCGGCACTGGAGGTGGTCCGCCGCGACCGCTTCTTCGACGAGGGCGCCGGCCGCAAGACACTGCTGCAATTCTTCGAGGCGCTGTCCGGCGAACAATACGACGACCTCGTCCGCGAGTTCCGCCGCAAGCTGTCGGCGGCCCTCAACTGACCCCCCCGGGCTGCATGTCGTGCAGCCCTTCCCCTTCATCCAGCCGCCGCCAGGTCCGCCCCGGGGTGGCTCGCCGAACCGGCCGGCACAGAAAGGCTTCGGTTTTCCGTAGTTGCAGATCAGGGCTTCAGGACCAACGCCATCTGCAGCAAAGACAGCTCGCATGTCGTACCCCGATGGCCGACGGAATCCCGGACAGAGTCAGATTGAAACGCGGTGGAATATTCCCCGGATGCGACTGATCATCGAGTGATTGACGGTAGCGCGCGGCGGCTCGACGCGGTGGCGCAGTGAAAGCTGCGGACGTTGCACGATTTCCCGGTGACGATCGATGCCCGACCGAATGCTGCGGACGGTCAACGTCTTGCGCATGGGTTTGGGCAGGAAGCGGTGGATCTGCCCCTGGTTGATCAGATCGGTGAGCAGCGAGGTGTCGCTGAACGAAGTCAGGACGATGGTCACGATCTGGGCATGAAAGTGCTTCAGGGTTTTCAGGAAGGGAGTGACATCCTCACCATCGACACGGGTTTCCGAGACGATGATCGATACCTTGCCCCGTTCGAGGATCGTCATGGCCTCGGCCTGCGAAGTAGCCCAGTCGAGGTGATAGGCACCGAGGAAATTTTCGTCGAGCAGGGCACGGATGGCAACGGCAACTTCCGGCGAGTCATCGAGCAGGAGGATTTCAAGAATTTCGTCAGGGGCGGGTGGTGGCGCTTCGACAGGGGCCGGGTCCCACAGCTTGATGGCGATTTCCATCGCTTCGCCGACGGTACGGCGGAAATCTTCCGCATTCCACGGCTTGTTGATATAGCGGAATATCTCCCCCTCATTGATCGAACCGATGATCGCTTCCATGTCGGAGTAGCCGGTCAGGAGGAGGCGCATGCTGGGAGGAGAATACTCGCGCGCCTGGCGCAGCAACTCGACGCCGGTCATGATCGGCATGCGCTGGTCGCTGACCAGAACGTGCACGCGTTCCTTGCGCAGGATTTCCAGGGCTTCGTGACCGTTGGTGGTCATCAAGACCCGGTAACTGGCGGCAAACAGCATGCGCAGGGAGCGCAGGATACGCTCTTCGTCATCGACAAACAGGATGGTTGGCCGGTCCGCCGGTAGCATCCCGGCTTTGCCGAGCGGACAAGGTGGTGCGGATTTGGCGATCAAACTCGTTTTCCTTTCTCTCGACCTCAGGTGCTGCGAGGGAGACTGACGCAGAAGGCGGAGCCCAGCCCCGGCTTCGATTTCACGCGGATGAGGCCTTTATGGTCCTGAACGATCTTGAAGGCGATCGACAGTCCGAGGCCGGTCCCCTGGCCAACCGGCTTGGTGGTGAAGAACGGGTCGAAAATCTTCTTGATGACTTCTGGAGGAATTCCCTTGCCGTTATCGGTCAGCACGATATGGACGTAGCGTTCGTCTGCCTGGGTACGGATGACGATACGACCGTCGGGCCGGTCGATTGCGTGGGCGGCGTTGGTTAGCAGATTCAGTATGACCTGATTGATTTGCGACGGAGCACAGCGTACCGTCGGCAAGCTTCCATAATTGCGTTCGACCTCGGCCTTGTGTTTGATGACGTTCCTGGCGATGAGGAGCGCGCTGTCGATGCATTGATTGATATTGACGTTGTCTACGGCTGCCTGGTCCAGGCGGCTGAAATTCTTGAGGTTGACGACGATCTCGGAGATTTGCTCCAGGCCGTACAGGGTGTCCTTGAACAGGGCATCCATTTCATCTTCCGGATAGACGGCTTGAAACCCGGCGTTGCGTGCTTCGAGTTCGGATAACCGCTGGTGGACTTCTTCGTCCGAAGCCTCGCCTGTCTGCAATGCCGACAGCAGGGCGTTGTGAGCGACGCCAATGTCCCGCAGCAGTTTGAACGCCTCGCTGGCCATTTCAAGATTGTTTTTCACGTAGCCGAGCGGCGTGTTTATTTCATGGGCAACGCCCGCCACCATCTGGCCGAGCGAGGCCATCTTTTCCGACTGAATGATCTGCGATTGCGAGGCTTTCAACAGGGACAGCGCGTTTGAAAGCGAAACGTTCTGTTCCGCCATGCGTTCTTCCATCCCGCGCAGCAGGTCGATGACCGAGCCAATGCCGTGGTACTGCCCATCCTTGATGAGGATGAAATCTTCAGTGATGGGGAAGGCGATGTTGCGGGTCACGAAGTGGCTGGCCTCTTCCATGGACTGATCGACAGAAACCAGCAAGGGCGCGGGATTCATGATCGTTTCGACCGGCTTTTTCCCCTGGATTTCCCGACCATACCTCGACATGAAGATTTTCTGCATGTTGTGCCGGCTGATGACGCCGACAGGCCGCCCTTCATTCACGATGGGAAGCGACAGCAGACGTTCATGTCGCTCCTGGAGAAAGATATCGCCCAGGGTGCCGATCAGGTGATGCGGCGCAATCGGTTCAACAGGCAGGCTGAGATCGACCAGGTTTCTCATGCGGGAATTCACAAATGCGTCAGAGGCGGTGGCCGATTTTCAACCACGAAGATTGCAATCAGGTGTCCAGGAACGAGCTTGCGGGACAATCAAACCTACTCACCCCATTTTGTAAAACTGCCCCGCCAGCCCCAGGGATGGGGCCACTGAACGTCAGCCAGCGGACAGGTCCGCCTCACCCGCGCCATGTAGCGCTAAAATCCTGCCATGGATACCGCCCGCGATCTCTACCTGAGCGCCACGCTGCGCCGGATCGAAGCCCGCCACGCCAACCTGCCGCTGATGCAGCGCGCCGGGCTGGCGGCCGCCGATTTCGCCGGCGAACTGGCCGATCCGCGCAACCGCCCGGTCCTCATCCTCGCCGGCCCCGGCAACAACGGCGGCGACGCCTTCGTCGTCGGCAGCCGGCTGCGCGAGCGCTTCTTCGCCGTCCATCTCGTCTTTGCCGGCGATCCCGCCGCCCTGCCGGCCGATGCGGCGGCGGCGCGCGAGGCTTTCCTGGCCGGCGGCGGCAGCACGCTCGGTGAGATTCCCGAGATCGATCATTGGGGACTGATCGTCGATGGCATCTTCGGCATCGGTCTCAGGCGCGCACCGGAAGGCCGCTACGCCGAGTGGATCGCCACCGCCAACCGGCTGGCGCAACGCGATGCCTGCCCGCTGCTCGCCCTCGACTGCCCGTCCGGCCTCGACGCCGACAGCGGCCGGCGCCCCGGCCCGTGCATCGCGGCGACGCATACGATCAGCTTCATCGCCGCCAAGCCGGGCCTGTACACCGGCGACGGCCCCGACCATGGCGGCGAGATCCGCATCGCCTCGCTCGATCTGTCGATCGACGAAGCCGACGGCCGGCGGGTGAGCCCGGCCGATTTCGCCGAACGCCTGCAGCCGCGCCGGCGCAACACGCACAAAGGCAGTTTCGGCAGCGTCGGCATTCTCGGCGGCGGCAAGTCGATGAGCGGCGCCGCGCTGCTCGCCGGCCGCGCCGCGCTCCGTCTGGGCAGCGGCCGCGTCTATCTCGGCCTGCTCGACCCGGACGCGCCGACCGTCGATCCGGTGCAGCCGGAACTGATGATCCGCCGCGTCGACACCCTGTTCCAGGCCGACCTCCAGGCGCTGGTCTGCGGCCCCGGCCTGGGTCACACCAGCGAAGCGGTGCAGTACGTCGAACAGGCGCTGAAATGTCCGCTGCCGCTGGTCCTCGACGCCGACGCGCTGAACATCCTGGCGGTCGATGGCCGGCTGGAAGGCAATCTCTACAACCGCATCGCGCCCGCCATCCTCACCCCGCACCCGGCCGAAGCGGCGCGCCTGCTCGGCAGTTCGGTGCGCGAGGTGCAGGACGACCGGATCGGCGCCGCCCGCGAAATGGCTGCGCGCTACGCCAGCCCGGTCGCCCTCAAGGGTTGCGGCACGGTGCTCGCCGCCAGCGACGGGCGCTGGTGGATCAACACCACGGGCAACCCGGGCCTGGCCAGCGCCGGCATGGGCGACGTGCTGAGCGGCTTGATCGCCACCCTGCTGGCCCAGAACTGGTCGCCCGAACAGGCGCTGCTCGGCGCCGTCCACCTCCATGGCGCCGCCGCCGACGCGCTGGTCGCCGCCAGCCACGGCCCGGCCGGCCTGACCGCCAGCGAGGTGATCGACGCCGCGCGCCAGGTCTTCAACGGCTGGCTGGCCGGTCGCCAGCGCTGAGACGGTGCCCGCCGCGGCGGGCTTATGCAAACGGACTTTCTCCGGTAGAGTGCGCAAACCGGCCATGCCGTTTTCCGCCGCCCGCTGCCCTGGAGGTCCGACCATGCAACGCACCCTGCTCTCCCTCTTCGTTTCGGCCGCGCTGCTCGCTGCCGGCTGCACCAGCCTCGCCCCGAACCGTCCCGTCCCGCTCGCCGAAACCCTCGCCAGCCACACCAGCGGCGGCCCGCTGGCGCTCGCCGACGGCGAGGTGCTGACCGACAACGACGCCGCCTTCGCCGCCAAGCTGGAGCTGATCACCGGCGCCCGCGAAAGCCTCGATCTCGCCTACTACATCTTCGCCGACGACTACAGTTCGACGGCGCTCTCCCAGGCGCTACTCGACGCCACCCGGCGCGGCGTCCGGGTTCGCCTGCTGCTCGACTATTTCAGCGCCTACGGCGATCTCGACCGCCTGAGCTGGCTCGAACGCGAAGGTGCCGGCAAGCTCGAGGTCCGCCTCTACAACCGGCCGACCGCCGAGATCATCCGCGATGCCGCCTACCTGACCACCAGTTGCGCCGACGTCGGCGTCGCCGGCCAGCAATGCGACGACGCCAAGCAGCGCGCGATCGAGCAGCAGTTTGGCGCACTCGCCGCCGCCGGCAGCGACCCGGCGGAAACCACCGTCGCCGGCTCCGGCCTCTTCCTTTCCGGCCTCTACGGCAAGCATCCGCAACTACTGGCCTACGCCATCAGCCGCGGCCAGGGCATCGATCCGCAGGCGCTCGCCGCCAGCGCCGGCAACGCCGACCCGGCGCAGGGCGAACGCCTGAAGGAACTCGGCAAGCTCTACTTCAAGGCCCGCTACAGCGGCGGCGTCGATGGCCTGAGCGCCCGCCTGAAGCTCGCCTTCGTCCGCCTCGCCTTCGCCGAGCAGGTCAACCCGGTGTTCGCGACGGTCGGCAGCTACCTGCCGCTGGCGCGCCAGAACAACAGCAGTGCGCAGCGGGACTGGGACTACCTGAGCGAATTCCTCCACCACAAGCTGCTGCTCGCCGACCGCCGCCAGCTCGTGCTCGGCGGGCGCAATGTCGAGGATGCCTACCACCTGCACCCGGGGCCGCTCTCCGCCAAATACAACTTCATGGACACCGACGTCCGGCTGCGCCTGGCCGCCCCGGACGCGACGCTCGCCGCCAGTTTCGACAATCTCTGGCAGTTGCCGATGAACGCGACGCTGGCCCAGGTGCGCCGCCATGCGCCGAACGAGCACCTGGCCAACTTCGCGGTTTTCGACGCCGCCCAGGAAACCTGCGCCAAGGGCAGCGACGCCGCCTGCGTCGACCGTTACCTCGAGCGTCACCTGCGCCCGCTGGAACAACGCATGGAAACGATCGCCCGCCAGCACCGGGAAAACCTGCAGCGTTTCCGCAGCGAATACCGCCCGGCAATCGCCGCCGCGCCGCAAACGATCGATGCCCAGGCGGCGATCCATTACCTGCAGAACCTGCCGCTGGTGGACAGTCGGCGCAGCTACGGCGCCCCGCTGCAGGACGAAGCGGCGCACGGCAAGCAAATCCACGGCCTGTGGCGCTCGGCCTTGCAGGCCGTGTGCGACGGCGCCGGGACGACGCGCGAGGTCTACATCCACAATGCCTACTTCTTCCTGCCGGCCAACCTGCTGCGCGACATCGGCGCCGCCCTCGACGGCAGCCGCGCCTGCCCCGGCGTGACGCTGACGATGCTGACCAATTCACTGGCCACCACCGATCTCAGCGTCGTCAACCTGCTCGCCGTCTGGCAGATGAAGGCGCTCGCCGATCACCTGCGCGAAACGGCGCCGGGCAACGCTGCCGCCCGCCTGCGCTACTACGAGTACCTGCCGCAGACCGACAAGCGTCTGTCGCTGCACAGCAAGGTGATGGTCTTCGGCGACGATGTCTTCATCGGCTCGGCCAACGCCGACGTGCGCAGCCTGATGATGGACAGCAACAACGGCATCTTCATCCGCAACGCGCCCGCCTTCGCCGACGGCTACCGGCAATGGCTGCGCGATATCGTCGCCGCGCCCGGCCGCGTCGCCGAACGCACGGCGGACCTCGGCAGCGAGCGCGACGCCCTGCTCGCCGCGATGGACGCCCACCTCGACCAGTTGCTCGCCCGCTACGCCGGCGAACGCCTGAGCGCCGAACAGCAGGCCAAGCTGCGGGCCGACGTGCGCGCCACGACGCAGCGGGTCTACGACTTGTCGCGCGGCATCCTGCGCGGCGAACGCGACGCCGCCAAACAGTTCAACGCGCTGTTCAAGGCAATCTGAGGCCCTGCCCCGCCGCTCAGTGCAGGCGGGCGTTCAACTCCTCGATGGCCGCCGCCCAGTCGGCGTCCTCGATGATCTCTTCCTTGAGGAAACTGCGCTGGGCCGGCGTCCAGAACGGCGCCCGGTAAAGCGCGACGTCGCCGGCCAGCGGCCGGTGGGCGGCGATGAAAGCCTCGATGGCGGGCGGCTCGGACGGCAGGCCGAGCTGGGCGAACAACTGGGGCAGCGTGTGCATCGCATCCATGACTTGACTCCTGTGGCGGGACTGGCGGCTGTTGGATCATCCGCGCCGGGCAAGGGTTCCCGGCTTCTGGCCACCGCCGCCGGGAGTTACAATGCGCCACCCGCAACTTTCCCGCGCCCCCGCCATGTCCATCGAATTCGACTATCCGCTCGCCGCTGAAATCACCCGTAACGTTACCTCCGCCATCGCCGAGGATGTCGGCGCCGGCGACCTGACGGCGGCCCTCGTTCCCGGCGAACGCCGCGTCCGCGCCCGCGTCATCTCGCGCGAATCCGGCGTACTGTGCGGCAGCGCCTGGTTCGACGAATGCGTGCGCCGTCTCGACCCGACCGCCACGGTCACCTGGCAGGCGGCCGACGGCGAACGCATCGACGCCGACCAGCTGCTGTGCACCATCGATGGCAACGGCCGTGCCCTGCTCACCGCCGAGCGCAGCGCGCTGAACTTCCTGCAATTGCTGTCGGCGGTGGCGAGCAAGGCGCGTATCTACGCCGATGCGATCGCCGGCACCCGGGCGCAGGTGGTGGATACGCGCAAGACCCTGCCCGGCCTGCGCGTCGCCCAGAAGTATGCGGTGCGTGCCGGCGGCGGCGGCAATCACCGGCTGGCGCTGTGGGACGCCATCCTGATCAAGGAAAACCATATCCACGCCGCTGGCGGCATTGCCCAGGCGATGGCCGCCGCGCAGAAAGTCGCGGCAGCAGCGGCCGACCGCTGCAAGTTCATCCAGGTGGAAGTGGAAAACCTCGACGAACTGCGTCAGGCGCTGGACGCCGGCGCGACGATGATCCTCCTCGACAATTTTTCCTGCGCCCTGCTTCGTGAAGCGGTGGCACTCAACGCCGGCCGCGCCGTCCTCGAAGCCTCGGGCAACGTCAGCCTGGAAAGCATCCGGGAAATCGCCGAAACCGGCGTCGACCGCATCTCGGTCGGCGCGCTGACCAAGGACGTCAAGGCGCTCGACCTGTCGATGCGCTTCGTCGACTGAGCGCCGGCCTCAGGCCGGCTTGCGGGCGACCAGGTCGATCAGCGCGGCGCGCCCGGCGTGGCCGCGCCCTTCGCCGATCACCGCCTCGTGCTCGCGCAGTTCGAGCAGTTCCCAGCCGGCGAAGGCGCTGCGCAGAAGTTCGGCGGTGTACAGGTTTTCCACGGCGGACGGGCCGCCGGTCCGGTACTCAAGCTGCTTCGGCGTGTAGCCTTGCAGCAGCAACAGGCCACCGGGCTTGACCGCCGCCTGCATGCCGGCAAACAGGATTTCCCGCTCGGCCGGCCCGACGAACTGGATGAAGATGCCGACCACTGCGTCGAAGGCGGCAAGCGGCCATTCCCAGCGTAGCAAATCGGCCTCGATGAAATCGACCGCCACCTGGCGGGCGCGCGCCAGTTTGGCGGCTTTGGCCAAGGCCACCGGCGAAATTTCGGTGGCGGTGACGGCACAGCCCTGCTCGGCCAGCCACACCGAATTGCGCCCTTCGCCGTCGGCCACCGCCAGCACCGACATGCCGGCGGCAAAGCGCCCGGCCTGGGCGCTCAGGAAAGCGTTCGGCGCGGTGCCGAAGAGGTAATCCTCGCCGGCATCGCGATAGCGCGCTGACCAGAAGGCCTCGTGATCAAAGCTCATACGCGCTCGACAACGAACTGCTTGATCGCCGCGACGTCCGGGTCCATGACCACGACGTGCTGCTCGAGGTTCTCGATGCCGGCCAGTTCGGCCGGACGCACCGGCTCGGTACCCAGCGCCTCGCGGATGGTTTCCTCGAACTTCGCCGGCTGCGCGGTTTCCAGCACGATCATGGTCTGCCCCGGCTGGCGCTGTTCGAGCGCCACCTTGAGACCGTCGGCGGTGTGCGTGTCGAGCATCACGTTGTAACGCCCCTGGGCGAAGCGGATCGTGTTGATACGGTCGATGTGCGTGCTGCGCCCGGAGACGAAACCGAACTTCGGCAGGTCCTTCCAGTACACGGTCGTGCTGAGGTCGAAAGCCTGGCCCTGGTCGACGCGCGACCAGAGATCGCGAATCACCACCGGGTCGCGGCCGACCAGGTCGAAGACGAAGCGCTCGAAGTTGGAGGCCTTGGAAATGTCCATCGACGGGCTCGACGTCACGCTGGTTTCCGCCGAAGTGCGCGGACGATAGACGCCGGTCTTGAAGAACTCGTCGAGGACGTCGTTCTCGTTGGTGGCGAGCACCAGCTTGGCGATCGGCAGGCCCATCTGGCGGGCGATGTGACCGGCGCAGATGTTGCCGAAGTTGCCCGACGGCACGCAGAACGACACCGTTTCGTCGTTCGATTGGGTGGCCAGGAAATAGCCCTGGAAGTAATAGACGATCTGCGCCGCGACGCGCGCCCAGTTGATCGAATTGACGGCGCCGATCTTGTACTGCTTCTTGAACGCGGCGTCGTTGGAAACCGCCTTGACGATGTCCTGGGCGTCGTCGAACATGCCGCGCACGGCGATGTTGAAGATGTTGGCGTCGGTCAGCGAGTACATCTGGGCGCGCTGGAAGGCGCTCATCTTGCCGTCCGGCGAGAGCATGAAGACCTTGACGTTGTGCTTGCCTCGCATCGCGTATTCGGCGGCGGAGCCGGTGTCGCCGGAGGTGGCGCCGAGGATGTTGATCGATTCGCCGCGCTTGTCCAGAACATACTCGAACAGGTTGCCGAGCAACTGCATCGCCATGTCCTTGAAGGCGAGCGTCGGACCGTTCGACAGCTCCTGCGTGTACAGCCCATCTTCCAGCTTGGTCAGCGGCGTGATCTCGGCTGCGTTGCCGCCGTTGCGGGTGAAGCGGTAGACGTCGGCGGTGTAGGTCCTGGCGACGATGGCCTTGAGGTCGGCGGCCGGGATGTCGGTGATGAACTTCGAGAGGATCTCGAATGCCAGGTCGGCGTAGGACAACTGGCGCCAGGCGTCGAGTTCGGCGCGCGTCACCTGCGGATAGGTTTCGGGCAGATAAAGCCCGCCGTCCGGCGCCAGCCCGCCGAGGAGGATGTCGCAGAAAGCCTGGGGCGCGGACTGGCCGCGGGTCGAGATGTAGCGCATGGCGTCGGAACCTGGAAAGCGGAAAAAACCGGGATTTTACCGCGTCGGGCGCGCGATACGCATGGCCATGATGAGGCGCAGCACGAACCAGCCGAGCGCGCTGCCGACCAGAAGGCCGGCCGGCATGGCGGCGTCGGCGATGAAAGCGAGGCCGGCGGCGAAGAACAGCAGGCCGCGCCAGCGCCCGCCGACCGCCAGGCAGTCGCGCATCGCCTCACGCGCCGGCGTGCGCACGCCCGGGTGGCGCCAGACCGGCAGCAGTTGCGTCAGCGCCCCGCTCACCAGCGGCAGCAGGAAAGCCGCCGCCCAGGCCGCCAGCGTCGGCCGTGCGGCGATCAGGCCGGCGCCGTGCAAGGCCCCGGCGAACAGGCAGAGCAACCAACCGCACACCGCCGCCAGCAGCGCCGCGACGGCGCCGTCGCCGAGCAGGGCGGCAGCCTTGAAACGGCGCAGCCAGTGGGCAACCAGGCCGAGAGCGATAACGACGAGGATCGCCGCGCCGGCCACCGCCAGCGGCCAGTACAGGGCGCTGCCGACCGCCAGCAGGAGAACGGCGGCGACTTGCGGCCACAGCCGGCGCCGCAGCCAGCCGGCGGCCTGGGGATCGGGCTGGCCGAGCGCGGTCGGCAGCAGCAGCGGCAAGGTGCCGAAAGCCGCCAGCCCGACCAGGCCCAGGGTATTGAGGTGCAGATGCAGGCGCCGCCAGCTCAGCCAGTGTTCCGGCCAGATTCCCATCGCCAGCACGGCGAGCAGCGCGGTCATCAGCAGCAGCACGGCCGCCGCGTACCAGCGCCAGCCGGGATGCGGCGTGCCGAGCGCGGCGCGCGCCCGGCGTACGATCCAGGCGAGGAGCGCGGCGGCCAGTCCGAGATCGAGGAAAGCCGCGAGAAACACGGCCGGGTAAGGCAGGACGCCGAAAAAACCGGCCACGGCGAGCCCGCCGCTGGCCTGCGCCAGCCACGGCAGCCTCCGGACGGCGGCCGGCGCGTCACCGGTGCGCGTCAGCACCGGCACGAAATGGATCATCGCCGCGAAGATCAGCGGCACGATGCCGCCAGCGAAGGCCAGATGAGCCACCGCCGCCGGCGTGCCGACCCCGGCCGCGCCGGCCAGAGCGGCGAGCACGAGGCAGCACAGCGCGGCGACGGCGATCCGCGTCAACTGCCGAGCACCTTGAAATCGATGACGATGGCGCCCGGCTCGCGCTGAACGTAGGCAATCGCCACCTGTTCGCCGTAACGCTGCTGCATCTGGGCGAGCAGCGGCAGCGGGTCGTGGTCGTTGCAGAAACGCATCGTCTCGCCGGGCATCAGCGACTCCAGCGCACCGAAGATGGCGGCGTGGCGGAAACGCTTGGCGACGCCGCGCGCATCGAAGGGGTAGAGGGCTTCCGGCGTGGGGTGGTCGCAGGCATGCAGGGTCTGGGTCATCGTGATTCCTTGGTCAATTGGCCCTTCAGGGCGGGAATACGCAGTCTGCCGGCCACAACGCGCAATTTCCTTGATCCATATCGCCATCGCCAAAAAGACGAAGGGGGCCGCAGCCCCCTTTTGTGCTCCGCTAGCCTGCCGGCTTACTGCAGTTCTTCCAGGCGGATGCGCTTGACCTGGCCCTTGACCGCGGCCAGCGCCTCGACCTTGGCGATTGCGGCGAGCGCGGCGCTCTCGCTGCAGACGTGGGTGAGGATGATGATGTCGGTCTCGCCCTCGCCTTCTTCCGGCTCGCGCTGCAGCATGGCGTCGATCGAGATGCCCTGGTCGGCGAGGATGCGGGTGACGTCGGCGAGCACGCCGGCCTTGTCCTCGACGCGCAGGCGCAGATAGTTGCCGGTCTCGATCTCGCTCATCGGCAGGATCGGCAGGTTGGACATCGCGTTCGGCTGGAAAGCCAGGTGCGGCACGCGGTGTTCCGGGTCGGCGGTGGCCAGGCGGGTGACGTCGACCAGGTCGGCGATCACTGCCGAAGCGGTCGGCTCGGCGCCGGCGCCCTTGCCGTAGTAGAGCGTGGTGCCGACGGCGTCGCCCTTGACGACGACAGCGTTCATCGCGCCCTCGACGTTGGCGATCAGGCGCTTGGCCGGGATCAGCGTCGGATGCACGCGCAGTTCGATGCCCTGCTCGCGGCGCTTGGCGATGCCGAGCAGCTTGATGCGGTAGCCGAGCTGTTCGGCGTACTTGATGTCGGAGGCTTCGAGCTTGGTGATGCCCTCGACGTAGGCCTTGTCGAACTGCACCGGGATGCCGTAGGCGATCGAGGCGATCAGCGTCGCCTTGTGCGCGGCATCGACGCCTTCGATGTCGAAGGTCGGATCGGCCTCGGCGTAACCCAGACGCTGCGCCTCGGCAAGCACGTCGGCGAACGACAGGCCCTTGTCGCGCATTTCCGAGAGGATGAAGTTGGTGGTGCCGTTGATGATGCCGGCGGCCCATTCGATGCGGTTGGCGGTGAGGCCTTCGCGCAGCGCCTTGATGATCGGGATGCCGCCGGCGACGGCAGCTTCGAAAGCGACCATGACGCCCTTCTCCTGAGCGGCGGTGAAGATCTCGGTGCCATGCACGGCGAGCAGCGCCTTGTTGGCGGTGACGACATGCTTGCCGGCGACGATCGCCTGCATCACGACTTCCTTGGCAACACCGTAGCCGCCGATCAGTTCGACGATGATGTCGATTTCCGGATCGTTGACCAGGGCGAAGGCATCGTCGGTGACGCGGGCTTCGCCGCCGGTCACCTGACGGGCCAGTTCGACGTTCTTGTCGGCCACGGCGGTAATTCGAATCGGCCGGCCGGCGCGGCGGGTGATTTCTTCCGCGTTGCGCTTGAGAACGGTCCAGGTGCCACCGCCGACGGTGCCGATGCCGATAAGGCCAACATTGATGGGTTTCATAGGTCAGTCTTTGTTGATGAGGTGATTGGTGTTGTGACGTTTGCGATAGTTTTCGAGGAAGCGGGCAAGGCGGCCGACCGCTTCCTTGAGGTCATCCTCGTGCGGCAGGAAGACGAGGCGGAAATGGTCCGGATGCGGCCAGTTGAAGCCGGTGCCCTGGACCAGCAGCACTTTTTCTTCCTGCAGCAGTTCGGCGATGAACTGCTGGTCGTTCTTGATCGGGTAGATCTTGGGATCGAGCTTCGGGAACATGTACAGCGTCGCCTTCGGCTTGACGCAGGAAACCCCCGGAATCGCGTTGATCAGCTGGTGGGCGACGTCGCGCTGGCGGCGCATGCGCCCGCCCTCGCCGACCAGGTCGTCGATGCTCTGGTAACCGCCGAGCGCGGTCTGGATGCCGTGCTGGCCGGGCGCATTGGCGCACAGGCGCATCGAGGCCAGGATGTCGAGGCCTTCGATGTAGTCCTTGGCGTGCCGCTTGTCGCCGGAAACCACCATCCAGCCGGCGCGATAGCCGCAGGAGCGATAGTTTTTCGACAGCCCGTTGAAGGTAATGGTCAGCACGTCGTCGGAGAGCGCGGCGATCGAGGTGTGCTTGACGCCGTCGTAGAGCACCTTGTCGTAGACTTCGTCGGCGTAGATGATCAGGTGGTGCTCGCGGGCGATGGCGATGATCTCGTGCAGCAGGTCATCCGGGTACAACGCGCCGGTCGGGTTGTTCGGGTTGATGATGACGATGGCGCGGGTGTTCTTGTTGATCTTGCTGCGGATGTCGTCAAGGTCGGGCAGCCAGCCTTTTTCCTCGTCGCACAGGTAATGCACCGGCTTGCCGCCGGACAGGCTGATCGCCGCCGTCCATAGCGGATAGTCGGGCGCCGGCACCAGCACTTCGTCCCCGGCATCGAGCAGCGCGTTCATCGCCATGACAATCAGCTCGGAGACACCGTTGCCAACGTAAATATCCTCCAGCGTCACGCCCTTGATGCCCTTCTGCTGGGTGTAGTGCATGATCGCCTTGCGCGCCGCGAAAATACCCTTCGAATCCGTGTAGCCGGCCGCGTTCGGCAGGTTGCGGATGATGTCCTGCTGGATTTCCTCGGGCGAATCAAAACCGAAAGCGGCCAGGTTGCCGATGTTCAGCTTGATGATCTTGTGACCCTCTTCCTCCATCTGCTTGGCCATCTGCAGCACGGGGCCGCGGATGTCATAGCAGACATTGGCAAGTTTGGCGGATTTCTTGACGTGCTTCATGGGAGAATGTCCGGATTGGCGGCGTTTTGGCCAAAGGTATAATCCTACTATTACGTTTGCTGCACCGCAAAGTGAAACTCCATATCACCCCGAATGCCGGACTCAACCTGTTTACCGCCTATGGCGACGACTACGTTGCGGTCAACCACGAGAAACACCACACCAGCCTGATCGTGCTGCCAGAGCGCCTGCTCGCCGCGTGGACCAGCGCCAGTGTCGGCAGCCTGCAGGAAGCCGACATGCAGACCCTGCTCGGCCTGGGCGTCGAGGTCGTTCTGCTCGGTACCGGCAAGCGGCTGCGCTTTCCTGCGCCGGCCTTGATGCGTCCGTTCGCACCAGCCGGCATCGGACTCGAAGTGATGGATCTGCAGGCCGCCTGCCGGACCTACAACATCCTTGCCAGCGAAGGCCGCAAGGTGGCGGCCGCCCTGCTCTTCGACTGATCGCTCAGCCGTCGCTCCGGCCCATTGTCGCCAGCAGCATCGCCATCACCCCGGCGGCATCGCGGGCGGCTTCGAAATCAGCCGGTGGACCGAACAGGAAACCCTGCGCGGCATCACAGCCCATGTCGCGCAGCAGGGCAAGCTGCGTTGCCGTCTCGACACCTTCGGCGACCACCCGGGCACCGAGCCGGCGACCGAAGGCAACCAGCGCTGCGACCAGTTCGTGGATTGCCCGGTTGCCGACGATTTCACCGATGAAGGAACGGTCGATCTTGATCGTGTCCAGCGGCAACTGGGCCAGCAGGGCAAAAGAGCAGTAGCCGGCGCCGAAATCGTCGAGCGAGAAGCGGCAGCCGGCATCGGCCAGCCGCGAGAGGGTATCCATCGCCTGCGGATTGCCGCCCAGGGCCAGCTCGGTCGACTCGAAGGTAATGTTGTGCGGCGGCACGCCGACGTGGGTCAGAGTATCGAGCAGCCGCTCGACGGCATCCGGATCGGCCAGTTGCCGGGGGGACAGGTCGATCACCAGACCGAATTCCCCATTGCCGCCCTTCAGCGCGGCAGCGGCCTCGGCCAGGGCGCGTCGACCGAGCTCCGGCATGATGCCGATCGACTCGGCAACTTCCAGAAAGCGCCCGGCGTCGAGCAGACCGAACTCGGGATGCTGGAAGCGCAACAGGGCTTCGACATACTCCACCTGCCCCGTGGTCAGTGAAATTTCCGGCAGATAGAGCAGGCTGTAACGCCAGTTTTCCAGCCCCTCGCGTAACTCGCGCTCCATGTCGAAGCGGCTTCCCCCCGGCAGCGAGGTCGGACGGAAAAAACGGCAGTTGCCCCGGCCCTCCGCCTTGGCTTCATACAGGGCAGTATCGGCGGCGGCCAGCAGTTCGTCCGGCTGCTCGGCATCGTCGGGATAGATGGCGATACCGATGCTGGCGCCAATCTGCAGGCTGTGTCCAGCAACACCGATCGGCGACGCAAGCTCTTCCAGGAGCTTGCTGCAGACACTGCGCAAGCCATCGACACCGTCATGCTCCTCGACCAGCAGTACAAACTCGTCGCCGCCCCGGCGACTGACGGTATCGGTTTGGCGCAGACACTGCAGCATGCGGCGGGCGGTCACCTGCAAAACCTGGTCGCCGATCGCGTGCCCCCAGGTGTCGTTGACCTCCTTGAACAGGTCGAGGTCGAGGTAAAGCACCGCCAGCTTGTGCCGGTAGCGCTGGGCACGGGCGATGGCGCGCTGCAGGCGGTCCTCGAACAGGACCCGGTTTGGCAATCCGGTCAGGCTGTCGAAATGCGCCAGGCGACGAATCCGCTCTTCTTCCCGCTTGCGTTCGGTGATGTCCGAAATCAACCCGACATAGCGCCGGGTTCGCCGTCCGTCGCCATTGACGGCGACGATCGACAACCACTCCTCGTACAGGCTGCCATCGCGCCGACGGTTGGTCAGTTCGCCGGACCAGCGGCCGTGATGGAGGAGACTCTCCCACATCGCGCGAAAAAATTCGGGACCATGCCGACCGGAAGACAGGATGCGCGTCCGCCGGCCGATGATATCGCGCGGCCGGTAACCGGTAAGCACGGTAAATGCCGGATTGACGGCGAGCACCCGGGTTTCCTCGTCGGTCACCAGGATGCCTTCATTGGCTGCCTCGAAGACCATCTGTGCCAGTTTGCGTTCGATCGTCCGCTCCCGGTGACGGGCGCAACGCTGCAAGGCTTCCAGCAGTTGCGCCGGATCAGGCGGCATTGTCAGATAGGCGTCGATTCCCTCGCGGATGACACGGTCGAGCAAGGCGAGATTGGCCGCTGACGTGGTGACGATCACCGCGACATCTGCGTCGAGTTGCCGCGCTTTGTCGCACAGCGCCAAGCCGTCCCCATCCGGAAGCATCTCGGCGACGAAGATGATATCTGGCTCAACTGTCGCGCAGTCGGCGAGACTAGCGTCGATGGTGTCGGCAAGCGAGATTTCACGGACATGCGCGACAACGCAATCGCTCAGCGCCTGACGCCGGGCGGCATCGCCATCGACGATCAGGACACGCAAGGACGCGAGATCAACAGACGATTCCGGCATCACCGAAGTCAACGCGCGCCGGCAAAAGCAGCGGAGGCACCGCCGGAGAAACAAGGGAAGGAATCAGTCGCCAGACAGGACAAGGGGGCTTCCGGATCGCATAAATGAATCGCGGAATTTACCCGCTAGCGGCCAAAAAACCTATACAACCTAGGTCATACCCGCCTTCCGGCGGGGAATCCGGGTTTACATCAGGCCTTGCGGGTTGTTCGCTTGCCAGCGCCAGACATCCTCGCACATTGCCGCCAGATCGCGGGTTGCCCGCCAACCCAGCTGTGCTTCCGCATTGGCCGGATCGGCATAGCAACTGGCAATGTCACCCGGCCGACGCCCGGCGATCCGGTACGGCACCGGCCTTCCGCTCGCCTTCTCGAAGGCCCGGAGCATTTCCAGCACGCTGTACCCCCTGCCGGTCCCCAAGTTGACCGTCAACTCACCTGGCGCACGCGCCAGGGCATCAAGGGCCGCGAGATGACCGAGGGCGAGGTCGACAACGTGGATGTAATCGCGCACGCCGGTGCCGTCAGGTGTCGGATAGTCGTTGCCAAAAACTGCCAGTTCCGGACGCAGACCAACGGCGACCTGCGAAATGAAAGGCATCAGGTTGTTGGGAATGCCGTTCGGACTCTCGCCGATCAGGCCGCTGGGATGGGCGCCGACCGGGTTGAAATAGCGCAGCATGGCAACGCGCCAGGAAGGATCGGCGCATAGCATGTCGCGCAGGATCTCCTCGACCATCAGCTTGCTGCGCCCGTAAGGATTGGTCGCCTGCAGCGGAAAATCCTCGCGGATCGGCACCGTGTGCGGATCGCCATAGACAGTCGCCGACGAACTGAAGACCAGCTTGCGTACCCCGGCGTCGGCCATGGCCCGGAACAGGCAAAGGCTGCCGCTGACGTTGTTGTCGTAATAGGCGAGCGGTTTCTCCACCGATTCGCCGACCGCCTTGAAACCGGCAAAATGGACCACCGACTCGATCGGGTTTTCGGCAAACAGACGCGCCAGCAGGACCTGATCCCGGATATCGCCCTGCACGAAAGCCGGCCGTCGGCCACAGATGGTTTCGATCCGATCGAGCACCCGCAGGCTGCTGTTGCTCAGATTGTCGAGAATCAGCACCGATTCGCCGCGACTGAGCAGTTCAACGACAGTGTGCGAGCCGATGTAGCCGGCGCCTCCGGTGACCAGAATCATGGTTTTTCCCAGAACGACAAATTCATTCCGCTGCCCTGCCTTTCGCCCGCAACCACTGCAGCAAGGCGGCAAACAACTGCCCCGGCGCCACCGGCTTGCCGAGATGATCATTCATGCCGGCAGCCAGGCAGGCCTGGCGATCTTCATCGTAGGCATTGGCGGTCATGGCCAGGATCGGCGTCCGCTGGTTCAGCGATCCGGCGCGGATCGCGGCGGCGGCCTCGATGCCGTTGCGCTTCGGCATCTGCATGTCCATCAGGATCAGGTCGTAGCGATTTTCGCTGGCCATGCGTACGGCCTCATCGCCGTCAACAGCGAGGTCGATGACCAATCCGACATCCTCCAGCAGATCGCAGGCCACCTCGCGGTTGATCGGATCGTCCTCGGCCAGCAGAACACGGGTGCCAAGAAAATCGCGGCGCAAAACCAGTTCCGGCGATTCCGGTACAAGACAGGTGCTGGCTTCGCTCCCGGTGAGCAGCGGCTTGTCCAGCGTCACAATGAACCAGAAACGACTGCCCCGACCGGGTTCGCTATCGACGCCAATCTCTCCGCCCATCAACTCGATCAGGCGACGGCTGATCGCCAGCCCCAGCCCGCTCCCGCCGAAGCGACGCGTCATCGAGGAATCCGCCTGCTCGAAGGGCGTAAACAAGCGCGACAAGGCATCGGCGGCAATGCCGATACCGGTATCGCTGACCTCGCAACGCAGGCGCAGCGAGGCGCTAGTCTCGTCGAGCACCTCGAAGCGCAGGCCAACGCTACCGGCTTCGGTGAATTTGAGCGCATTGCCAAGCAGGTTGATCAGCACCTGCGACAACCGCAAGGGATCGCCCAGCAATGCCTGGCGCGCGCTTGCCGGCAAGGGATCGACGAGCAGTTGCAAGCCCTTTTCCTCAGCCCGGTGCGCCGTCACCCCCAAGGTATTGTCGAGAATCTCGACCAGGCGGAACGGCCGTTTTTCCAGCGTCATCCGCTCCGCTTCTATCTTGGAGATATCGAGAATGCCGTTGATCAGGTCGAGCAGATGCGCCGACGACTGGCGCGCCTTGGCCAGGCGTTCACGATCCCGGGGATCGCCGGTCTTGCGCCAGACGAGTTCGATCATGCCCATGATGCCGTTCATCGGTGTCCGCAATTCGTGACTCATGTTGGCGAGGAAGGCACTTTTCGCCCGGCTCGCCGACTCGGCTTCCGCCTTCGCCCGGACCAGTTCGGCGGTCCGTTCGACAACCAGCGCTTCCAGATTGTCACGATGTGCCTGCAGTTCGTCCTGGACCCGCTTCAATTCGCTGACGTCGGTGATACCGCCGAGCAGGCCGGCAATCCGCCCGTCGGCATCGGCAAAGGTGGCCTTGTGGAAGATCACCTGGCGCCGCCCTTCGGGACCCATGATGCTCCATTCGTAGCTCTGCGTTCCCGGCTCAGCAAACAGGCGGCGATCCATTTCGTCATAGCGCTCGGCTATTTCCGCTGGCGCCATGTCGAACACGCTGTGACCGACGATCTCGTCGCGGCGCTTGCCGAGCAACTGCTCGAACGCCCGGTTGCATCCGCGATAGCGGCCGCTGCTATCCTTGTAGAAGAAAGGTATCGGCAGGCATTCGATCAGCGTGTTGAGGAAAACCGCCTGATTGCCGAGTTGCCGCCAGGAGCGGCGCAACAGCCAGGCCGCGCACAAGGTGGCCAGGAAGAACCCGAGCAGCAGGACCAGGGTACGCTGCAATTCCCGCTGCCAATCAGCCAAAAAGTCCTGCGGCGCCATTGCCACCGTCAAGACGAAAGGCGTGTGCTGAATCCTGCGGAAAGCGTAAACGCGCTCGACCCCGTCCGCCCCGGCATCCGCCATAACCCCTTCCATGGCTCCGCTCTCCAGGCGCTCCGCGCCCCCCTGCTTCAAAGATGAACTAGCCACCCCGGCGGCGCCTGACGGCGGCAGCGGATGAGCGGTGAGCAAACTCATGTCGAGATAGCGGATTGCCGCTTCTCCATGCTCGCCCAACTGCAAGGGCGCCAATTGGCGGGTGAAATGATCCAAGGTGACCGCCGCCGTCACGATGCCAGCAAAGGCCCCGTCGACACGCCTCCAGGAACGGGTAAAGGCAACCACGGGGATTTTCGACACCTTGCCGATGATGGGCTCGGCAACGATCAACTGCTCACCGGGCGCCGCCCGGTGTGCAGCGAAGAACGGCCGGTCGGCCAGCGACACCGGTGCCAGGGGATCGACCCCCTTGCCCCAGCGCAGACGCCCCTCGGCGTCGCTGACGCGAAAGGCATCGATCGCGCTATGCCGGCCCAGATGAAGTTGCAGGACGTGCTCGATTCTTTCATCGGACAGATGCCCTTCGCTCCCCAGCCACTCAAGCATGTCCACGATGCCCAGCAGGCTCAAATCGATGCGCCTGACCGAATCGCCGACGCCCAGTTCGAGCAAGGCCGCCAGATTGGCGGCATTCTCCCGGACTTGAGCCTGCGCCCGTTGCCGGCTGGTCTGCAAAGTGGTCGCCGCGATGGCAATCATCAGCAGATTGAGCAACAACACCCCAAGCACCAGCAAATGATGAAAACGCTGGCCTCCGCCAGAAAGCGGCGCAGCCTGAGCATTGGTGGAAAGATTGCGGGAAAACATCAATGGAGCGACAGTGGCGGAGCGCAAATGACGAAGGAGGATTATCACATTTCCATCGGGCATTTACGTCAGCGCTCGGCAGAAAACACCGCAGCGGGTCTCGGAACGATGCCTGGCGCGCCCGGAGGGACTCGAACCCGCCAAATGCGCTGCAGGACAATGGATTTAAGTCGATTGTGACCATTTTGCGACAATCACCTTATACGCGCAACAATCATCAGCAGCCTGAACCACGACCAGCAGCAGTCCCGCCAGGCCTCGAAGCACCGTACCGCCGGCCCGTGCGTCCGGCGGTATTCAGCAAGGTCGGTAACCGTGCCCATCACTCACTCCGGCCAGGCGGCGTCGCACTGACGGGCGTCGGCAGCGTGGCCATCAGCTGCTGCTGCCACTGCGCGATATCGGCTGCTGCACTGTCCGAGTAGCTCTGCGGCGGTTGCGGCTGCAGCGCGTGCGGTTTCGGCGGTAGCTGCGGACAGGCGCTCGCGGAAATCGTCGGTTGTCCGGCGCAGGCGCTCATCAGCGCCGGCAGCGCGAGCGCGGGCAGCAGCCAGCGCCTGTTCCAGGTTCGTGCGGTCATCGATCGCTCCTTTCAGTTTTGTTGCCAGCCGGCGCTCTTCCGTGAGCGCGGCATCCTTGGCCGCGGCCAGCTTCGCGGCGTACTCGCCGGCTGCACGGTCGTAGCCGATCTGCTGTTGATGTGCGTTGTGCGTCGTCCAGGACCACCAGATGGCCGCGGCGGCGACCAGGGCGGCCAGCCACTTGAGGTTCGCGGGGATCATGCCAGCACCACCTTGGCGCGCTCCCAAGAGGCCAGCCGGTCGGCGTAGCCGTTGAACCCGCCGTTGATCTTGCGCGTGATCGCGCGGAACTGCCCGGTGTCGGCCAGCGTGTTGAGCCTACGGCTCCACCAGAACCAGGCAGCGCTGCGGCAGGCCGGCACATCCTCCTCGAGCAGCTGCGGATGCTTGATCAGCAGCATCTCGTCGCCGAACAGCGCGAGCGATGCGGCGCGGTAGTTCGCCCGGCCGGTGATCTGGATCAGGCCGCGGCCCTTGAAGCGATGGCCGTCGCCCGGCTCGGTGTTGCCGAGGTCCGCGCGGCCTTCGTAGGCGCTGCCGTCGGCGATCTCGCGCACGTAGCGCAGGCTGCCGCTCTCGTGCGCCACCTGGGCCAAAAATGCCGCCTGGCGGAGCGGCGTGTCGATGCCGAATTCGGCCATCGCGGCGGTCAGCGGCTCAAAAAAAACGCCGGCTCGCGGGCCGGCGTAGGGCATGATCTTGCGCAATTGATCAAGGGTGATCACGGCAACCTCCTTGGAGAAAATCGGCCGCGCGCCGCCGCCTCGGCGCACAGCCCGGCTTGTAGAACGGATCGGGCACGCCGGCTGCCCAGTAATGCGCCGTCACCCACTCGACGGCGCACACGGCGGTCAGCAGCAACAGCGTGAAGGCGTTGGGCACGTAATGCCACGACAGCGGCGCGACCATGCCGGCACAGGCGGCGCCGCCCAGCGCGAAGAACGCCAGGCGGACGGCGATGCGGACCTTCGCGCAGCAGGCGACGAGCTTTGAGAACACCGCCCAGAACAACGCGACGCACAGCAGTTCGTGCGCGATCAGCAGCACGTCATCCATTGCCCTGCCCTCCGCTGGCGCGGTTGGCGAGCGCGCCGAGCGCCGCAGCGATGGCCGTGAACACCGGCCGCCAGCCGTTGCCGAGCGCGCCGATCAGCAGCGCCACCGGAGCCAGCGCCTCATTGACCGGAATCTGCCACTGGCGCTCGAGGACACTGGCTGCGACACCGGTCAGCACGATCGCCGTCAGCGTGCAGCGCAGCAGCAGCCAGGCGCCCTCGGTTCGCGTCACCGTGGTCTGCGCCGACAGCGGCCACAGCGCGCCAGCCAGCGCAGCGAACGCGATCAGCGCATACGGACCGGCGAGCGGCCCGAGCAGCGCAACGAAGATGACCGTCAGGCTGATGCTGCCGGTGGTGGTTGGTTCGGCCATGTTGAGATCCAGTTGGCGCTGACCGACATCGCCATCGCGACGCGGCCGGAGTTGGTGAGGATTGCCATAGTGGCCCCTAGTGTCAGTTAGGGGGGAGTTTGGCATCACGACGGGCGGCGGTGCGGCATAGGCGGCGCGGAATAGCTCCGGGTCCGCCGCATTCCGCGCCGCCAGAGTCTTCTGGCCCCATTTTCCCGTCTGGCGTTGCGCCGACCACTACCTTGGAAAGCTTCACGGCCACGGCCGGAAGCCAGCCGGCCAGGGTTGCCACTACGCCACCGATTGAGATGGCATCGACAGCGGTTTTTGCGTGCTCAGTGAGCATGGTCAGGGATCGATGTAATACACAGATGGGCTTCCTAGATAGAAATACGTGCCCGGCGTCGTCCAAGTAACGCCTACCTGCAAAGTCCATTCTCCGTGCGCTGTATCGACGCCATCGGGGCCAATTGTTGCGATCGCTTGAGATTTGACCAACTGTGAACCGGACCCGGTGGCGCTTGCGAAGATATTTGAAAAACTGCCAGTGGTGTCATACGCCCTGTATTTAAGGTACATGTTCACTGTGTAGTTTGCGCAATCGGTCTCAACTGGAACAGAAACAAAGTTGATTCGTGATCCTAGCGGTATTTGAACCGGGAAATTCGTTGCTGATCCAGAAACGGTCACGTTGTCAGACTTGTTTTGCCCCGACCACGTAATGCCACTGCCCCCCTTTGCAAACCAGTATCCATTAAGGGTCAGATTTTTGATGTACGAAACGGTTGCGTAACCGATATTGGTGTACTTCGCAACCAGCGTGGTTATCGTGGTCGTCGAGTGAGTCCCGGAAAATAGGCGCAACACACAAGACGCTGAAAGCGCATTACCAAAATCCGCATACGTTGTGAGGTCAGTACCAACGATTGCGAACGTGTTGCTTTCGTATTGAAGTTGTCTGACCATGTTCATGGAAGAACTGTAATTGTCAACCGTAATTGGAACGTATCCAACGCCGAGAAGCCCGCTATTCGCCATGAAATAATTTCCCACGAGGCGCATCGAGTTGATGGTCCCGTAGGTGCCGACGCGCATGTGTATGTGTCCGGCGTAGTTCAGCTCAAAATAGTTGTTCTCAGCCGCCATGCAGTACGAAGAGTACAGCGTCCCTGAGGAAAGTCCGTTATCAAAACAAAGTCCGTACCCTGTGTTATTTTCGAACGTGTTATTCGAAACGGATACGCTTGCGCCCCACAACGTTGCGCCGTTTCCGCCATTTGATTGAAATTCAGAGCAATCAATTCGTACAGTTGTTGATTGGCTTTCCGGAGATATGCCTTGATGCCTGATACCGTCTCCGTTGTTGGCCTGAGAATGTAGATTTCGAATCTGGATCAGGTACGATCCAGAATAAACAGTCCCTGTATCAGTAAGGTGAATACCGTGGGAGCCGTTGCCATTAACGGTGACATTATCAATAACCAGCCAGACCGCCCCGTTACCATAAATGCCGCACAAATTTGTCTTCGTGTCATTACCGGAAATGCGGACGTTATCAATTTGGCAATGAAACGCCGCGTCAAGTACGACAACGTGATTTGCAGATCCATCGGACTTAATGACGGAGTTGTAGCCGTCGCCGGTCAGCCGGGTAAAACTGGGCATATCAACGCTTTGCACGATGTACGTCCCCTGCGGCGCATAGACCGTGCGCCGCTGTGCGCTAAACGCAGCAGAGAATGCTGCTTGAGAACTTGTTAAGCCACTTCTGTCTGCGCCGAACCAAAGGACGTTATAAGCTCCAGAAAAATCACGCTTCCACCACCGACCAAGCGCATCCTGCCGGTAGATGCCGTCCGCCGCAGACGGAGTGTCGGTGGTGCGGCGGAATACGCCAGCGCCGCCGTCGAAAATGTTCTGGACGCCGTAGACCATAACGGCAGTCGCATCGCCAGTGTAGGCGTCAAGCCCGGCGTAGTTCCCGATCTCCGGCAGCCGCTCGTTCAGCGCAGCCTCGACCGTCTGCTCACCATACCCGACCATCGATGACCCGGCCCCGGAAGCCAGGTTCTCCGTATTGATATCCGGCACACGCCAGATCGATCCATCGAACCGCTTCAGCAGGTTGTACGTCGTATTGAAATACTCGTCGCCGGCCGTGCAAGGATTCCCTAGCGGGTCGGTCGTCGGGTCTTCAGCAAGCGGACCATAGCTGGTTGCGCGCATCGTGTTCAGGTAGCCGAGCGCCTGGGTCGCTGCGGCTTCTGCATCACCGACCTTCTGATTCAGTTCGGATTCGGCGCCCTTGAACGTCGGCCGCGCCACGCCGAAACGGTCGATCCACGTCGGGTCCGTCGAGTTCATCGCCTTGTCGAGGTTCTGGGCGTTGTCGTAGAGGTCGCGGGCGTCTGTGCTGCCGATCGCGTTGCCGGTGTTGTAGGCCATGTCTCGGGCTCCAAAAATGAAAAATCCCGCTTGAAGGCGGGCTGGTGAGGATGTTCGTTGTGCCTCAGGCGGGCGGCGAGTTGTCGTCGTCGTCGTACATGCGAGAGTCGTACTTGACCGCCAACACATCGACCGTCTCGCCGGGCGGGTCAATGTCGGTGATCAGCGCCTGATAGCTCCAGGTGGTCAGCGTCCCGAAGATGACGTGTGTTGGTTCTTCCGGGCCGTCGATCACAAGGTCAAAGTCAAGGTCTTCGCCGATCACGATCTGGTACTCGTCGGCGCCCTGTGCCGCTTCAATCGGGCCGCATGTCGTGCCGTCCGGCCGGCGAAGCGCGACGACATGGTCGGCGCCATCTAACCACTGCATCGGCTCACTGACGGTCAGCACGCCGCCGACAGTGTCAGGCTCCCATCCGATGACCACGGAAGATTGGCCGTAACCCGGCACATCGTCGGACAGTGCGCAGTAGCTGAGATACCGGCTGTTGAGTGCCGCAAGCTCTGTCGAAAACCGATACTCCTGCCGGCGGTAAAGATGGCCGCGCCGGATGCGCATGCCGATCCGCCATGCTCGGGTGCGATCCGTCACGCCTTCGAGCTTGATCTTGTCGACGCGCGTGCCTAGGTCGCCGGGAAGGCGGCACTCGACGGTTTCCTGTTTCCATGTCTCGGCGCTGGTGAATTCGACGTCGACGCCGTCGTAGTCGTCAGGGTCTTGAGTCTTGAACTTGCGCACCAAAGCCGTGCCGCTCGGCATCGCCTGCGGCGTGTAGAGGTGTTCGAACTCGGTTCGTCGCTCATCGCGTACCGGCCTGATCTTGCCGTTGTCGATGGTCGCTTCCGCAAACCCTGCGCGCAGCGCCTGTGCCAGTTCGTCCTTGACCGTGGTCTGATCAACCAGCGCGTTGTTGTAGGTGTCGCCGCGCGCTTGCCAGACAGCATCGAGCGCGTCGAGCTCGGCCTCGTTGATGTCGTTGGCGCTGTAGCCGACGTCGCCGGCTACGTACCGCACCCACGATGCGATTGATCGATCGGCAACACCGTCGTGCTTCCGCGTGACCAGCATGTTGATCTTGTTCTCGGTCTGTGCCGCCAGCTTGTCCGATCCGGTGATCGTGATCGCCGCCGTGGTCACGCCGGCATAGCTGGTCGGCGATGACAGCAGCGTGCGGGCGCCGTACCACTCGACGCGGTCGGAATAGGCCGCGTCTTTCGACTCTTTTCCGACGCGCCGCATGCGCATCTGCACGCGCCGAGAACCTGCCGGGAGATCGGCGCCAAAGGTGAAGCCTAGCTGATCGTCGGTGGATTCCGTGAATACATGTAGCGCGCTGACCGATGCTCCGCCATCAATGCGGTACTCTGACTGCACGCGAGCCGTCAGCGAGCGCACCTTTCCTTCGCGGTTTCGGCGGATCAGGCCGGCCGGGAAGAAAATGTCGTACTCGACGCGCAGCGCCTCAACGTTGCCAGGGGAAACATCGAACCAGCCTGACCAGCCACCGACGATGTCGTCAGACGCTTCGATGCTGACATCCGGCGTCGTCAGCTCAGGGAAAAACCCTGACCACGACGAATCGTCGGTGCCGTCCGGCAGCAGGCGCTGAAATTCGAATCCGACCGTGCCGCTGTCGCCGTCCGGAAGCGTGCCGGATACAAGCGCCGTGATGCGGTACTCGGGGCCGGCATAGACAATCTGCGTCGTTACGAATGCCCCGGTCCCGACTTCGATCTCGACCTCACGCGGCCGGTAAATCTCGACCCCGGAATATACCCCTGGCGTCATTGACCCGGCCGGCTGCCATCCCTCAACCGGCTCATCGCCGAATGCGCCGGGCGTCGTTCCCCAGCGATCAAGCGTCATTTCGTCATAGCTTCTGCTGGCAGAACCGGACGAGAAATACGGCGTCGCACCGAGCACTGGAGCATGGTTCCCGGACAGCGTTATCTGCTGTCCGTCAAACGGAGAATCATCGGCAATGGTGATGATGCCGGCGCTCTCGGTAACGGTCACTCCGGCAACTTGCGAATCGATCGCGGCCGCTACGGCTGCGGCATCGGCATAATCGGCATCGAGAACGCACTCCTGGCCGGCAACGAAAATCGTCACAGGCGCCGCCGCGTAATCGATTTCTGCGGCTACCGACCCGGTAATCGTGCTCGCGCTGCCAGCCTCGACGACGCCAGTCGTCAGCGAGTTGATCCGGTACCGGCCGTCGACCTTGCCCGTCCCATCGATCTCGATCACGTCTGCAACAGCGAAAGAGATTCCGGTCAGATCGCAGCGGATGATGTCGCGGTTTGGCGCGCTTGTCGTTCCGCCGCCATCTACTACCTCAATCTCTCGGCTGTAAGTCATGATCGTGACCTTGGTTCCGACCTCCCAATCCTGCGGCATCGCGCCGCCCCCCGGCGGGACGATGATGCTGCTGCCGGTGATCCGGTACGTGTCGGCCTCTGCCCGCTCAGTTGCCGACGACCCTGCGGTCAGTCGGATACCGGTACCGCTGCGCGTCGTGCCGACGTTCTGGCACGGGTACCAGACGCGGCTTGCCTGGTGCGCCGAAACGTCAGCGCCTGGCCCGAAAATCGACGCGTCGATGGTGTCGCCGAAATCCTCGAACGCGGCATCACCGATGCGCATGCTGTCGATGCTGTATTCGCCGACGCCGATGCAGAGCATCAGGTCGATTGCCTGCGTTTGCTTATTGACGAAGTAGCGGCGCGGCTGGCAGAGGTAGTCCGGGAAAACGCGATACTGCCCGGCGATCTCTGGGATCACGCCGTTCAGCCGCGGCGTGTTGGCCTGCACGTCGGCGGCCTTGAGTTCCAGCGCCGTGCGCGTGCTCGACTTCGGGATGTTGGGGCGCAGCAGGAAAGCGACGGCGATTGCGCCGAGCGCCAGCGCGCCGATCACCCAGAGCGATACGCCGTCGCGCGGGATGACGACGATCTTGACCGTGACGCCAGCGAACAGCATCAACTCTGGCCATTCAGCCGGCGGAACGATGCGGCCGGCCACGCCGACCTGCAGCGGCTGCCAGTCGGCGGCCGGGTTGTAGCTCGGGCAGTTCGCAGTCAGCCAGTCGTGCAGCGACATGCCGGCGACGTCGTGCCGCTCGACCGGCTCGGCGATCAGCGCGGAACTATAAATCTCGATCATGGTATGTCACTCGCCGGTAGCGGGTTTCGAAGTCTTCAATGCGCAGCCAGCGCGGGCCGCCGTGCGGCGTTGTTTCAAGCACAACAAGGCGGCGCTCGGCTTCAAGCACGATGCCGACGTGGATACAGAAATCAGCGCGCCAGACGCAGGCGATGGCGCCTGCCTGCGGCCCGACCTGTTCGAATCCTCCGGACAGCACGTCGTGCGTCGCCGCCGTCATGGCCGGCTTGTCGTCGGGATCGACGGTCGCATGCGCAGCCAGGTCATCGCCGCGCAGCGCTTGACGCACCAGGCGCACCAGCCCCCAGCAGTCGCAGCCATTGGCATCCCGACCGTGCGGCACGTAGGGAATGCGCAGGAAGTCGCTGATCCTCACTGATCGAACCAGCGCAGGCCAGGCGCGAAGCCTGCGGTGTAGAAGCGGCGCGGCCACGCGGTGTTGATCATGTCGAAGAACGACGCCGTGACCTTGATCTGGCTGCCCTCCATCTCGCCGCCCTTGATCACGAACCTGAGCGGGTTCTCGGCCGGCTCGGTCTTGTTGCTGGCCAAGTAGTGGCGGAAAGTCAGGTGAATCATCTCGCCGGCATCGAGCGCCTGGTCGATCAACTGCTGCGCTTCGCCGGTGACGTTGTCGATCACGAAGTTCAGCTTCTGCGTTCCCGAGGTGTCGCGCTTCGGCAGCGAGACGCCGATGGCTGCGGCTTTGAACGTCAGCGTTCGCGCGTCTTCGGTGACGCAGGTATGGTCTTCGTAGCCATTCGTCAGCAGGATCGGTTCAGACCAGGCGGCACAGGTGATTTCCAGCGTCGGGATCACAACGTCGGTACCGGCCGACGCGAAGACGCGTTCCAGGATCGTCATGCTGCTGGCCACTCGCGGTTGATTGCGATGTCGATGATCGCCGCGCCGAGAATGATGTCCGGGTGCGCGGCAAGGATGGCATCGACGGTCTGGCGCTCGCGGATTTCCAGGTCTGCCGAGAATTTCCAGCGGTCAACGCCGATCAGGTCCGGGCCTTCGTACATCCCGACGAACCGGCATTCGTAATCCCGCAGGCCGAGCGGCGTGCGCAAGCGCGCGTTGAACCACTCTGCGCCATCGGACAGCGTCCAGCGGAACCATCCTTCGAAGACCTGCGCCTGAACTTGCGACAGGTTCCACGACACGGACGCGATGCTCGGCACGCTGGTATATCGGCGGCGCTGGATGGCGCGGCCGGTGGCAAGCTCGGTGCGCTGTAGCGGAGAGACGTGGTTGATGCCGTAGCCTGAGCGCAGCGGCGGCGGCAGGTCTGCCGGGTAGTCGATCGTTGCGGCCATGTCAGTATCCCTTGGCGGTCAGCCCAAATCGGCGGGCAATTGCTTTCGCGCGCGGGCCGTCGCCCATCAGGTCGGCGACGAAGATGTCGATCTCCTGCTTGCCGTTGGCGCCGGTTCGCTCCTGCGTCTGGCCGGCGCGGCGCTTGTCCTCGATGAGGTTGATCGTCGGGCCACCGGTGCCGCCCAGGGCGCTGTTCGGCAGCACCCGGCCTGCGGTGTTCGGCACGAAGAGTTCCGGGCCGCGTTCGCCGATCAGGTATGGCATGTCGGCGGATACCGGGCCACCGGTTGCGCGGGCGCCAGCTGCAGCCGCGCCAAGCGATGCGATGGTGGCAACGAACGGCGATGTCGCAGCGAGCGCAGCAGCGGCAGCAGCCGGCGCCATTGCCGGTCCGACGACAGGAATCGCCGCCGTCGATGCGAAGGCGTTGATCGCCGCCATCTGCTGCGACGCCATTGCATCGAATGTCTGCGCTGTCGCTGCGCTGGCCGCTGTGGTTTTTCCGACCATCGCCTGCACAACCTGATAGGCAAGCCACTGCGCCGCCATCTGGCCGAGCGCATTGACGACCGAGCGCGCCATGCCTTCGGCCATCGCCGATGCTGCCTCGCCAGCATCCCCGGCGTCGAAGATCATCCGCTCGAACGCATCGCCGAATCCTGACGAGAATTTTTCGACGACGCTCGCCGAAAGCTCGTCGAAGCTGGTAAGCGACTTTTCTGCTGACTCTAGCCACTTGGCCCAGTAGCCGCCTTCCTTGTCTTCCTCAAGGCCGAACGCGGCGCGGATACCTTTCTCGAACTGCTCGACGGAAATGCGGCCGTTATTGAATGCTTCGGACAGCAGGTCCATGTCAGCAATCTGCTTTTGCATCGCCGCTTCACCGATCAACTCGTTCAGCCGTTCGTGCTGCCGGTTGAGTTCTTCCGCCTGCTTCGCAGCTTCCTCGGTAGCGATGGCCGACTCGGCGGCCGACACAACCGTCTGCTTCCAGGTATCCGGCATGTTCAGGAAGACCGGATCGGAGAACAGTTCCATCAGGCGCTGCTGCGTCGCCGTGAGTTCCATCCCGCTGGTCTGCGCGGAAATCTGCGCCTTGTCGATGGCCTCCAGCGCCGATGCATACAGCTTGGCCGATTCGGCAAGCGGATCGGTATAGGTCGCAGGCTTCTTCGCGCTTGATCCGGCGCCAGCCAGAACCGGCGCCGCCGTCCTTGGCGTAGGAGAAGCAGTTGCCGTAAGCGTTGGATTGAAAACTCGCTTCTCGAAAGCGTCAAGTTCCGCCCTTGCCTTCCGCGCATCTTCCTTCATCATGTCGCCGATGTTGGAGAACGCCTTGAAGTCCAGACTTGCCAGAGCAGCCATCTGAGCCGCAATGCCGCCGATTTCCCGGCCAACGCCAGCAAATACAAACGCCACGTTTGCGCCGACAATTGCCAGTGTTTCGATGGTTGTTTTCGCAGCGCCGGCAGCAAGATCAAACAACGCAGTCTCTTTGCTCGCGCCGAGGATTTCTTTCGCTACCTCATTCAGCGCCGGAACCGTGGCCATCGCAAGTGTTGCCGCGAAGGTCTGCTGTTGAGTATTCAGACGGGTGATGTTGTCGTTCAACTCTACCGAGAACGGCGCCAGCCTCTCCATTGTCTTGCCGAGTAGTTCGGCTTCCTGCGCCATCGAACTCAGGCCGTCGCGGCCATTGTTCAGCATCGGGATCAGGCGAATCCCGGCTTCCTCCATCAGCTTGTTTGCGATCGCCGATTTCCCGGCGCCGTCTTCCATCTTCGCAAAAGCCTCTGCGACATCTAGCAAGACGGAATCTACGCTGCGCAACGTGCCGTCGCTTTTCGTAACGCTGATACCGAGCGCATCGAACACCGCTGCGGCTTCCTTGCTGCCAGACTGAGCAGCAAGCATTTTGTTCGACAATCCCTTGATGCCGTTGCCGAGTTCCTGAATCGACGCATCGTTGAGCGAGGCGGCATAATTCAGCGCCGAAAGGCTCTGTACAGTTACCCCGGTTCGCTGCGACAACTTGCTCAGCTCATCAGCGGCAGCCGATGCATTCTTAACCATGAGCGCCATCGCGCCAGCAACAACAACGCCAGCGCCAGCAGCGGCGGCAGCGGCTTTATTTACCGCTTCCTCGATGGCCTTCATGCGCTGCTTCATCAGCTTCTCGGCGCGGGCCGTGTCGGTCTCGAATGCGCCCGTACGCATCAAGAGGTCGACGACGATTGAGCCTGCTGTTGCCATGAGGTCAGTTCCTGTTGGTGATTCCGAAAGCCCGCAGCGTCGAAACGTCGGCGGCGCTCATGCCTTCCTGCCATGCCGGAGGCTGCAGCCAGTCGATCATGTCATCGATCTTTGCGCCGCCGCCGCGGCTGGCGATCAGCGCCGCCGGCCGGTGGTAGCGGTGCAGGTCGTCAAACGGATAGGCGCGGTAGTAGTTGAGCCAGTCGTTGTATTCGCGGCGTGTGAGCTTGCGCTTCAGCTCGCCGACTGTTTTCCCGAGCGCGAGAGCTAGGGTGTGCCAGAACCATTCTTCTCCGCGCTCGGCGATGCGTTTCCCGGCGTGGTCTCGCCGTTCACTTCCATGACTGCGGCGAAGATCGCGTTGAACGGCGCATTTTTCAGTTGCGCCGCACGCTCGGCGGTGATGGCCGGCGAGCCGTCGGGATTGCGCAGGGCTGCCGCGATCAGGTGCGCAGGCGACAGCACCTTCGGGCCGCCGGCATCCTGCGCGACGAAGCAGGCATGAAACTCGATGGCCGGAAGTTCGCGGAAGTGCATCGTGACATCGCGCCCGCCGATGCTGACGGTACGGGCGACGATGTCATCGCTGGCGAAAAGCGCTTCGTCGAGCATGGTTACGACTTCCAGGTGATGTCGATGGGGCCGGAACGCTGCAGGGTCAGCGTGCCGCGCACGATCTCGTTGGTCGCCAGGTCGAGATTGGCGTCGGCGACGTAGGCGACGAAGGCGATCGACGTCCGGCTGGCCGGCGCGACGAGGTTGCCGTTGCTGTCCAGCGTCGGCGCTGCGGTGCCGTCGGACAGGCAGACCATCCAGTCGATCTTGTCGCCGGATTCCTTGAGGTCGAACAGCACCTGGTGCGACGCCTCGCTCGGGTCCAGGTTGTACGGCACGGACACCTGGCCGGGCGTGCCGAGGCCGGCGACGTAGGTCTTGTCTTCGGTCGCATCGAGGCATGTATCCTCGATCTGATCCTTGGCGCCGCCCAGGCCGGACACGCCGGTCGGGCATGCGAGCTTGACGACGGCCGGCGACGAGCCGGACGCATCGACGAAGTAGATGTGGGTTCCTTGGGTCTTGATGGACGACATTTTTCAGGCTCCTGAAAATGAAAAACCCGCCATCGGGCGGGTTCGGTGGTGGATGAAGCGGCGGGCGGCGTTATCTGGAAAGCCAGTAGTCGATCTGGATGGCGAAGCGGTAGAGGCCGGTCTCCGGCTCGCGGCCATTGAGCGCGATGTTGGTCACATGCGCATGCGGCTCGATGGCGTTGCGGACGGCGCTGGCGAGTTGCACGGCGGCCGATCCGGATTCGGCCCAGATATCGATCTGCAAGGCCTGGCGGTCGATATCCGGCAGTTCGGACAGGTTGTTTTCCGGGGTATCGGCGACGAGAAACCAGGTCACGTAGGGCCGTGCGACGTCCTGCGGCGCTTCGCTGTGCGGGTAGATGCGCGTACTGACGATGTTCTTGACGGCGGTGTTCGTGCTGAGAATGGTGTAGATCGGCGGGAGCATGGTCAGCGTCCTGTGGTTTTCGCGAGCCGCTTCACAATGCGCTCGATGGACTTGTGCAGTTCGGTTTCCACGGTGTCCAGCGCCTGCTGCTTCTGCGTCTCGAATGCCGGGCGCAGCCATGGCTCGGGCGGCTGCTTGCTACTTCCGTACTCGAGCAGCGCAGCTGTCTTGCGCGTTGTCACGGCTTCGCCATTCCGGCCGGGGTATGCCTTGCGGCGAACGCGAACCAGGTAGCGCTCGCCGTTGCTTCCGATCGGCTTCTTGCCGCGCGTGATGACCAGGTTCTTTTCGAGCAGTCCGGTGTTCTGCCGCTTCTCTTCGCTCTTCGCGCTGGCTGTCGCTGCGATCAAGTTTTCTTTCGCCTGGCGATGGATGACGGCAGCCCCCTTGCGCAACGCTGCCCGTACCGGCCCGCCGCGCTTGCTGACGACCTCGGCCGGCAGCTTGTGCAGCACGTCAAGCACGCCATCGAGCCCAGCCATCTTCACGGTGACTTTCATAGCTCGGCGCTCTGATCACGCTCGCGCCCGAGGATCGCATTGCCGTCGAGGTCGAATGCCGGCTCTTCCTGCATCTCATCTTCGGCAAGCGCTTCGAGCAGTACGTCGAGCTTGGCTTCGATGCGGTTCAATTGTTCGCGCGGTTCAGTCATCACGCACTCCCATTTCGCACATCAGCGCCAGATGCCGGCGCAGGGTCGGGTCCGGCAGCACGGCCTTGATGTTGTAGATGTCGCCGCCGTGTTCGATCCGCATGGCCGGCGCCACGCCGCCGCGGTAGCGGATGGTGATCCGCGTCGTTACCCCGGCCTGCGTGGCCTGGGCGGCGACGAATTCGCGACCGGACAGCGGGACGATCTCGGCCGGCAGGTTGCTGACGACCGGCTGCCAGGATTCGACCACCCCGCCCCACTGGTCGCGCGTTGCCGTCAGGCCGGAGAGCGTGACGCGGTGACGCAGCTTCGGGCTCAGCATGTCAGGCTCCGAGGTTGGCGCGGTACGGCGCCATCAGCGTTTCGGCGCATTGCCGAAGCCGGATGATTTCGTCCGGCGTCGCGGCGTCGTACTTTGCCCGCACAAGCAGAAAAACGGCCGCATACAGGCTCGGCGCGACTTTCTCGCTGCTGCTCGAGTCGACCACCGTGGGCAGATCGTCGAGGTCGAGATACTGCACCGCTTCGTCGATGGCGGCGTCGAGCAGCACATCGAGCAGCGCGTCGTCGTCGTCGTGCGTGACGCGCAGGTCGCGCTTGATGTCATCGATCGTGATGGTCATAGCTTCGGTATCCAGTTTTCACGGGCCTCCCACGGCCGCGGCTTTCCGTGGAAGCAGACGACGCGGGCGCCGGACGGGATGCCGCGCCGGCAGTGCGCCTTGTACGAGACGACGGCGCCGGGCAGCACGTCCTGCCAGCGCTGCGCCGGCATGTATTCCTGCAGGAAGCCCTGATCTCCCCATCGCGGCCATTTGCTGCAGCGGGCCATGTGGCCGGCCGGGTCCGCGGTGAACGCATCCCAGACGGCCGATTTGTCGGCCTCGGCGATGTACATCAGGCCGGAGCCGACAAGGCCGGGATGGTAGAAATCGCGCAGCGCCGTCGTTCGGCCAACCGATTGGAGCGGCGCCAGATCGCCGAGCACCACGGTATCGAGATCGAGGTACAGCAGATCGCCGTCGATCGCGCCGCCGAACAGTTCCAGCTTGGCCCACCAGCCCGGCCAGCCGGTGCGCAGCGGCACGGTGGGCACGCCGGGCACGGCGACGTCCGACAGGCAGACAAGGCCGGGCACCTGGCGGGCCAGCCATTGCACATGCTGCGGGCCGTATTCCTTGCCGGCGCGCAGCACGCAGACTTTAGTGACCAAGGGCGGACTCCAACGTGACACGCGGCCAGAATTCGAGCGCCGTGTCGCGGGTTGCATTGACGATCTCGATTCCGGCTAGTTGTTTCGCCATCGCGGAGAACTGGCCGAACCAGTGCGGCAGCGAGACAGCATTCCCCAGCCATTTTGGGTGGTTGCCGTGCCAGTGCCGCTTGCCGTCGGCTGCATACTTGCAGTCATAGCCAAGCATGACGATGCGACGAGCGCCGAAGTGCGCGGCTAGGGCCAGCGCCCCGGCTCCGCTGTTTCCTCCATATCCGAATTGAACGCGGCGGGCGTTGTAACATCCGGAAATAGGCGCGATTTTCTCGCCTTCAAACCCGGCCTCGACTTCCTTGTGATACTTCTGCCACCAAGGCTTGTCCATCGCGTACAGCACGTCCGCCCACGGCGCAGCCTGGAATGTCGTATTGGTTACGATTACGCCGCGACTGTCTTCTTCCGTCCCCGCTTCGCGCCAGGCTTTGACTCGGGCAACATCGTCTGCGGTAAGGCTTGGCCCGCTTGCGATGCAGACGACGGTACGCCAGCGGGCTTGGTGGGGCGGCTTTCTTGCAGCAGCGAGGCATCGATCATGACCAGGCCTTTGCGGCGCATCTTTTCTGCCTCTCGGTCGCTCGCATAGAAGCGGGCGCCCTTGGATCGGCGCTGGCCGTGGTCGAAAGATTGCAGAGCAATCACATATGGCATGTTCTGTCCTCTATGCCGGCGACGCCGAAGCGCCGCCGGTTTCAGGATGATTAAGAAGCGACGATGATGTCGTCGAAGTCGCCCTTGACGAACGCGGACGGGCGATACACGGTCAGGCCGACGCGCTCTTCACAGAGGATCGTGACCATGTTTTTCACGAAGTTGTCGCGGTCTTCGTAGCTGATCGCCACGCTGACGTCTTCGCGGTCCCAGCCCTGCACCGCCTGACCGCCGCCGAAGGCGCCGACGAGGAAGTCGCCGGAATCCATGCTCTGCGTCGGGACAATGTTGCGGCCCCAGAGCGACGGCATACCGGCCATGCTCGGATTGGCGAACAGGTAGGCGTTGTCGGTGGTCTTGAGCAGTTCGATGGACGCCCAGTCAATCGGCGACAGCACGATGGCGTCGGCGTAATACTCGGACAGTTCGACTTGCAGCAGCGCCAGGCGCAGGCGGTCGATGCGGGTTTCAGCCTGCACGGACACGCCAGGGTTAAGGTAGGCGGTAGCCTGGGTGTAGATGCCGTCGATGTTTAGGCCGACGCCGGAGCCCTTGAGCAGCTGCGCCTCTTCCTTCAGCTTGAGGCCGTAACGCAGGCGGCCGTCGATGTACGACTGCAGCTGCGGCACGTCGGCCAGCACCTGGCGCGACGCCGGAATCCAGTGCGCGATGGTGGCCACCGGCGCGGTGTCGGCCTCGAAGGTGATGTTCGATTCCGGCTTGTTGCTGTTCGGGTTTTCCGACACGACGTTCGCCGAGTTGGTATAGACCAGCTCGCGGGCGAACTCGATGCTGTTGCTGGTCGTGCGGCCCCAGTTGATCAGGTCGCGGATTGTCAGGCGGCGCTGGCCCGGCGTGATGATGCCAGGCACTCGCTGCGGCACGATCAGATCGCCAGCCGATGCAGCGCCTTCAGTGATCGCGGCCTTGACGCCCATGCGGAACGAGCCACGCGGGTTGGCGGCGAACGCGGCGTACTCTTCGGACGCGGTGATCTGCTCGCCCATCGAGCGCGGCGCGTTGGAGCCGCCGCCGCCCTGTTCGAGCTTGACGACGAGTTGCTCGGCGGCTTGCAGACGGGCTTGCAGTTCGCCTTGCGTGGTCAGCAGCTTGTCGACAGATGCGCGGGTTTCTTCGGACAGCTTGGCGTTCGCCTTGATTTCCTTCTCGGCGGCTTCTGCCTGGGTCTTGATCTGGTCGCTGATCCGTGACAGTTCGGCCTTGATCTTGTCGGCGACATCGCCAGTCGTGCCGAGCAGGCCGAAGGCCAGTGCTTCTGCGCCGGGCTGCCAGATGCCAAGCGAGTAGAGAACGGACGCCATGATGGCCGCCGCAGCGATGAACAACTGGGAACGGCTGAGATTGAATTGCATTTGTGTTGCTCCTATGACATGAACGACTTGAGGACATCGAGCGCCACAACTTCGGCGGTCGAATTGGGCGTATGCCCACGGTCGGCGGAATCGCTCACGCCGTTTCCAGCCGAATCGCTCAGGCCGGACTTGAACTCGGAAATCAGTTTTTGCGCTTCGCTGCGCGGCATGCCGGATGCACGCAGCGCCGACTCGATGCGGCGCACGGCGGCGGCCTTGGCTGCAGCACCGTCATGGCCTACCTGATCGGACGGCAGCAATTCGTCGGCGAATCCGCGGTCGACCGCATCGGATCCGCCAATCCATGTTTCGGCGTCAAGCAGCTTCTGGATCGACTTCACATCGTCCCCGGTGCGGGCAGCGTAGATGTCGGCCATCGCCGCGTCGAAGGGCTCGAGGTAGTCGGCCACGTCGCGCAGATCATTGCGGTTTCCGGCGGCGACCACCCATGCGTTGTGGATCATCAGGAAGCCGGCACGGGCGACCTGTACGTTGTCGCCCGCCATGGCGATGATGGATGCGGCAGATGCCGCGACGCCGAGGACGCGCACCGTGACTTCGCCGGCGTGCTCGCGCAGCAGGTTGTAGATCGCCAGGCCTTCGAACAGATCGCCGCCGGGAGAATTGACGTTGACCGTGACCGGGCCTTTGCCGAGGGAACGCAGCGCCGAGGCGATGCGCTTGGCGGTGACGCCTTCGCCGGTCCAGTAGTCGACACCGATCACGTCATAGATGCCGATGCTGCGGTCTTCTTCGGCGGAGGCCGCCCGGATCGATGCGTCCCAGCTGGCGAGCGCACGCGGCGAGATCTGGCTGCTGACGCCCGAGCGCGGGCGGGCCTCCGGGGTGGCCGGAAGCGTCTTGATCGTCATGGGTTGGTCTCCTAGTTTTCGGCGAGCCACGCCGAGATGGCGGCGCGGGCTTGCTGGTCGGCGGTGCTGTTGCCGAGCGTGTCGAGCGGCGCCAGGGCGGTCTGGACGGTCAGCACCGAGGCGTTCCCGCCCATCGGCTCGCGGTCCTCGAGCTCGCGCACTTCATCGCGGGTCAGGATGCCGTTATTGACCATCGCGCTGTAGAAGGCGGCGCGGCCGGCTGAGTCGGCGCGCAGCAGGCCCTCGATAGCAAACTTCGGGTAGTAGCGCTGGCGATCAACCGGCGACAGCAAATCCTTGCTGATCGACTGCTCGATGCGGCGCAGCCACGGCCCGAGGGTGAAGGCCAAGAAGCCGATCATCTGCTGCTCGATGCCGGTTCCCCAACTCGTGCTTTTCTCAGAGTGACCGACCATGAACGGCGGGACGCGGAACCAGCGGCAGATTTCCTCGACAGAGAAGGCGCGAGACTCAAGCAACTGCGCATCAGCGGGATCAATGCCGATGGTGCCGACTTCCATCTCGGCTTCGAGGATGGCCGGCTTGCCTGCATTGATCGCACCGCTCAAGCGCGTCTCGATGAACTCCCGCGCCTCAGTGCGCTGGTTGTCCTTCAGCGTCTTCGGGTACTTGAACCAAGTCGTCGGCATCAAGCCACGGGCGAAAGTCCCGGATGCGGCCTGCTCTGCCGACAGCGCAGCGCCGAATACGTTGGCACCGTAGGCGATCACTGAAACGCCGGACTTCCCGTCCAGAGAAAAGCCTGGGATGTTCCAGATACGGTCGGCTGGGATGATGCGCTGCCTGCCGTTCGACTCGGTGTAGCGATATTCAGACTTCCCATCCGCCCCACGGGTGATCGACAATCGGCTCGGGTTGAGGAACTGAAGGCCGACCAGGCGATTCCCGATCATCAGCTTCTCAGCCCGCGCATTCCCGCGAAGAAGCATCGCGGCGACGGTCGCCTCCCAATGCACAGCCGCCGTCGTATCGGCGTTCGGCATGTCGTGCAGAAGAACGTGCAGCGGGTGTTGCGTTGCGATGCGCTTCCCGCTCGCTGTCCGCTCGTACATCGAGAGCGGAAGCGTCGCGATGGTTTCGCTGATCAGCCGAGCGCAGGCCCACACAGCAGACAAAGACAACATGCTGTCAGCCGTCACGGACTGTCCGGATGCTGACGACGACACGGACAGTTCGCGCCAGAACTCAGGATCAGTCAGGCCGACCGGGACGCCGAGCCAGTCAAGGATCGCCGCCTTGATCCGGCCTGGTTGTTTCGTCTGTGTCGTCATCCGTGCACCGGGTTTCTGAAGAATGATTCAAGGTCGATCTGATCTTCTGCTTCACGCAACATCACTCGACCGATTGCCATGACCAGCGCCACAGCGCCGTCAATCTTGTTCTCGACGCCCTGCTTGATCGGGCGCATTACGTCGTCGTTTCCTGGAAGTGTTTTGGCGATCAGGTTGCCAACGCACCACGTCATGATTGGATTGCCGTCATGATGGAACCGGCCGGACATGATCGCGGCTTCCAGTTCCTTCATCGGGTCGGACATGTTCGTGTAGTTCTGCACCGTGGTGATCGGTGTCAAACCTTCGTCGTCCAAATGGTGCGAAAGGTTCGTCGCACCGTGCGGATCGATCGGGCTTTGCAGAACCGGCGCCGCCTTGTTGGCCTCGACCGCCTCCGCGAGGATTTCCCGATAGTCGATCTCGGCGCCGTCAGTCGCGACCAATAGGCCGGCGTTCAGCCACCCCTGGAACCGTTCTGCCATCCGGCGATTCTCGCTGTTGAAGACAGTGTCTTCCGGCACCCAAAAGCGCGGCGCCACGCTGTAGTAGTGACGCTTTCCCTCGATGTCGCGCCAGAACAGGCGCGCCATGCTGTTCATGTCGAGCTTGCGTGCCAGGTCGAAGCCAAGAATGCACTGCTGGCCCTCGAACTGCTCAAGCGTCAGCGATCGATCTTCGCAAAACCACCACGCCTCCATGTTGATGAACGCGGTCTTCGCGGTCACCCAGACGTTCAGGTGCTTCGTCTTGAAAGTGTTGGCAAAGCGCGCATTCTTGATTGCGCGCTGCTGCTGACTCTCCAGGTACTCCCGATAGACAGAGACGCCGATGTTCGGATTCGCTTTCGCCAATACCTTCGGATCGGTCCAGTCGTCTCCTTCGTCAATCGTCCAGATCCAGCCGAACAGCTCTGGGCTGTCGGTGGTGCCTTCCAGCATCTCGACAACCTCGCGCCGCTTGTCGTAGCACGGACCTTCGATGTCGGCGCCGGCCGTCGTGATGATGAACATCAGCGGCTGACGGCGCGCCCCCATGCCGGTGAGCATGGTCTCGTACAGCGCCGCGGTCTGGTGCTCGTGGTACTCATCGACAATGGCGCACGACGGCGACGCACCGTCGCCTGGCGTACCGATGATCGGCTCGAACCGGCTGCCATCTGCCGGAAGGTTCATGTTCGAGGCGTTGACCTCGATGCCGGCATGCTCGACCAGCAGCGGAGAGCGCTTGATCATCAGCCGCGCCGGCCTGAATACTTCCCAGGCCTGCTTTTCCGTCGTTGCGCCGGAATACACCTCCGCGCCTGATTCACCGTCGGCAACGAACATCCCGATTCCGACGCCTGCGGCGACCACCGACTTCCCGTTCTTGCGCGGCACTTCCCAGTAGCTTTCGCGGAAGCGGCGCAGGCCGCTTCCCTTCTTCAGCCAGCCGAACGTCGCCATCAGGCCAAAGCACTGCCACGGCTCTAGCGTCACAAGCTGGCGCTTGAAAGCCCACTCGCCCTTAGTGTGCGGCAATAGCTCAATCAGCCGCAGCTTCAGTTCAGCCGCCCCGGGATCGAACCGGTACGGGAAGTCCTTGTCGCGCTGGCGATCAAGGTCGTCAAGGTGGCGCTTGCACGCGAGAACGACGTAGCGGCCGGCTGGAATCTTTCCGCGCACGACATCGCGGGCGAACTTCAGCCCGGCCGCAACCAGGCGGTGCTTAGCCTCGGCCATGCATCAGGCTCCGAGCAAAGCCGCGAACGGGTTTCCGTCGCCTGCCGGCTTTGCACCGACCAGACGCTGCCGGCTTGACGGATCAAGGCCAAGCAGCGCACCGAATGTCGCCATCTGGCGAGCAGCTTCGTTGATGATGGTCGCCGCCGGATTCTTCTTCAGGTTGCCGTGGTCGTCGGTGACCAAGAGCCCGCGCATTGCAACCTCGTTCTCAGCAAGCCGGAACCGGCCGTAGGCAGAGCAATAAACCTCAAGGTTCTGAACGTCTGTCATCTGCAGTATTCGCTGCTCGCACAACTGCGGCGCGAGCAATTCCCACAGGTCGCGCGCCGGGCCATCCATCCAGACAGGAGCATCGATGTTGCGAAGCTCTCCGAAGTTCGGCTCGGCCTTGTTTAAGGCGCGTTTGCCAGGGTTCCCCGCTGCGGCCTTGCGCGCTACCGGCTTCGGCTTGCGGCCCCGGCCCGGGGCTACTGGCATGGTGGATCACCTCAAGTTCTAAATTCGCGGGCGTAAAAAAAGGATTGAGCGGCCGGTTTCCAAGAGCATTTATCCAAAGATTTGCCCCACCCCTCCCCGCACTCGTCCGCGCTGAGATTCGCGCTCAGTCTTGGCTTTGTGGCAGTCGTGGCACAGCCCCTGGATGTTGCTTATGTCATCGGTGCCGCCTTCTGACAGGGGGATGATGTGATCCCTCTGCGTGGCAGGCGTGATCATTCCGTGTCTCCTGCACTCAGCGCACAGAGGATCGTCTGCGAAGAGTTGATCCCGCAGCTTCTGCAATCTGCGCCCGGTTATGCGCTTCGGTGCGTTGTTCCGCTTCTTCCATGCGGCGCCTTCTGATGCGTGCTTGGCACAGTAGCCAGGAATATCGACAAGCTCAGGACACCCGCGATGACGGCACGGTGTCTTTGTTCGTCTTGGCATGGAGTAGGTGCAAAAAAACCCGCTATGGATTCCATGCGGGTTGTGTGCCGGCCCTGCTACGTCCGGGCCGTACGACTCCATCGGTTCTCCGACATATCTCCGTGACTTGCCCGGAGCGGCTTCACTGCTGATGCTGATGCTTCAACACGTGAGGCGGCTACCTAGCCGACGCATCGGCAATCTCTCGATTTGTCGCAACCGCCTTTCGTGTTAATGCCGGTTACGCTGTCCGGCGGGATGGTGCCAATCCCCGCATATGTGTCCGCTCGTCATGCACGACGTATCCGCTGGCAAGGCGGCCTTTTCACGGCCTAGAGATTTTCCGCGAGCCTAGGCGTTTTCCCGCGTCCTTCTGGCACGCCGTTATCGCGTACCGTCATCGGATTACCTGCCTTGTGCATGCCTCAAGGCGCCCCGCACAGGCAATAAAAAACCCGCGTTGCTTTCGCTTCGCGGGTTCTGTGCGCACGACTGGTACGGTATGTGAAACAGCGTAAATCAGAACATCAAATTCCGCAAGTTGAATCGCCACTGAATCATTCCACAAGCCCCCCATCCTTCAGCCTCTCGTCAATCGCCACCTGAGCCGCGCTCTCGATCTCGCGCAGCCTCTTGAACGCTGCCGACTTCCGCCGCGTCATCGTGTCGGCAGACATGTCGTACTTGTCGCACAGGTCGGCAAGCTTGATCTTGTGTCCGTTTGCGTCTCGGATGCCGAAGTACAGGCATACCAGCGCATGCACCATCCGCCGGTTGTGGCCGCCGGTACCGAGCGCCGGCATGACGAATTGAACCAGCAGCATCGCGTACTGCAGCAACTTCTCGCGGTTGAGTTCGTGCCGGCATGCGATGGCAAGCGGTGCGGGGAACGACATGGATTCGACGTACCGTTTGACCGTCCCGGCGATGGCTGCTCCGTCCAGTCCAACGAGTCCGCGCCCGCTTCCGCAAGGGCCGCCCTTCATCATCTTTGCCAGCGCTGTCATCGCGTACTGCTGGCTGGAGTAGGCGTAGGCGAACCGGCACGCGTCGTGACCGGACCGAAACAAGGGGGTAATCTCTTCTCGCTTCATTCAGTTTCCTTCCAGAGGGAGCATTTCCCCTTGCGGCCGACCTTTCGCCCGCGGTCGCAGTTGGCGATGATCGTGGCGCCAGAGGCGTCGATGTTGAGACGGGCGCAGCCATTGCAGCCCTTCAGGCGCTTCTCGATCGCGTTTTCCTTGGCGATCAGGACTGCGAGCGGGTCGCGGTATTGGTGAGAAGGCAGGATGCTCACAGCGCACGCACCTCCACCTCGGCCTCGGCGCGCTCCGCGTATTCCTTGCGCACTGTCAATTCGACGACCTGCTTGTCGTCGAGGAAGACGATGTTGTTCATTGCGTCGAAGATTCCCTTCACGACGTTGTCGATGTCGGGCTTGCTTGTCGGACGCAAATCTCCACAAATCGCTGCCATTCGTTTTTTATTCGACCAGCTAGCCGGAGGTACCAGGCGGATTGTGATCGTCGAACTGACGGCGATTTTGAAAGGATTGGCGCCGTTCATTGCCGACTGTGCGGCGACTTTTACAAGGTTTTCATAGCTCGCCGTCTTCTCCGGCGTATAGGTGCTGACGAAGTTGCCACGCCTCGCGAACTTTGGACGCCCCTTTCCAACCGGCGTACCGGGAACCACGAATTGAACTTTCATCCCTCTCCCCTTTCCTCGGCTTCCTTGGCCGCAGAAAACGCCTCTTCCTTCGATGCGTGACGCCCAACAGCACGCGGCCGCTTTTCGTGCCACAGCTCGAAGCTGACAACACCGTTGGTGCTGACGCTGCACACCGTCCAAGGCGAGCACTGCCAGGCGTAGTCGCTGACCTGGCGCCAGTAGCGAGCGTCGGTCATGGCTCGCCTCTCGCAAGATCCTCTGCAATGAACGCCGCCAATTCCTCGACTGTCGCCACCGTCCGCATTTCCTGGCCGACGAACCCGATGTTCAACGGACGCTCGCCGAAGTGGTTTTCACACCACCATGACTCGAGCGTTCCCCAATCCCAGCCGATTTGATCCGCTACCTGGCGCGTGTAGGCGCCCATAAGCCCATAGACGGCATCACCGAGTGGGCTTTCGACCACCGGGCCGGCGACTGCTGCAAGCTGATCCATGCGCTCTTCGCATAGCTGCATTGATGTCTGCCATGCAGTCAGGATTTGGAGGATTTTGGTTTCGGTCATGCCTGCCCCGCCTCTTCAAAACGCCGCTGCTTCCAGGCTGCGCGAACGTCATCGCGCAACCGGTCAGCGGCGGGCTTTCCGCGGCTTTTCTCGACCTTGTCGAAATACTCGGCGGCCTTGTCGCCTTTTTTTGGGTAGTACCGAAGCATCACGTCATTGATTTCGCAGCGATGAAGATCTTCGGCGGCCAGTTGCTCGGCATTCTCGACGCCGGATTCCTGCATGATCGCCAGGCGCTCGGCGTGGTGCTCTGTCATGGATTCGAAGAGGTCGGTCATCGCGCTTACTCCATCCCTCGACCACGCCTTGGCGCGACCTTTGTTTCGCTTGCACGGTAGGCCGCCGCCTTGTCCTCTGGTGCCAAGTTGTTGAAGCGCGAATACTCGCCCTGGAAGCCAACGATGACAGAGCCGGTCTCGCCCATGCGCTGCTTCGAGATGATGATTTCCGCCATCCCCTTGAACGCTGAATCCTTGTTGTAGTAGTCGTCCCGATACATCATCAAGATCAGGTCTGCGTCTTGCTCGATGGCGCCGGATTCGCGCAAGTCGGACATCATTGGGCGCTTATCCGCCCGGTCTTCGACTTTCCGTGAAAGCTGGGAAAGTGCGATTACCGGGCAGTTGAATTCCTTTGCAAGGCCCTTCAGGCCTCGAGAAATCGCTGACACCTCCTGCTCTCGGTTTGCCGCCTTCCCGAGATTCGCAGCAGCCAACTGGATGTAGTCGACGACAACAAGATCGACGCTTCCGAGCTTTCGAGCAACGCGCCGGCAGCGCGATCGCATCTGCATCACAGACAACCCGCCGCGGTCATCAATGACTAGCTTCGACTTGTAGAGCTTGCCGACCGCGTAGCTCATGCGAGAAAAATCGTCGTCGGTCATTTTCCCGGTTCGCAGCGCATTCAGGCCTACCCGTCCGACAGAAGAGACGGAGCGAATTCCAAGCTGCTCCGACTGCATTTCCATCGAGAACACGACGACAGCCTTGTCTTCCTCAATGGCTGCGTGCTCGGCGATATTGAGCGCCAAAGCAGTCTTACCCATCGATGGGCGGCCGGCGATGATTACCAGGTCTCCGGGCATGAAACCGTTGGTCTTGGCGTCCAGGTCGCCCAGGCCGCTGGACATGCCTGCCATACCGCCGTCGCTATCGAACCGCTCCTGAACCGACTGAACGACCTTGCTGAGCACGGAACCGATCGTGACCGACTCACTATCGCCAATGTCTGCCGACTCCGACAACGCATAGACCATTGCTGCGGCCTCGTCGATGCGCTCCGCTGCCGGAGTTGTTGAGTCCGCAGCAGCAAGGCTAGAGATGGTTTCTGAAGCAGCCATCAAGTCTCGCAACAATCGGCGTTCGCGCACGACATCAGCGTACCTTGCAATGCTCACGGCGCTCGGCGTGTTCATCTGCAACTCGCCGAGATAGGCAAGCCCGACGTAATCTGAATCGACGCCTGACGATTCCAAAAACTCGGCAACCGTAATCACATCGACCGGCTTGCGCTCTGCGATCATCATCGAGATTGCCCGGAAAATCACTCGGTGGTCTTCGCGGTAAAAATCACCTTCGGTCAGCCAGTCGATGCGGTCAATTGCCGCCGGGTCTTGCAGCAGCGCCCCAAGAACTGATTGCTCGGACTCGACGTGAAAAAGGTTGCTCACGCGGCCTCCTTGTTCTCGTAGTTGCCGCTCAGAACCTTGGCGAAGTTCTCGGCTTTCATCAGCCAGCCAAGGTCGCAGCCTTGCCACTTACCGTCGCGTCCGGTCAGGAAATCCGACCTCGAGACGTAGGCAAAGAAACGGTCAAAGAAGCTCAGTGCCGACTCGGTGTCGGTTGCATAGCGTGCGCCGTCTGGCTTCCTTGCCGTCAGAACCCATCGCCACCGAGACGCAAGGTTCTGTTGCCGCCGGCCTTCCCAAATCCTCGGGTAAGGCAGACCAGGAAGGTGCGATCCGTAGAGATCGATGATTTTTTGGTGAGGGCAGTTCGTCGCCTGCTTGCTGGCGACACAATCCTCGTTAGAGGATTGTTTACTCTCTTCTGTATCTGTATCTAGGCCGTTAGCTACCTGTTTCTGTAACGTTACATCTGCGTTTTTCTTCTTCTCTCGATGCCTTGCAACCCGCTCTGCGCTTGAATCTGAGCGCATTTGGCGCTTATCCCAATTGACGGGGTTTGCGCCTTCGTCGATCAGTCCTTTGCCAACAAGAACGGCCTTTGTTTTAGCCCATTCATCGGCGCTGACGCGAAGTTGAAACGCGATTTCTTCGTCGTGTAACGTTACATGTCCGTTACACCTAATGCACAACAACATGATGTAACGGCGCTGGTCAGCTTCAGAAAGCATCTGAACCTTCGGGTCGGTTACAAATTCTGCGTACATGCGGAACCATTGGTTCGCCATCACAGAATCCCCTTGTCGGATTCCATTCGCTCGACCTGGCGGTCGCTTCTCCCGTTGATTAGCTCTGTCATCCAGGCGCTTGATCGGCGAGCAATTAAGTAGCCAGCAACCATCAGGCGGCGAGCAATGGCAATCTTGAATTCCCTGAACAGATCGGCGGATAGATCAATCATTTCCGCACCTGTGGCAGACAAACCCGGCCTTGGCGTGCTCGCCAGTAGCCTCTGTCCGCATCTTTCCGCACCGCACGAAGCGGCAGCGCTTCGGCGTCGACGTGACGCCAAGCATCTTTCCGGCGCGCTTCGCTGTGTTGTCGCGAAGCTGCTGGTTAGCGACTGGCTCGCCGCGGTAGTAGATGCTCATTCCGCCGCTCCGCCGCGGTTATTCATGTAGTCGTCGCGCAGCTCAAGCGCCGCCGCGAACCACAGCAAAACCACCGCCCCCCAAAAACCAATCTCGAGAAAATCCATCACTTCATCCCCATGAATTTCAGGTCTGCTTCGACCTGGGCGCCTGTTGCTCCGAATTCGTAGATCCCGGCGAGGTCACCGGGGCGCTTTTCCATTCGTCTGGCGCAAAGCGCTGTGCCAAACATCGACCACTCGACGCTGTCGCGCTCCGGCGTGACGAAGACGGCCAGCTTGATCGGCTTTACTGCGCGCTCGATCTTGTCGATAACCTTGACGGCAGCGGCTTTCGCGGTGAGCGCCATGTCAGCCCCGCACCGATTGAAGTAGCTCGCCAGCGGAGCGCATCAAGCCGAGAAGCAGCGGCTCAAGCATCGCCCGCTCGTCGCTGTCGAAGCGGCCGTCCTTGGCCGCCTCGGAGCCCTTGCCGAGAACGTCGCCGACGGTGTGCATCAGCGTCAGAAACAGCCGGATCGACTCGGCCGGTGACCGGTGCGCCATCTCGAAATCCATCGGCACTTGGCAGACCATCTGGCACAGCGAGAAAACTGCGCGGCGCGCCTGAGCAACCTTGATGATCTCGAGAAGCACGGCCAGCGACGGCGGCTGCGTGTCGTTGTCTGGGTTCAGGCAGTTGGCGAGCGTGGTCGGGTTGATGCCGATCAGCTCGGCGAGCGCCCGAATACCGCCAGGGTAGTCCTTGGCGTCAGCCTGTAGCGCCAGGAAAAAGCTGCGGTCGATGTGCTTGGCGGGGCGGTTCTGAATTCTCATGCGATTGCCTCCTGGGGTTCGCCTATCGACGGCCGGGGCCGGCGTCGATACTGGAATCGTCAAAGCAGATGAAAGAGGTGTCCGAGATGGGAAAAGACAGCATTTCAGGCGGCCTTCTGCTCGGCTTCGGCGTCATCGCCGGACTGCTCGAAAACATCCGGGCGCGCCAGCTTCAGGAACATCAGGCGGGCGCGGGGGATTCCTCGCTTCTTCCATTCAGAAACAGATGGCTGCTCGACCTCGCAAAGCCGCGCCACTTCTGCGGTTCCGCCGAGTCGGTCGATTATTTCGCTTGCGTTCATGGTGATCCTTGCGTGTTCGTTGGACATGATGTTAGGCGCACCTAATCGCCGTGTCAAGGCACACCTAATTAATTGAAAGGTAGGATTGCCTAATGAAAACCCTTGCCGAACGCGCCAAATACCTTCTAGAACTCTGCGGCAATTCGCCTTCCGAACTGGCAAGAATTGCTGACGTAACACCACCATCCGTGTCGCAATGGCTGAGCGGAAGAACAAAATCGCTCGGCATAGAGCCGGCAACGCGGCTCGGGAAACGTTTCGGCCTGAATCCGATGTGGATTAGCAAAGGCAGGGGCAACAAGAACGAACTATCACCTTCGTCAGATACCACCGGCGGCAGCGGTGATGCATACTCAATATCCGGGCGGCCGGCAAAAGAACCGGCTGGCGACCAAGTCGTCATAAACCAGTTCGACGCCGGGGGATCGATGGGCGCGGGGTTGTTGTTACGTGACCAGCCTGGGGTGATTCAGAGCTGGAGCGTGTCTCAGGAATGGATAGCGAAAAACGTCAGGTCTCACACCGGAACGAATAATCTCTGCATCGTGACCGGGTTCGGTGACTCAATGCGGCCGATGTATGAACCGGGCGATCCGCTGCTTATCGACTCCAGCGTCAAGTCGGTTGATTTCGACGGGATCTACTTCTTCAGAGTTGGCAATGAAGGATTCATCAAGCGCCTGCAGCGCATTCCCGGCGAAGGCATTCGGGCGATCTCAGAAAACAAGGCCTATGAAACCTGGACGATCAAGCGCGACATGGACTTCGAGGTGTTCGGTCGCGTCTTGAAAGCGTGGAAAAGTGAGGATTACTGATGACAAAAATATTGTGCGCACTGATGCTGGCGGCTGCGCTATCGGCCTGCGCTTCGAACGGCGTCATGGTCAGCGACGACCAAGTCAAACAATTCAAGCGCGGAGAAACTACCGAGGCCGAGGTATTGGCGGCGCTTGGCAGGCCAACGTCCGTGACTTCACACAACGGCGAGCGATACCTGATCTATTCAGGCGCCTACGCGCAGGCGCGGCCGGCAAGTTTCATTCCGATCTTCGGGCCGCTGGTTGGCGGTGCGGATGTCAGGTCGAGCATGGTGATGTTCAGGATCGTTGGCGGAACCGTGGTAGACATCACGACATCACAGACCGCTTCTGGAACCGGAACCGGCCTTGCCGCTGGCGCCCCTATCGAACCGGTATCTGATCAGCCAAGAAAATAACCAGCAGGAACCGAAGCCGCCGAAAGGCGGTTTTTTTTGGCATTTTATTAGGCGTGCCTATTGACATTGATGTTAGGTGCGCCTAATCTACCTCCATGCCGCAGACAACGCGGCGCCACAAATGGAGGTTGTCGCGATGCTCAAGCTTTTCATGCTTCACCTGCAGCGCCTGTCGCTTTTGGCGACCGCTCAGGGCCAGATGGATGTTCTGGCGCTGCCGCTGGATGCGGAATACCGCATGCGCGTTTCGATGGCGCACGCCAGCACCGAAGCGGCGCTGCTCAAGGTTGATGCCGAAATTCGCAAGCTGCAGCGCGGCGCCGGCCTGCAGGCTGTCGGGGTTTGATCGTGGAAACCGAACTTCTTGCTGAACTCAAGGCGGCCCACCTGATCATCCGACACGCGCTGAGCATCATGACCGTCGAGCAAAAAAGGAAGTGGTCAGCTTTGAACGAGCGCGCTGGCGTATCTGGCGATGGCGTGACTCGCGCAAATGAGCGCGAGGCGGTAATCAACAAAACGGAGGAAAAGAAATGGACAACATGACCAAGGGCGAACAGTTAGCTGTGCGGCGCTTGAAGCGTGCTATTGCAGGCCTGCCTGATTCTCTGGCGGTCTATGTGCTGGATACCACTGTGATCGTTTGCAAGCGCGGAGTGGCATCCAAGGATGTCCAGGAAACGGTTGGCACAGGCTTTCAGCCATGTTGTTCTCTGACCGATTTGCATGATGACGAAGGCTGTGGCCTTTGGAAATGAACATGGATGATTTGACCGTCATTGACAAACTGCTATCGCCGGAGGCGCATGCGCTTCGCCCGGTGCGTGTCGTCAATAATGTGGCGATCCACTACACGGCCACCACGTTCCCGAATGGGCCGCGCGCCGGCTGCGAACTATATTTGCGCCGCATGGAATGCTTTGGCTACTTGGTCGGCGTTCCGGGCGACAAGCTGGAAGACCTTTGGGTAGATGTGCTTGATGTCAACGGCGACATCCTCCAAGAGTGGCCTATCAACCGCAATGGCATGGAATATCTACGCCGGACCTTTCGGTTCGTGCGTGAAGCATAGGAAAAATGATGGAACTCTGCGCAAACACCTCCTACCTGCGCAAGCACATGCGCGCCATAGACGACGCAGAGCGTCGCCGCGATGAAATCGATCGCCGCACATCTGCGCTGATGGAAACTGACTACTCGATCCCGGAAATCGTCGGCGACGTGTTCCCGGAATTCAACGCGGCCGCCATCGAAGCCATCGGCGTTCTGATGTGCAACATCAATGCCGAGATCGAGGCGCAGCGACCGGCGGTTGCTGATCGCCTGCGCGTGCAATTGAGCCGGTTGATCGAAGGCATGACCGACAACTACCGGGCGAAGCTGGCCAAGGCCAAGGCTGAGGAAGAGATCAACAACGCGATCTGCCAGCGGTGTTTCGATGCCGGGTGTCTGGCTTGTCGGGAGGCGGCATGAAAGAGCGCCCGATACTTTTCAGCGCGCTGATGGTGCGCGCCATTCTCGGCGGCCGGAAGACCCAGACGCGGCGGGTGGTGAAGCCGATCCCGCAGATGGTCACAAATAAAAGCATCGTGACATGGGACGGCGATGCAGCCTACCTAATGCGCCTGTTCGATCAAGTCGGTCGCTCTTGCCCCTACGGCCATCCAGGCGACCGGCTGTGGGTGCGGGAGGCCACACATCGCCGGCCGATGTTGAACCTGCTGACAGGCGAACCGCTAGCGCCAGAGTACGACGGCGGCGCATACACCGCTGATGGTGAAGACGTGCAGGACTCTGCCGGGTTCGACTTTGTTTGGTGGTACTCGCGCAAATCTTGCCCCTCCATCCACATGCCCCGCTGGGCCAGCCGCATCCTGCTGGAGATAACCGCCGTCCGGGTCGAGCGGTTGCATGACATCAGCGAAGCCGATGCAATGAAAGAGGGAGCCGAGCCGGTTCTTGTTCCTCCTGACGGCGGATCGTGCCCACACGCTGAAGGCTTCCGCGAACTGTGGGAGTCCATCAACGGCGCCGGATCATGGGGCGCAGACCCATGGGTTTGGGTCGTCGAGTTCAAGCGTCTGGAAGGTGGTTCGTAATGGCCTCAACAGATCAAGTCATTGAGGCTGTTCGAGCAGCCAAGAACGAATCCAGATGGGGATGGTACGCAGCCCGCAGGCATGCAGAAACCGCAGGCGTCCTGCGCCACTTTTACGCCGCTCTACGGTTTGAGATTCAGCGCGCCAAGCGCGCAGGAGGTGCTGTATGAGCGACAAAACAGGAATCGAATGGACCGACGCGACATGGAACCCGGTCACGGGATGCGCGAAAGTCTCGCAGGGCTGCAAGCACTGCTACGCCGAGCGCGAGTGGCCGCGCATGACGCGCCTGGTACCGGCCTACGCCGGGCGCGATTTCACCGACGTTAGGACGCACGAAGACCGTCTCGACCAGCCGCTGCGCTGGAAGAAGCCGCGCAAGGTGTTCGTGAATTCGATGTCCGATCTTTTCCACTCGGACGTGCCGGACGAGTTCATCGACAAAGTGTTCATCACAATGGCACTTTGCCCACAGCACACATTCCAGGTGCTGACGAAACGCGCTGACCGGATGCAGGACTATGTGACCCGCCTTAACGGTGGTCGGCTTCGTAATCGCCTGATCATGGTTGATGCTCCGAACTCTACTTTGGCATGGCCGCTTCAGAACGTCTGGCTCGGCGTCTCAGTCGAGGACCAGGACGCTGCCGACGAGCGTATCCCGCTGCTGCTCGACACGCCCGCCGCTGTGCGCTGGATCAGCGCGGAGCCTCTGCTCGGGCCGGTCGATCTGACCGATTTGTGCGATGGCGTAGCCTGGCCGGATGTGCCTCGCAACTACTGGAACGAAGGATTCGACAGTGACGACAGCCCGCCATCCCTGCGCCTCGACGCCTTGGCTGGTGAGAAGCTGCAGCGCTTCGGCAACTACAGCGAATACTGTGCGCGGCTGGATTGGGTCGTCGTCGGCGGCGAGTCCGGTCCAAAGGCTCGGCCGATGAGCATCCAGTGGGCTCGCTCCCTGCGCGACCAATGCGCCGAAGCTGGCGTGCCGTTCCTGTTCAAGCAGTGGGGAGAGTGGGCTCCCGCGGCGGTTCGGCAGAGCGAGACCCCTGGGCAATTCGCATATGGGGATTACGAGCATGAGCCCGGTCACTTCGTTAATACCGACCGCTACCCGCGCGCTTTCACCAGTTTCGGCGCGCGCGCCATTGTCGAGCGCGTCGGAAAGAAAACCGCCGGCCGCCTACTCGACGGCGTGAAGCACGACGGATACCCGGAAGGCGGTGCCGCATGAACGCCCCGGAACGCATCCCGGCCGAGCCCTTGGCAACCATCCGCGCCAGTTCGTGGCCTTCGCTCTTCGACTGCGCGCACAGATGGTATTTCCAGAACATCGTCGGCCTGCGCATGCCGTCGTCCGGCAATGCCGCCCTCGGCACCGCGATCCACGCCGGCACCGCGGCCTTCGACGAGTCCCGCCTGACCGGCGAGCACATCGACGTGGTCACGGCGGTCGATACCGCCCGCGCCGCGCTCCAGAGCCCAGAGCAGGAGGTCGCCTGGGACGACAGCCTGACGCCGGTCGAGGCCGACGGCTTTGCCGTGAAGCTGACCACCCGCTACTGCCAGGAAATCAGCCCGACCCGCCAATACGCCGCCGTCGAGCTGGCCTGCGCGGCGCTGGACATTGGCACCGAGTACGGCATGGTGCGCGTCACCGGAACGACCGACCGCATTCGGATCACCGACGACGGCCGCAAGGGCATCTCTGACCTCAAGAGCGGCGGCCGGGCCACCGAGAAGACCGCCGACGGCGGCCGGCGTGCCGTCACCAAGGGCCACCACATTCAGCTGGGCATCTACACGTTGATGGCCGAGCAGGCGAGCGGCGAACGTCTGGACGCCCCAGCCGAAATCATCGGCCTGCAGACCACCAAGGACGCCCCGGTCGCCACCGGCGAGGTCGCCGACGTGAAGACCCCGCTGCTGGGTACTGATGACAACCCGGGCCTGATCCAGATCGCCGCCCGGATGCTCAAGGACGGCATTTTCCCGCCCAACCCGAAAAGCATGCTCTGCAGCGCCAAGTACTGCCCGGCCTACGGCGCTCGCTGCCATTACCACGACTGATTCAATCAACAGGAGATCGCAACACCATGAACGCCACGACCAACACCGCAAACCTCGCCGAGATGCGCCAGCAGCAGCTGGCCCCGCGCGAGGCACAGATGCCAGCCGTCAGCGCCGGATTCTTCGACCTGCAGGCATTCGAACTGATCCAGCGCGTCAGCAAGGCCTTCGCATCCTCCGACCTGGTTCCGAAGCAATACCAGGGCAACCTCGCCAACTGCATGATCGCGATGGACATGGCCCAGCGCATCGGCGCCAACCCTCTGATGGTCATGCAGAACCTGTACATCGTGCACGGCACCCCGGGCTGGTCCTCCAAGTTCCTGGTTGCCACGATCAATGCCTGCGGCCGGTACTCGTCGCTGCGCTACGAGTGGAAGGGCGAGCCCGGCCAGATGGACTACGGCTGCCGCGCCTGGGCGGTCGAGCGCGAAACCGGCGAACGCCTCGACGGCATATGGGTCGACTGGAAAATGGTCAAGGCCGAAGGCTGGGACGCCAAGAACGGTTCGAAGTGGAAGACCATGCCCGACCAGATGTTCGTGTATCGCGCCGCAGCGTTCTGGCAGCGCGCCTACGCGCCGGAGCTTGGCATGGGCCTGCAGACCGCCGAGGAAATCCAGGACACCTTCGGCGCCAAGCCGATGGCAGACGGCTCGTTCCAGGTTGATGTCGCATCACTCAAGCCGGCCGCCGAAGCGCCGGCCACGACCACGGTCGACACCACGACTGGCGAAATCATCGACGCCAAGCCGTCCGCCAGCGACCCGGACGACGACGCCCTGCGCCAGGTCGAGCAACAGAACGCGCAAGGCGATTTCAACCCGACCCCGGAAGAAATCGCCGCGATCCGCGCCCGTGAGATGGCCGAGGCGCAGCAGCAGTCCGCTACCCCTGCTCCCCGCCAGCGCCGCGAGCGTGGCCAGGGATTGGGCCTCGAGTAACCAGGTTTCGGGGCGAAAGCGGCGATCTCCCTCCCTTGATCTCCCACCCGCTAGTAGCCCCACCCATTCATCAGGAAAACCATGTTCAAAAACGCCATTGCCTATCTCGTTACCGAAGGCTTTCGCCTCGATCCCGAGATGCTGTCGCGGCGACCGTCCCGCCCATGCTCGGCCAACGAAGGCCGCACCATGGGATTTGCGCCGCCATGCAGCCACTCGACGGCCGAGTTGGTGCACCACGTCTCCGGCCACACGTTGATCTGCCTGGAAACTGAAGACCGCCTGTTGCCCGGGTCGGTTGTCGCCGAGGAAGTTGAGGCACGCGCCATCGATCTCGAAAAGCAGCAGGGCTACAAGCCCGGCCGCAAGCAGATGCGCGAACTCAAGGAGCGCGTCACTGAAGAATTGCTGCCCAAGGCCTTCACCCAGAAGCGCCGCACGCTGGGCGTGTTCGCCGGACAGTTCTTCATCGTCGATACCAGTAGCCCAGCCCGCGCCGACATGATGATCGAGGCGCTGCGCAGCGTGCTGGATGCCCTGCCGCTCTCGATGATCCAGACCGAGAATCGCATCACGGGAGAAATGATCCAGTGGCTGCTCGGTTCGACTCCCTTTGGTCTGACGGTCGACGATTTCGTCGAACTGGAAAAAGCCGAGCCAGGCAAGCCGGCGATCGCCTACAAGCGGACCACGCTCGACGAATCCGACATGCGCCGCCGGATTTCGGACGGCTACGTGCCACGCAAGATCGGCGTCACGCTCAATGACCGCCTGTCGTTCAAGGTCGATGACAGCCTGCACCTGAAGCAACTGGCTGCGCTCGAGTTGATGCAGATCGACAAGCGCCATCAGGACGATCAGGCAGAGGACATGGCGCAGATATTCGACGCGGACGTCGCGCTGATGGTCGGCGAACTGGTCCGCGCCTACAACTTCCTGATTGCCAAGCTGGGCGGCCTGCTCGAATCCGAACCCGATCTGCTTACGGGCGAGAACGACGAAAGGAAAGCAGCATGAAAATCACCCGCATCACCACCAGCAACTTCCTCGGCGCCCGCGCCGTCGACATTGAACTGCGCAAGCCGGTCGCGCTGATCGCCGGCAAGAACGGCGCCGGCAAGTCAAGCGTGCAGGAAGCCGTCCGCATGGCCCTGACCGGCGAGCCGGTGCGCGTCAGCCTCAAGAAGGACTACGGCGCGTTGCTGTCAGAAGGCGCAGATGCCGGCTTTGCCGACATCATGACCGACCAGAGCAAGTATTCGGTCGTCCTTCCCGGCGGCAAGGGCGTTCATTGCGAGGCCGCGGCCCTCCCCTACGTCCTCGACGCCCAGCGCTTCGCCCGCATGGACGACAACGAGCGACGCACCTTCCTGTTCGGTTTGATGGGCATCAAGCTGGACAGCGCCAGTGTCACCCAGCGCATGCTCGACAAGGGCCTCGACTCTAAGAAGATCGAGCAGATCGCACCGTTCCTGCGTGGCGGATTCGATGCGGCACAGAAGGAGGCGGCAGCCAAGGCGCGCGACGCCAAGGCCGCATGGAAGACCGTCACGGGCGGCGAGACATGGGGCAAGGACAAGGCTGCGTCCTGGCAGCCGGCAGCCGTCGCATGCACGGCAGCCGATGCTGAAAAGGCGCTGATCGACATCCGCCGGGTGATCGCCGCCGACGAAGCCGACATCGGCAAGCTGCAGCAGGAAATCGGCGCCGCCAAGTCCGAGATTGCACGCCGCCAGTCGGCTGAGTCTCGCCGCATGGAATTGCACGCCCGGGCCGAGCAGATCGGCCGCATCCAGGCGCGGCTTGATCACGACACCGCCGAGCTTGCTGATTGGGAAAAGAAGGTCGAGGAAACCCGCGCCCGTGCCGGCGGCAAGCCGAACCCGAAGGCGCCCGGCGAATACCTGCTGCGCGGTCTGGCCGCCGTGACAGACGAATTCGTTGCCATCGCCAACGACAAATACTTTGGTCAGTTCGACGAGGCGCTTCTGAACCGCGCATCGACCCACCTTGCAGAATACAAGAGGCTGCACGGTTGGCCGCATGGCTCGAAGCCGGCAGAGCCCGACCCGGAAGCCATCACCGACCTGCCGAAGCATGAGCAGGCCCGCGACCTGATGAAGCGGGCCGTCGCCAACGCCCAGCGCGACCTCGAAGCCGCGAAGGCGGCCAAGGCCGAATACGACCGCATCCTCGCCGAGCATGGCACCGCGCTGCCGGACGTTGCCGGTCTGGAGAAAACGTTGCGCGAAATCACGCAGCGCCGCGACCAGTACCGCGAAGAAGAGCGTCAGACCATGGATAACGCTCGCATCGCCGCTGGTCGTGACAAGCAGATTGCCGATGCCGCGAAACATCACGCCGACGTGATGGCCTTGACGGACATCGCAGGAGCGCTGGCGCCGGACGGAATTCCGGCTGAACTGCTGACCAAAGCGCTTGATCCGATCAACGAGCATCTGCGACTCAGCGCCGCCAATGCAGAGTGGGAGCCGGTGCAGATCAATGCCGACATGACCATTACCTACGGCGTGCGTGACTACGCACTGGTCAGCGAATCCGAGAAGTGGCGCGCCGACGCCATGATTGCCGAGGCTGTGTCGTTCCTGTCAGGACTGCGCCTGCTTGTCCTGGACCGCTTCGACGTGCTTGACCTCAAGGGCCGCGAGGACTTGATGTACTGGATCGACGGCATGGCCGCAGACGGCGACATCGACACCACCTTGATCTTTGGCACGCTCAAGGCACTCCCGGCGATCAGCTTCGACAACATCGGCGCGCACTGGATCGAGGGTGGCGCCGCCGGACAGATGAAGGAGGCAGCGTGAGCATCGAAATTGAAACCAAGACCGACTTCGAAATCGAATGCGAGAAATGCGGCAGCCAACTCGAAGCGAGTCTCGGCGGAAAATATTCATGGAGCCGCGACATTATCAAGGTCAAGCCATGCGAACAGTGCCTCAAAGAGGCACGCGAAGAATGGGCGCAGGAAGGCGGTGTGGAATGACAGAACAAACCACCATCTGCGCCGGAACCAGCTGTCCCAGCCGCGCCAACTGCAAGCGCTACACCGAGCGCCCTGCCGGCGCAACCTACGCCGCGCTGTGGGCTCGCCGCGGCGCTGGCGACAGCGCGTGCGATCAGTTCCTCTCGAGTCTGACGAGCACGTTTGAAGCAAAGCCGTTCCGGGGGGTCGAGTAATGCCCATGACCCGCGCACAGCTTCGCCACGTTGCCGCATGTCAGCGTTACAAGGCCGACAGGAAGCGCCCGCCGACCAGAAAGCAGGCCAAGGCATGGCTGGCGCCGATCCGCAATGCGATCGCCGAGATTCGTACCGGCGAGGTGGCGGCATTCCGTGGCTACCCTATCACGCGGATTCACTGGGCCGACGAGGATTTCGCGCGCATCGACCACGCGATCAACGGCTTTGTGGCTCTGATGGATCGGCTGATGCCTGACATCGAGACCTGGCCAATGAAGCGCATGGCGAAGAAGCTTGAGGCTGGCGTCTTGATGACGCTCGACGAAGTCGAAGAATGCGCCGCGCTGCTCTATCGAGTCGAAGACAGGCTGGTGAACATCCCGCGCGAGACGCTGGTGGATGCGGCAAACACGGAGATGATCCTGATAGAACTTGAGCGGAAAAATGATCACTGAAATCGACATTGCGCTGAAAGCCATCCAGATTTTTTCCGAGCAGCACCCTAGGCCGTCGCACGTCAGCCAGAAGCAGGCAGCGGAAATGCTCGGCGTGTCGCATGTGACGGTGGAAAAGCTGGTGCGCGCCGGAGAGATTCGCATGAATGCTGTTGGGAAGATTCCGACGTGCGAAGTGGATAGGGTTTTAGCGGCGCGTGGGTAACGCTGGCGGTAACGCGACTGAGCGTAGCGAAGGTCGCGTTGACTGAAATGTTAGGCCGCCGGTAGCTCAATTGGATAGAGCAACCGAATTCTAGTCGGCGGGTTGATGGTTCGAGTCCTTCCCGGCGGGCCAAAGGAGATGAAATGCTTGGATACATGACTGCAAAAGAAGCCGTAGCGAATGGTTTCACACACCACGGCAAATACTTCGGCATTCCGGTATGGGTAGCGCCGGAGCTTGATTTCATGGTTGCTACGAAGTGGGCGCCCATGGAGTACGTGATGACTGCTGCGCATTACGTCGAAGGTTTTCTCCGCTCGGTTTTCTACCCGGATGACGAGCCGGTGTTTCAGTTCCTGCTTGGGCCTGAAATCAAGGTGCCTAACGCAGCGGTAAGCGGGCGCGGCGACGGGCAGTAGAGAAAACGACGTGCGTTTATTCCGCGTCCGCTTGACCAACGGGTTCGGCGACGATTGGTAATACTGATGATTTCAACGAGAAGGAGTTTCAGATGGCAGAAGTAATCGTTGCTCTAAACGGCCTGACGTGGCCTGGCGCATTTGGACTTGTAGCACTGACGGCCGGCACTGTCGGCGTTGCGTTTGCATTTGTCGCATGGTGGCGCTCGTGACGCCGAACGCTAGCAGTAACTGGCCGAGCGCGTAAGCGCGAAGGTCCGCGTTGACTGAAATGTTATGCGTGGAGACGCGAAATGCAGATTGAACTGACGGAAGACGGATGTTGGGTTGATGGCGATGGAAAACGCTGGAAGCTCGTGCCTGTGAAGGCAGAACCAAAGCAGACGGATGCAGCACTGGCGAAGGCTGAACGCTGTGGGCTGAAAGGAAAGCATGCCAGAGCCGCTGCCTGGGACTACATGATTGGCTACTACGAGTTGATTGAGCATGCCACTGCGCCTGCTTCGACGACGCATAACGATTGAATTCACCGGACTGCGCGGCTTTTCGCGCAGGTCCGGTGGAATTATTGGTTCGGCCCAACTGAGCCGAGGAAAGGACAAAGCGATGTACTTCGATTGGGAAGACTGGATAGGGCCGGCGCTGGCGGTTGCTTGCGTGGCGCTGATTATTCTTGTGGCCTGGGCGGCGATTGAAGACGGCAAGAAGTGGGACGCCTTCAAGACCGAGCACAACTGCAAGATCGTTCAGCATGTGCGCGGCGATGTTGTGGTTGGCACTGGCGTTGGCGTGATGCAGAACGGCCAAGTGGGCGTGGTGACAACGACCTCAACCACACCGGACAAGACGGCTTGGGCTTGCGATGACGGCGTTACCTACTGGCGCTGACATTCGCACGGTCCAGGAACTGCTTGGCCACTCCGACGTTTCGACCACGATGATTTACACCCACGTCCTCAACCGAGGCGGGCGCGGTGTCATCAGCCCGCTGGACAGAATCTGAAATAAAAGTGCGCTACAAGCTCATCCATCAATTCTGCGCCGAGACGGGTTACACCGAAGCGGCCATCCGTGCCAAGATTCGCGACGGAATCTGGCTGGAAGGTCGCGAGTATCGCAAGGCACCGGATGGCCATGTGCTGGTAGATGTCGAGGGATACTACAAATGGGTGGAACAAAGCATTACGACGGGGTTCGCTCCCGTAGCAACACGAGCATCGAGATCGATTTCCGATATCGCGGCGAGCGGTGTCGCGAGAGCTTCAAAATCCCCCCAACCCCTACAAACCTGAAAAAGGTTGCCCAGCACCGGGCGGCAATCCTCGATGCGATCGCCAGAGGTGTATTCGATTACGCGGTCACCTTCCCGGACTCGCCGGCGCGCTTCAAATTCGCCGAACGACCGCAGAGCGCCGGACTGAAATTCGAGGCCTATCTAGAAACATGGATCGAGACCAAGAAAAAGCAGCTGAAGGCCAGCACCTGGGCGAGCTACAACAAGATCGTCACGATGATCAGCCGCACCGAACTGGGGCCCATACTGCTGCCGGAGATCAAGCGGGCATCGATCAAGGTCTGGTGCCAGAAACAGGAGTGCAGCAACAAATGGCTGGCCAACGTCCAGAGCTGCCTTCGCACCGCGCTGCAGGATGCGGTCGATGAGGATTTGCTGGAGACCAATCCGCTTTACGGCTGGAAGTACGAAAACGCCGAGGCACTGAAAACCACCGACGACGTCGATCCATTCGACGCAAAAGAGCGTGAAGCGATTCTTTCGGCCTGCCGAGACCCACAGCACCGGAACCTGTTCGAATTCGCGTTCTGGACGGGCCTGCGCACGTCTGAGCTGGTGGCTTTGACGTGGGACGATATCGACTGGATCAATAGCGAAGTGCGCGTGAGCAAGGCAAAGACCCAATTCGCCGATGCCCCCGAACCAACCAAGACGCGAAAGAGCGTGCGCGACGTCAAGCTGCTGCCACCGGCGCTTAATGCACTGACTTGGCAGAAGTCGATCACCTTTTTCCTGGACGGCGGTCATATCTTTCGAGATCCACGCACCAACGACCCCTGGACTGGCGATGAGGGCATCAGGCAAGGCCCGTGGAAGTTTGCACTGCGCAAGGCCGGTGTCCGGTACCGCCGACCCTATCAGACCAGGCACACCTACGCGTCGATGATGCTCACCGCCGGCGAGCCTCTCGGCTGGGTCGCCGGCCAGATGGGCCACAGCGACCTCAACATGCTTGGACGCGTCTACGCTAGGTGGATCAAGTCGGCCACGCCAGACGTCGGGAGCAAGGCCGTGGCCATGTTTGCATCTTGTGACCAGAATTGTGACCAGGCAAAGCAAATTGACGATAAATCAGGGTCACAAGGCGGTCACAAAAAAACCGCAAGCAATTGATTTTATTGAGCATCAATGGCGCGCCCGGAGGGACTCGAACCCCCGACCTATTGCTTAGAAGGCAATTGCTCTATCCAGTTGAGCTACGGGCGCGCGGGTTGCCGCCGGAAGAGGATGGTCGGGGCGGTGGGATTCGAACTCACGACCCTCTGCTCCCAAAGCAGATGCGCTACCAGACTGCGCTACGCCCCGACAAGGCTGCGGATTGTATCAGCGAGATCGCCGCGACGCCAGCAATGCAGCGAAAATCGGCGATCCATGACAGCGACACATTGCGCCGCAGCAAGACTTCTCCTTGCTTCACTCCGGCCTTTCTGATATTTAATCGCTTTTTTCGTCACTGGAAGCGCTCACAAAATGGCAGAAGACCTGCTTCACAAACATTTCACTCCTTACGAGCCGAAGGCTGGTGAGGATTACATGAGCAACAAGCAACTCGGTCACTTCCGGAAGATTCTGGAGTCCCTGAAAAAGGAACTGAGCGAAGACATCGATCGCACGGTGCATACCATGCAGGACGAAGCGACGGTCTTTGCCGACCCCAACGACCGGGCCAGCCAGGAAACCGACATGGCGATCGAACTGCGCAACCGCGACCGCGAGCGCAAGCTGATCAAGAAGATCGACGAAACCCTCGCCCGCATCGACGAGGGCGATTACGGCTTCTGCGACAAATGCGGCGTCGAGATCGGCATCAAGCGCCTGGAAGCCCGCCCGACGGCCACCCTGTGCATCGACTGCAAGACGCTCGACGAACTGAAGGAAAAGCAAATGGCGAAATAATCGCCACAGACTTACCGAACAAGCGCTTCGCGCAAGCAGGCGGATGAAAAAAGGGCACCTCACGGTGCCCTTTGCTTTTGCCGGGAAGCGATTACTGCTGTTGCTGCTGTTCCTGCTGGGCAGCGCCCTCTTCTTCGGCAACCGCCTTCATCGACAGCTTGACGCGGCCGCGGTCGTCGGTCTCGAGAACCTTGACGCGGACGACTTGGCCTTCCTTGACGTAGTCTTCGACCTTGTTGACGCGCTCCTTGGCGATCTGCGAGATGTGCAGCAGGCCGTCCTTGCCCGGCAGGACCGAAACGATCGCGCCGAAATCGAGGATCTTGAGCACGGTGCCTTCGTAGATCTTGCCGATCTCAACTTCCGCGGTGATCGCGTCGATCTTGGCGCGGGCAGCAGCAGCGGCATCGCCCGAAGTGGCGGCGATGGTGATCGTGCCGTCGTCCTGGATGTCGATCGTGGTGCCGGTTTCCTCGGTGATGCTGCGGATCACGGCGCCGCCCTTGCCGATCACGTCACGGATCTTCTCCGGATTGATCTTGAAGGTGTACAGACGCGGGGCATAGGCCGACATTTCTTCACGCGGGCCGGCGGCAGCTTCCTGCATCAGGTTGAGGATGTGCAGACGGGCTTCCTGGGCTTGCGCCAGCGCAACCTGCATGATTTCCTTGGTGATGCCCTGGATCTTGATGTCCATCTGCAGCGCGGTGATGCCGCTGGTCGTGCCGGCCACCTTGAAGTCCATGTCGCCGAGGTGATCTTCGTCGCCGAGGATGTCGGTGAGGACGGCAAAGCGGTTGCCTTCCTTGATCAGGCCCATGGCGATACCGGCAACGTGGGCCTTGAGCGGCACGCCGGCGTCCATCAGCGCCAGGCAGCCGCCGCAGACCGAAGCCATCGACGAGGAGCCGTTCGACTCGGTGATTTCGGAAACCACACGCATCGAGTACGAGAAGTCTTCCGGCTTCGGCAGCACGGCCAGCAGCGCGCGCTTGGCCAGACGACCGTGACCGATTTCGCGACGCTTCGGCGTACCGACACGACCGCATTCGCCGGTGGCGTACGGGGGCATGTTGTAGTGCAGCATGAAGCGGTCGCGGTATTCGCCGGACAGCGCGTCGATGATCTGCTCGTCACGATTGGTGCCGAGCGTGGCGACAGCCAGCGCCTGGGTTTCGCCACGGGTGAACAGGGCCGAACCGTGGGTGCGCGGCAGGACGCCGGAACGCATGGTGATCGGGCGCACGGTGCGCGTGTTGCGACCGTCGATACGCGGCGCGCCGGACAGGATGCGGCCACGGACGATGCCGGCTTCGAGTTCGAAGAACAGGTTGCCGACGGTGTTGGCGTCCGGCGCACCTTCTTCACCGGTGCACAGGGCGGCAACGGCTTCGGCGGAGATTTCCTTGACGCGCTGGCTGCGGGCCTGCTTGGAGGTGATGCTGTAGGCCTCTTCCAGCTTGGCACCGACCAGATCCTTCAGGCGGGCGACCAGGGCTTCGTCCTTGACCGGCGGCTGCCAGTCCCATTCCGGCTTGCCGGCTTCCTCGACCAGTTCGTTGATGGCGTTGATCGCCTTCTGCATCTCGGTGTGGCCGAAAACGACGGCGCCGAGCATGACTTCTTCCGACAGCTGGTCGGCTTCCGATTCGACCATCAGCACGGCGGCTTCGGTACCGGCGACAACCAGGTCAAGCTGGCTGTCCTTGAGCTGCGACAGCGTCGGGCAGAGCACGTACTGACCGTTGATGTAGCCGACGCGGGCGGCGCCGATCGGGCCGGCGAAGGGGATGCCGGAGATGGCCAGGGCGGCGGAAGCGCCGATCATCGCCGGGATGTCGGAATCGATTTCCGGGTTCAGCGAGATGACGGTGGCGACGACCTGCACTTCATTGTAGAAACCGTCCGGGAACAGCGGACGGATCGGGCGGTCGATCAGACGGCAGGTCAGCGTTTCCTTTTCCGAAGGACGGCCTTCGCGCTTGAAGAAGCCACCGGGGATGCGGCCGGCAGCGTAAACCTTTTCCTGATAATCGACGGTCAGCGGGAAGAAATCCTGACCGGGCTTGGCATTCTTGGCACCGACGACGGTCACCAGAACGACCGTCTCTTCCATCGAGACGACAACGGCACCGCCGGCCTGGCGGGCGATTTCGCCGGTTTCCAGGGTGACCTGGTGTTCGCCGTAGGCGAAGGTTTTTTTCACGACATTAAACATTGATTTCCTTTCTCTCTCATCACATTAACGCAACAATAACAACAACTTACACAACAACAAGAAACAACGGGACAACAAGAAAACAAAAAAGCGGCCGGGAATTTTCCGGGCCGCTTTTCGTGGCTACGCCGTGCTGCTTATTTACGCAGGCCCAGCTTGGTGATCAGCGTGCGATAACGCTCGACATCCTTGCCCTTCAGGTAGTCCAGCAGCTTGCGGCGCTGCGAGACGAGGTGCAGCAGGCCACGACGCGAGTGGTGATCCTTGCTGTGCTCCTTGAAGTGCGGCTGGAGGTCGTTGATGCGGGCGGTCAGCAGTGCGACCTGCACTTCCGGGGAACCGGTGTCGCCCTTGGACTGTGCGTATTCGGCGACGATGCTCGCCTTTTGTTCGGTGGTAACGGCCATTTCAAAACCCTCTTTCATGAAAACGACGCAGCCCCGGTTTGATAGAGCGAACGCCAATTGGAAAATTTTTCCCGACACGATCGGAAAGCGGCGGATTGTACCAGCTTACAACGCCAGTTGCACCAGTCTTTTCGGCCACAGACGCTGGCCCGGCCCGGGCTCGCCGACGCCGATCAGGCGGTCTCCGGCATAGACCCGGATCTTGCCGCTCAAGCCTTCCGGCAGGTCGACCGGATTACCGTGGCTGAAGCGCTGTTCGGCTTCACCGCTAAGATCGATCCGGGGCAGGCTCTGCAGCAGCGCATCGACCGGACGCAGGCAAGCAACACGCGCGCCCTCCTCGATGCTGTCGATCTGCGCCAGCGTCATGGCGCCATCGAGCACCAAGTCACCAACCCGGGTCCGCCGCAAGGCAGTCAGATGTGCGCCGCAGCCCAGCGCGGCGCCGATGTCCTGGGCCAGCACGCGGATATAGGTCCCCTTGCTGCAACTGACCGACAGGCGCAAACGGCTGCCGGCGAATTCCAGCAGGTCGATGGCATGAATGGTCACCGGCCGGGCCTCGCGGTCGACAGTGATGCCCTGCCGGGCGAGTTCGTAGAGCGGCCGGCCATCGCGCTTCAGCGCTGAATGCATGGGCGGCACCTGCAGGATGTCGCCGGTGAATTGCGGCAGCACGCGGGCGATGTCGGCTGGCGTGAGATTGACCTCGGCAGTCGCCGTGACGACGCCCTCGGCGTCACCGGAATCGGTGCTGACTCCGAGCAGGAGCTCGGCTTCGTAGGTCTTGTCGGCGTCGAGCAGATCGGCGGAAAACTTGGTCGCCTCGCCAAAACAGAGGGGCAGCAGGCCGGTGGCCAGCGGGTCGAGGGTACCGGTGTGACCGCCCTTGGCGGCCGAAAACAGGCGCCGTGCCTTCTGCAGCGCGTCGTTCGAAGTCATGCCCTGCGCCTTGTCGAGCAGCAGCACGCCGTCGACCTGTTTCCAGGTTTTCCTGACCCTCGGCTCCATGGCGGGCCTAGTCTTCCGGCGTCTGGTCGCTGATCGCGTTGGCCTGCTGGATCAGCGCCGTCATGCTGGCGCCGTATTCCAGGGAACTGTCGTAGACGAAATGCAGTTCTGGCAGGGTGTGAATATGGATGCGCCGCCCCAGCTCACGCCGCAGGAAACCGGCGGCACGCTTCAGACCCTGCTCGATCTCGGGCAGGTGCTCGGCGTTGAGCGTGGTGAAGAAAACCTTGGCATGCGCATAATCCGGCGTCAGTTCGACCGAAGTCAGGCTGATCATGCCGACGCGCGGATCCTTCAGTTCGGTACGGATCAGGTCGGCGAGGTCGCGGCGCACCTGCTCCGCGACCCGATCGCTACGCTGGAATCCTCGGGGTCCCTGCTTCTTCATTACAGCGAACGCGCCACTTCCTGGATTTCGTACACTTCGAGCTGATCGCCTTCCTGGATGTCGTTATTGCCACGCAGCGACAGACCGCATTCGAAGTTGGAACGCACTTCCTTGACGTCGTCCTTGAAACGCTTGAGCGAATCCAGTTCGCCATCCCACTGCACCGTGTGATTGCGGATCAGGCGGACGCGGGAATTGCGCTTGACGATACCTTCCAGGACATAACAACCGGCGATCGCGCCAACCTTCGAAACGTGGAAGACCTGACGGATCTCGACCATGCCGATGACCTGCTCGCGCTTTTCCGGCGCCAGCATGCCCGACAAGGCCGCCTTGACTTCATCGACCGCGTCGTAGATCACGTTGTAGTAACGGATATCGACGCCGAAGCTCTCGGCCAGCTTGCGCGAACCGGCATCGGCGCGGATGTTGAAGCCGATGATGACGGCGCCCGAGGCTTGTGCCAGGTTGACGTCGGATTCGCTGATCGCACCGACCGCACCGTGGATGATCTGGACGCGGACTTCCTCGTTGGAGAGCTTGGACAGGGTCTGCACCAGGGCTTCCTGCGAACCTTGCACGTCGGCCTTGACGATCAGCGGCAGGGTCTTGACCTGGCCTTCTTCCATCTGCTGGAACATGTTTTCCAGCTTGGCCGCTTGCTGCTTGGCCAGCTTGACGTCGCGGAACTTGCCCTGACGGAACAAGGCGATTTCGCGCGCCTTCTTTTCGTCGGCCAGGACAATGGCTTCCTCGCCGGCCGCCGGCACATCCGACAGACCGAGGATTTCGACCGGAATCGACGGCCCGGCTTCGTTGATCGGCTTGCCGTTCTCGTCGAGCATGGCGCGCACCTTGCCGAAGACCTGACCGGCGAGCACGACGTCGCCGCGCTTCAGGGTGCCGGACTGGACGAGCATGGTCGCCACCGCGCCGCGCCCCTTGTCGAGACGGGCTTCGATGATCAGGCCCTTGGCTGGCGCATCCTTCTGCGCCGTCAGTTCGAGCACTTCGGCCTGCAGCAGGACTTGTTCGAGCAGTTCGTCGATGCCGGTGCCCTTCTTGGCGGACACCGGGCAGAACGGCGAATCGCCGCCGTATTCTTCCGGAATCACGCCTTCGGCAACCAGTTCCTGCTTGACGCGATCCGGGTTGGCATCCGGCTTGTCGATCTTGTTCACCGCCACCACCAGCGGCACACCGGCCGCCTTGGCGTGGTGGATCGCTTCCTTGGTCTGCGGCATGACGCCGTCGTCGGCTGCCACTACCAGGATGACGATGTCGGTGGCCTTGGCACCACGCGCCCGCATCGCCGTAAAGGCTTCGTGACCCGGGGTGTCGAGGAAGGTGATCATGCCGCGATCGGTTTCGACGTGATAGGCGCCGATGTGCTGCGTGATGCCGCCAGCTTCGCCCGCGGCGACCTTGGCGCGGCGGATGTAATCGAGCAGCGAGGTCTTGCCGTGGTCGACGTGGCCCATGACGGTAACCACCGGAGCACGCGGCTCCAGCGGCACGTCCTTGTGCTCGCCGGTTTCCTCGAGGAAGGCATCGGGATCGTCGAGCTTGGCGGCCAGCGCCTTGTGACCCATTTCCTCGACGACGATCATCGCCGTTTCCTGGTCGAGGACCTGGTTGATGGTGACCATCGAGCCCATCTTCATCATCGTCTTGATGACTTCGGTCGCCTTCACCGCCATCTTGTGCGCCAGGTCGGAAACCGAGATGGTTTCCGGCACGTGCACTTCGCGGGTGATCGGCTCAGTCGGCGCCTGGAAGCTACCCTGGCCATCGTCCGACTTGTGCGATTTCTTGTGGCCGTGGCGATTGTCCTTCCAGCCACCGCCAACGTCCGAACCGCGGGTCTTCAGACCGCCCTTTTTCTTGCCATCGTCGGCTGCACGACCGCCCTTTTCGCCCTTCTTCGGCGCATCCGGACGCTTGTGCAGGGTGCCCTTTTCGCCTTCGGCGGTCTTCGCCTGGGCAGCCGCCTGCTGTTTCGCCTGTTCAGCCTGCTTGGCAGCGGCGGCAGCGGCTTCCGCCTGCTGGCGCATCTGCACCAGCTGGGCTTCGCGGGCCTGTTTTTCGCGCAGTTCACGTTCCTGGATCTCGCGCAGGCGGCTGAAGCGACGCGCCTCTTCCTCGCGCGCCTTGAGTTCCTTTTCACCAATGATCGCGGCCCGGTCCAGCGGACGACGAACGGCCAGCGTTTCGCTCGGCGCGGCTTCGACGACAGCCTCGGCTACCGGCTCGGCTTCAACCGGCGCTGCGGGTTCCGGCACAGGCTCCGGCTCCGGCTCGGGTTGCGGCTCCGGCTCGATTTCCGGTTCCGGTTCCGGTTCAACAGCGACCGGCTCGACCATCTCGAGCAGCGTTTCGACAACGGGTTCCTGCACCAGATCGGCAGCCGATTCGACCAGCTCCTGCTCTTCGAGGCCTTCAGTAGAGCCCTCCGCCAGCGCATCCGGAACATCGCGCTTGACCAGCACGCGCTTCTTGCGCACTTCGACCTGCACCGTGCGGGCCCGCCCATGGGCATCGGTCGCCTTGATCTCGGACGTCTGCTTGCGCGTCAGCGTGATCTTGTTCTTCGGCTGCGCATCGCCATGCGCCCGACGCAGATAGTCGAGCAAACCGGCCTTGTCCTGATCGGTCAGTGTATCGCTACCACCGGACTTGCCGACACCGGCACGATTGAGCTGCTCGAGCAGCGCCTCGAGCGGCATCTTGAGTTCAACGGCAAATTGTGAAACGGTTGTTGCGGACATACTTGCTACCTCCCCGCTCACTCGAACCAGTGAGCCCGAGCCTTGAGAATGAGTTCCTTGGCACGCGCTTCGTCGATGCCGGCGATTTCCAGCAGTTCATCGACCGCCAGTTCGGCGAGGTCGTCACGTGTCTTGATGTTGTGTTCGGCCAGCTTGGCCGCTAGTTCCTTGGTCATGCCTTCGAGACCGATCAGGTCCTCGGCGACGCTTTCGAGCTTCTCCTCGGTGGCGATGGCTTCCGTCAGGAGCACATTGCGCGCCCGGTTGCGCAACTCGTTGACGATGTCTTCGTCCAGGCCGTCGATCTCGAGCATTTCGGCGAGCGGCACATAGGCCACTTCCTCCAGCGTCGAGAAACCTTCCTCGATCAGCAGGTCGGCCAGTTCCTCGTCGATGTCCAGTTTTTCCATGAACATCACGCGGGTCACCGCGTATTCGGCCTCGGCGCGCTTGGCCGACTCATCCTGGGTCATCAGGTTGATCGTCCAGCCGGTCAGTTCCGAGGCCAGGCGCACGTTCTGCCCGCTGCGGCCGATGGCGATCGCCAGGTTGTCCTCGTCGACGACGACGTCCATGGCATGCTTTTCTTCATCGACGACGATCGAGGTCACTTCGGCCGGCGACAGCGCGCCGATCACGAACTGCGCCGGATCGGCCGACCACAGCACGATGTCGATGTTCTCGCCGCCGATCTCGTTGCGCACGGCGGTGACGCGCGAACCGCGCAGACCGACGCAGGTACCGATCGGGTCGATGCGCGGGTCGTTCGACTTGACGGCGATCTTGGCACGCATGCCGGGATCGCGGGCGCAAGCCTTCAATTCCATCAGACCGTCCTCGATCTCCGGAACTTCCAGCTCGAACAGCTTGATGACGAATTCCGGCGCCGTGCGCGACAGGATGATCTGCGGACCGCGGGCACCACGGTCGATGCGCAGCAGGTAGGCACGGACACGGTCGCCGACACGCAGATTTTCCTTCGGAATCATCTGGTCGCGCGGCAGCATGGCTTCGATCTTGCCTGCCTCGACGATGGCGTTACCACGTTCCATGCGCTTGATCGTGCCGGAAACGACGTGTTCCTTGCGCTCCAGGAAGTCCTGCAGGATCTGCTCGCGCTCGGCGTCGCGGATCTTTTGCAGGATCACCTGCTTGGCGGCCTGGGCACCGATGCGACCGAAATCGATCGGCTCCAGCGGCTCCTCCAGATAATCACCAGCCTCGACATCGGCGTCGTCCTTGCGCGCATCCGACAGCGGAATCTGGAGGTATTCGTTGACGTATTCGTCGTCCGCCACCACCTGCCAGCGGCGGAAGGAGTCGTAATTGCCGGTGGCGCGATCGATCGCGACACGGACTTCAGCTTCGTCGTGGATACGTTTCTTGGTCGCCGAAGCGAGCGCCAGTTCAAGGGCACCGAAAACGATTTCCTTGTTGACGTTCTTTTCGCGGGCCAGGGCATCGACCAGCAGCAACAGTTCACGGCTCATGGGCTAAGACCTCCAGGGACTTCAGTCGAATTTGGGCACCAGACGTGCCTTTTCGATATTGTTGAATTCGAGTTCCACGTCTTCCTTCTCGAGGCGAAGACCGACCTTGCCGTTCTCGCAGCCGAGCAGCAGCCCCTGGAAGTTGCGGCGGTTGTTGTGCGGGATGCGCAGCTTGATCTGGATCGACTGACCGGCGAAGCGGGCGAAATCCGCTTCCTTCTTGACCACGCGATCCATGCCCGGCGAGGAAATCTCGAGCCGGTCGTAATCGATGTTCTCGACCTCGAAGAGGCGCGACAACTGGTTCGAGACCTTGGCGCAGTCTTCGACATCGATACCACCTTCCTTGGCCGGCGCATCGATGAAGACGCGGATGGTTCTGCCGCGGGGCGACATCTCGACATCGACGAGCTCGTAGCCGAGGCCGGTCACCGTCGTTTCAAGCAGCGTATTCAAATCCATAGGCACAAATAAAAAATGGGCGAAACGCCCACCTCAGAAAAATAAGATGCCTGCAAAATTGCAGGAGAAACAAACCCGTGAATTATAACGGGTTTATTCCCTCCCGACAATTGCTTTCGCCGCTTTCCACCGTCCGACGGGCCTTCCCGCTCAGGGTTTCGGCGCCGCCTTCGGCGCTCCCAGCTCGCGCATCAGCGCCTTGACTTCAGCTTCCTCAAGCTCGTGGCAACGACCGCGCTTCAACTGCGGCGGCAGCACGAACGGACCGTAACGGACACGGATCAGCCGACTCACCGTGCACCCGACCGCCTCGAACATGCGCCGCACCTCGCGGTTGCGGCCTTCGAACAGGCTCACCCGGTACCACTTGTTGGCGCCTTCGCCACCGGCGTCGGTCAGACTGGAAAAATTCGCCGGCCCATCCTCGAGTTCGACCCCTTTGAGCAGTTGCTGCTGCGCTTCGTCAGTCAACTCCCCGAGGACGCGCACCGCGTACTCGCGCACCAGTTCCGAGCTCGGATGCATCAGCTTGTTGGCCAGCTCGCCAGAGGTGGTGAACAGCAGCAGACCCGAGGTGTTGAAGTCGAGGCGGCCGACCGCGATCCAGCGCCCGCCGCGCATCCGCGGCAAGGCGGCGAACACCGACGGACGACCGTCCGGATCGTCGCGCGAGACGATCTCGCCTTCCGGCTTGTGGTACATCAGCACGCGCGGCGCGCGGGCACCTGCCCCGGTGAAGCGGATGTTGATCAGGCGACCGCCGACCTTCACCTTGTCGGTCGGAATCACCGACTGGCCAAGCGTCGCCACCTCGCCGTTGACGCTGACCTTGCCGGCGGCGATCCATTCTTCCATCTCGCGCCGCGAACCGACGCCGGCCTGGGCCAGGATCTTCTGCAGACGCTCCGGCTTGGCCTCGATCAATGGCTTGCCGTTGCGGCCGATGTTGCCGCGATTGGCGCGCCCGGTCTGTGGTTTGCCCTGCCGCCGAGGCGCCGGCTTGGGCGCCGCCTCGGCGGCGTCCGGCAGATCGTCGCCGGCATCCGGCGCACGCCCGGCGGGCAAGGGCTGGTTGCGCCCGGCACCACGGCGCGGCCGCCCGCCAGCCGGGGCTTCAACCGCCCCGCCCGGGGCGCGGAAAGGAGTACGTTTATTGGTTTTCATGAGTCAGCTCCAGTGTCTGGCTGATTTGCTCCAGCGGCGGCAGTTCGCTGACGCTACGCAGGCCCAGATCATCGAGAAATTGTTTGGTCGTGGCAAACAGCGCCGGTCGACCGGGGGTGTCGCGGTGGCCGACGACGTCGATCCAGCCACGCTCTTCAAGGGTTTTGACGACATTCGGATTGACCGCGACGCCGCGGATCTCCTCGATGTCGCCACGCGTCACCGGCTGCCGGTAGGCGATGATGGCCAGCGTCTCCAGCACGGCGCGCGAGTATTTCGGCGGTTTTTCCGGATTCAGCCGCTCGAGGTAAGGCAGGAATTCGGCGCGCGTCCGGAAACGCCAGCCGGACGCCAGCTGCACCAGCTCGACCGGGCGCTCGGCCCATTCGGCACGGATCTGGTCGAGCAGCTTCCTGAGCGTTTCCGACGACAGTTCCTCGTCGAACAGCTTTTTCATGTCGTGCGTCGTCAGCGGCTCGCGGGTGGCGAGCAGTGCCGCTTCAAGCACTTTCTTGATCAGGCTCGCCGCCATCGCCCTCCTCCAGCATTGTTTCCTCCGCTTCGCCGTCGCGCAGATTGACGTAGATCGGCGCAAAAGCCTCGGTCTGCGTGATGCGGATCAGCTTCTCCCGCCCCAGTTCGAGCATCGCAATGAAATGCACGACCAGGCCGGGCGGTCCCATCGCCGGGTCGAACAGGGTCTCGAACTGCACGAAACCGCCCTTTTCCTGCAAAGCCCGAAGAATGATGCCCATGTGCTCGCGCACCGACAACTCCTCGCGGCTGATCTTGTGGTTGCGCTTCAGGAGCGCCTGGCGGACGACCGCCATCCAGGCATCGCGCAGATCGGCCGCCGACACTTCCGGCAGACGTTCGATCAGCGATTTCTCGACCAGCGTCTCGACCCAGAAGAATTCGCGCTCCGCCTGCGGCATCGCATTCAGCCGCTGACCGGCGAGCTTCATCTGCTCGTACTCCATCAGCCGGCGCACCAGTTCGGCGCGCGGGTCCTCGGTCTCGTCATCGCCGGGCAGCTTGGGGCGCGGCAGCAGCATGCGCGACTTGATCTCGATCAGCATCGCCGCCATCACCAGGTACTCGGCAGCGAGTTCGAGGTTACTGGCGCGCATCGCCTCGACGTAATCGAGATACTGCCGGGTCAGCGGCGCCATCGGAATGTCGAGGATGTCGACGTTGGCCTTGCGGATCAGGTAGAGCAGCAGGTCGAGCGGCCCCTCGAAGGCGTCGAGCATGATCTCGAGCGCATCCGGCGGGATGTAGAGGTCCTGCGGCAGCGTCTCGAGCGGCTCGCCGTAGATGCGGGCAACCGGCTCGAACAGCGTCGCCTGCGGCAGGTCGACCGCAAGGTTCATGCGGCAACCGCCGGGCGGCAGTGGCGGAGCGCCGCACTCGCCATCAGTGGTATTCCAGCCCCATCGACTCGCGCACGTCGCGCATCGTCTCGCGCGCCAGTTCGCGCGCTTTCTCGCAACCGTCGGCAATGATGTTCTTGACCAGCACCGGATCGTCGAGATACTGCTGGGCGCGCTCGCGCATCGGCGCCTGCTCGCGCAGGATGCCCTCGATCACCGGCTGCTTGCAGTCGATGCAGCCGATGCCGGCGGTACGGCAGCCTTGCGCCAGCGTCTCGCGCGTCGCCGCGTCGGTATACACCTGGTGCAATTGCCAGACCGGGCAGCGCGCCGGATCGCCGGGATCGGTGCGACGCACGCGCTGGGTGTCGGTCGGCATCGACTTGACCTTCTTGGCCACCGATTCTTCGGACTCACGCAGGGTGATCGTGTTGTTGTACGACTTCGACATCTTCTGCCCGTCGAGCCCCGGCATCTTCGATTCTTCGGTCAGCAGGTAGCCCGGTTCGACCAGGATCATCTTGCCGGTGCCTTCCAGGAAACCGAACAGGCGTTCGCGGTCGATCGCCGACAGGTGCTGGATTTCGTTGAGCATGGCTTTACCCTGCTCAAGCGCTTCCTTGTCGCCTTCCTGCTGGAAGCGCGTGCGCAGCTCCTCGTAGAGGCGAGCCTTCTTGCCGCCCAGCTTCTTGACCGCGTCGCGCGCCTTGTCCTCGAAACCGGGTTCGCGACCGTACATGTGGTTGAAGCGGCGCGCCAGCTCGCGGGTGAATTCGACGTGCGGAATCTGGTCCTCGCCGACCGGCACCTTGTCGGCGCGGTAGATCAGGATGTCGGCGCTCATCAGCAGCGGATAGCCGAGGAAACCGTAGGTGGTCAGGTCCTTGCCGGCCAGCTTTTCCTGCTGGTCCTTGTAGGTCGGCACCCGCTCCAGCCAGCCGAGCGGCGTCATCATCGACATCAGCAGGTGCAGTTCGGCGTGCTCAGGGACGCGCGACTGGATGAACAGCGTCGCCTGGTTGGGATCGACGCCGGCTGCAAGCCAGTCGATGACCATGTCCCAGGTCGCCTTTTCGATGCTCTGCGGGTTGTCGTAGTTGGTGGTCAGCGCGTGCCAGTCGGCGACGAAGAAGAGACAGGGATATTCGTGCTGCAGGCGGACCCAGTTCTTGAGGACGCCGTGGTAATGGCCGAGATGCAGCGCCCCGGTGGGACGCATGCCGGAAAGGACACGTTCTGCGTACATAGCGGTTGTCGTTTAGTAAAGACCGAAAAGGAATTCGATGGCGTGCGCCGTGAAGAGCACCAGAGGATTCATGATGTCGCCGAGGATACCGGTGAACAACAGGACCAGCAAAATCGGGAAACCCCACGGCTCGATGCGCGAGAACTGCCAGGCCAGCCGGTGCGGCAACAGGCTGACGGCAATCCGCCCGCCGTCGAGCGGCGGCAACGGCAGCAGGTTGAGGACCATCAGCACGCAGTTGATGATGATGCCGATCTCGGCCATGCGCGCCAGCGGCACCGCGAAGAAATCCGGCACCACCCACGACAGCTTGAACATCAGCGCCCAGAAACAGGCCATCGCCAGGTTGGCGGCCGGCCCGGCGGCGGCAACCCAGAGCATGTCCTTCTTGGGCTGGCGCAGCCGGGTGAAATCCACCGGCACCGGCTTGGCGTAACCAAACAGGAAGTTGCCTGCCGAAAAAATCAGGATCGCCAGCGGAATCAGCACGGTACCCACCGGATCGATGTGACGCAGTGGATTGAGGCTGATGCGCCCGAGCTGCCAGGCGGTCGGATCGCCGAAATGGCGGGCCGCGTAACCGTGCGCCGCCTCGTGCAGGGTGATCGCGAAAACCACCGGCAGCGCGGCGATGGCGATGGTCTGGATCAGCGCATTGATATCGAGCATGTTCAATCCAGCCCAAAGGGCGCCAGCGGCCCGCGCCCGGCGCGAACCAGCTCGGGCGAAGGCCCGGTCAGGTCAACGACAGTGGTCGGTTCGATGCCGCAGGGGCCGCTGTCGAGGATCAGTTCGAGCTGCTCGTCGAGGCGATCCTGGATTTCCCAGCCCTCGGTGAGCGGCGCGTCGTCGCCCGGCAACTGCAGCGTGGTCGTCAGCAAGGGCTCGTTCAGCTCCTCAAGCAGCGCGAGCGCCACCGCGTGCGCCGGCACGCGCAGGCCGATCGTCTTGCGCTTCGGATGCAGCACGCGGCGCGGCAACTCCTTGCTGCCTTCGAGGATGAAGACGTAGCAACCGGGCGTCGTCGCCTTGAGCAAGCGGTACTGCGCGTTATCGACGCGAGCGTAGGTGGCAATCTCCGAGAGGTCGCGCACCATCAGCGTCAGATGATGGCGCTCGTCCATCTGCCGGATCTGGCGGATGCGGTCCATCGCCTCCTTGTCACCGAGATGGCAGGCCAAGGCATACGAGGAATCGGTCGGCACGGCGACGATCGCCCCGTTGCGGATGAATTCCGCAGCCTGGACGAGCAGTCGCGGTTGCGGGGAATCGGGATGGATATTGACGACGCGGGCCATGATTCAATGAAAAAGACGCCACACCGGCTTGAGGTCCGGGGGCAGTTGAAAGGCGCGACCGAGTTCGACGTGGCTTTCTTCCGGCCCGTGAAAATCCGAACCGCGCGACGCGTGAAAGGCGTAATGCCGCGCCAGGCGGGCGAAATGCAGGACGTGGTCGGGCGAATGGCTGCCGCTCGACACCTCGATCGCCTGACCGCCGAGATCCTTGAACTCATCGAGGAACTTGCGCATGTCGCCACCCGACATCTTGTAACGCCCGGGATGCGCCACCACGGCAACGCCGCCGGCGGCGCGGATCCAACCCACCGCATCGGCCAACGTCGCCCAGCGGTGATCGACGTAACCCGGCTTGCCCGGCGTCAGATAGTGCTGGAAAACGCCGGAAATGTCGCGGGCGATGCCGATCGACACCAGATAGCGGGCGAAATGGGCGCGCGAGATCAGGTTCGGATTGGTCACATAACCGAGCGCACCTTCGTAAACACCGGAAATACCGATCTTTGCCAGCGCCTCGCCCATTCGCCGGGCGCGCTCGACACGGCCGCCGCGCAGACTTTCGAGACCGCCGACCAGCGCCGGATGCGCGGGATCGAAGGCAAGGCCGACGATATGGATCGGCATTTCCCGCCACTCGATCGAGATTTCCACGCCATTGACAAAGCTCATGCCGGCCGCTGCAGCCGCTTCAGCCGCCTCGGCCAGGCCGCCGATGTCGTCGTGATCAGTCAGCGCCCAGCAATCGACACCGTTCGCCGCCGCCCGGCGGGCGACCTCCGCAGGCGCCAACAGGCCGTCGGAAACCGAGGAATGGCAATGGAAATCGAAATTGGCTGGGGTCACGGAAATGAGCAAAAAAGCAAACCGGGAGTTTATCACGAAGGCGTGAAGCGGCCGCCGAACCTTGTGCGGCGCAACAAGTTGCTTGGACATTGATCACCGGCTATAGTGCCAACCGTTCCACGGGAGAGCGCAGCGCAAGCTGCCGCCGAAGGCGCAATTTCACCCGAAAACGCTCAGGCAAAAGGACCGCGGAACCAGTGGCAGGCCACTGAAACTCTGGAGAGCGATGACGGCCCGCCCGGCTATCATCCACCGATGGGGCAAATCTCTCAGGTATCAAGGACAGAGGGGTGAAACGCAAGACGCAAGTTTTCCGTTTCACCCCTTTTCCGTTTCCAGAAACGGCTTTAACAAAAGCCAGCAAAGGATTGATATGCTGAAGAAAACAGTGCTCAACGCCGCTCACCGCGCGCTCGGCGCCCGGATGGTCGATTTCGGCGGCTGGGACATGCCGGTCAACTACGGCTCGCAGATCGAGGAACACCACGCCGTCCGTAACGATTGCGGCATGTTCGACGTCTCGCACATGTGTCCGGTCGACCTGGTCGGCACCGATTGCCGCCCCTTCCTGTCGCGCCTGGTCGCCAACGATGTCGCCAAGCTGACGGTTTCCGGCAAGGCGCTCTACTCCGCCATGCTCAACGAGGCCGGCGGCGTCATCGACGACCTGATCATCTACTTCCTCACCGACACGCGCTTTCGCATCGTCGTCAATGCCGGCACCGCCGACAAGGACGTCGCCTGGATGCTGGCCAAGGCCGCCGAGTGGAAGCTGGACGTGACGATCACGCCGCGCCGCGACGGCAACGTGCCGCTCGGCATCATCGCCGTACAGGGTCCGAATGCCCGAGCCAAGGTCTGGCAGGTACTACCCCAGGTCAAGGCGGCAACGGAAGGCCTGAAGCCCTTCTTCGCTGCCGAAGTGGACCAGTACTTCATCGCCAGCACCGGCTACACCGGCGAGGACGGCTACGAGATCATGCTACCGGCCGGCGAAGCCGAAACCATCTGGACCGCCCTCAAGGACGCCGGCGTCGCACCCTGCGGCCTCGGCGCGCGCGATACCCTGCGCCTGGAAGCCGGCATGAACCTTTACGGTCAGGACATGGACGAGACCGTCTCGCCGCTCGACGCCGGCCTGGCCTGGACCGTCGCCATGAAGGACGAACGCGATTTCGTCGGCCGCGCCGCTTTGGCCGCCAACGGCCAGCAGAAGCAGTTCCTCGGCCTCGTCCTGCTCGACAAGGGCGTCTTGCGTGGCCATCAGAAAGTAATTACCAAACAAGGCGATGGCGAGATTACTTCAGGTAGTTTCTCACCAACGCTGCAGCAATCCATCGCCCTTGCCCGGCTGCCGCTCGGCGTCGCCGTCGGCGACGAAGTCGAGGTCGACATTCGTGGCAAGCTGCTCAAGGCCAAGGTCACCAAACCCGTTTTTGCCCGCAACGGCAAGGCTGTTCAATAACCCCCATTCAGGAGAAAACCATGTCCAACGTCCCGTCCAACCTCAAGTACGCCGCCTCCCACGAATGGGTCCTGAAGAACGAAGACGGCTCCGTCACCGTCGGCATCACCGACCACGCGCAGGAAGCGCTGGGCGATCTGGTCTTCGTCGAGCTGCCGGAAGTCGGCGCCCATTTCGACAAGGAGCAGGAAATCGCCGTCGTCGAATCGGTCAAGGCCGCCGCTGACGTCTATGCGCCGCTCGCCGGCACCGTCACCGAAGTCAACGCGGCCGCCGCCGACGCCCCGGAATCGGTGAACCAGGACGCCTACGCCGCCTGGCTGTTCAAGATGACGCCGGACAACCTGGCCGACGTCGACGCGCTGCTCGACGCCGCCGCCTACCAGGCCGTCGCCGACGCCGCCTGAGAAGGACCACCCATGCCGCTCAATCAAACGCTCTCGCTGCTCGAGCAGCACGACGAGTTCATCGACCGTCACATCGGCCCCTGCGCCGCCGAGACTGGCGAAATGCTGGCCGCCATCGGCGCCGCCAGCCTCGACCAGTTGATCGACCAGACGGTGCCGGCGGCCATCCGCCTGCCGGCCGATCTGCCCTTGCCGGCACCGCGCCGCGAACACGAGGCGCTCGCCGACCTGAAGGCGATCGCCGGCAAGAACCTGATCAAGAAGTCCTGCCTCGGCATGGGCTACTACGACACGCTGACGCCCAAGGTGATCCTGCGCAACGTCATGGAAAACCCCGGCTGGTACACCGCCTATACGCCCTACCAGGCCGAGATCGCACAGGGCCGTCTGGAAGCGCTGATGAACTTCCAGCAGATGGTGATCGACCTCACCGGCCTGGAGATCGCCAACGCCTCGCTGCTCGACGAAGCGACCGCCGCCGCCGAGGCGATGACGATGGCGCGACGCGTCTCCAAGTCGAAGTCGAACCGTTTCCTGGTCGACACTGCCTGTTTCCCGCAGACCATCGACGTCGTCCGCACGCGCGCCGGCTACTTCGGCTTCGACGTTGTCGTCGCTGCCGCCGATGCGGCGGACGGCGAATTCTTCGGCGCCCTGCTCCAGTACCCGGACGACAACGGCGAAGTACGCGACCGCAGCGCGCTGATCGCCAGCCTCAAGGCACGCGGCGCCACCGTCGCCGTCGCCTGCGACCTGATGGCGCTGGTGCTGCTCAAGTCGCCGGGCGCCATGGGCGCCGACATTGCGCTCGGTTCGAGCCAGCGTTTCGGCATCCCGATGGGCTTCGGCGGCCCGCACGCCGCCTTCTTCGCCACCCGCGAAGCCTTCGTCCGCTCGATGCCCGGCCGCATCATCGGCGTCTCCAAGGACGCCCGCGGCAACACCGCCTACCGCATGACCTTGCAGACGCGCGAACAGCACATCCGCCGCGAGAAGGCGAATTCCAACATCTGCACCTCGCAGGTGCTGCTCGCCAACATGGCCGGCATGTACGCCGTCTATCACGGCCCGCAGGGTTTGAAGACGATCGCCGCGCGCATCCACCGCCTGACCGCGATCTTCGCCGAGGGTCTGAAGCGGGCCGGCGTCAAACTGCTCACCGGGCAGTTCTTCGACACTGTCCATGTCGACCTCGGCGCCCGCGCCGAAAGCGTCTACCACGCTGCCATCGGCGCCGGCTACAATCTGCGTCGCGTCTCGGTCGGCGTCCTAGGCCTCTCCTTCGACGAAACGACGACGCGCGGTGATGTCGCCGAACTGTTCAAGCTGATCACCCAGGTCACGCTCGACATGGCCAGCCTCGACGTCCAGGTCGCCGCCGCCACGCCCGCCCTGCCGGCGGCGCTGCTGCGCAGCGATGCGATCCTGTCGCACCCGGTGTTCAACACGCACCACACCGAGCACGAGATGCTGCGCTACCTGAAGTCGCTGCAGAACAAGGACCTGGCGCTCGACCACTCGATGATCTCGCTCGGCTCGTGCACCATGAAGCTGAACGCGACCAGCGAAATGATCCCGGTCACCTGGCCGGAATTCGGCGGCATCCACCCGTTCGCCCCGCGCGATCAGGTCGCCGGCTACCACGAAATGATCGCCGGCCTCACCGAATGGCTGAAGACGGTGACCGGTTTCGACGCCATCTGCATGCAGCCGAACTCCGGCGCCCAGGGCGAATACGCCGGCCTGGTGGCGATTGCCCGCTACCACGCCAGCCGTGGCGAAGGCCACCGCAAGGTCTGCCTGATCCCGAAATCGGCGCACGGCACCAACCCGGCCACCGCCCAGATGGCCGGCATGCAGGTTGTCGTCGTCGATTGCGACGACAACGGCAACGTCGACGTCGCCGACCTGAAGGCCAAGGCCGAGCAGCACAAGGACGACCTCGCCTGCCTGATGATCACCTACCCGTCGACGCACGGCGTCTTCGAGGAAGCCATCCGCGACATCTGCGCCATCGTGCACGCCAACGGCGGCCAGGTGTACATGGACGGCGCCAACCTCAACGCCCAGGTCGGCCTGACCTCGCCCGGCTTCATCGGCGCCGACGTCAGCCACATGAACCTGCACAAGACCTTCGCCATCCCGCACGGCGGCGGCGGACCGGGCATGGGCCCGATTGGCCTCAAGGCCCACCTCGCTCCGTTCATGGCCAACCACGTGGTGGCCCCGATCGACGGCCCGCACGGCGGCCAGGGCGCGGTTTCCGCAGCGCCCTTCGGCTCCGCCTCGATCCTGCCGATTTCCTGGATGTACCTGGCCATGCTCGGCGGTGCCGGCGTCAAGAAGGCGACCCAGTTCGCCATCCTCAACGCCAACTACGTCGCCAGCCGGCTCAAGGACCACTACCCCGTGCTCTACGTCGGCAAGAACGGCCGCGTGGCGCACGAGTGCATCCTCGACATCCGCCCGCTCAAAGCCGCCACCGGCATCGCCGAGATCGACATCGCCAAGCGCCTGATGGACTACGGCTTCCACGCCCCGACGGTATCCTTCCCGGTCGCCGGCACGATCATGGTCGAGCCGACCGAGTCGGAATCGAAGGCCGAACTGGATCGCTTCATCGAAGCCATGGTGGCGATCCGCGCGGAAATCCGCGAGATCGAGAACGGCACCTGGAGCGCCAGCGACAACCCGCTGAAGAACGCGCCGCACACCCAGGCCGACCTCGTCGATGCCGAGTGGCGCCATCCCTACAGCCGGCAACAGGCGGTCTTCCCGCTGCCCTGGGTAGCGGCCAACAAGTTCTGGCCGAGCGTCAATCGCATCGACGATGTCTATGGCGACCGCAACCTGAACTGCGCCTGCCCGCCGCTGTCGACTTACCAGGACTGAAAACACTCCCGGTGAACATACAAACGGCCTCGCAAGAGGCCGTTTGCAATTGCGGAAGGATGATTTCGCGTCAGCGCAAGGCCTGACCATCCTTCTGGTACTGCGGCGAACGCGGGCCAAAAAGAATGCCGTTTGGCACACCGGCGCTCAGCAGCCGCGAACTCGTCAGACCGGCGATCACGTGCCCTTGCTCGCTGACCGTTTCGATGATCTGCCGAACGACCGCCTTGACCAGCATGCCGATCAGACCGCCGCTATTGTTGTCGCTCTCGGCACTCGATGCCGTCGCCGAACCATGCCACAGTTGCTTGCCTGTACGTAGATCGACCAGCCTGGCCTCCGCCGTGACCCGCGTTTCGCTGGCGATCACCTTGTAGGACGTGCCGTAGTCCTTGATATTGATGTAAAGCGCAGCGTCGGCACCGAATATTTCCCGCAACTTCGCCGGTGCGACGTCATGGATGTCGGTCGGCGTCGTCAGCCCATTTTGCTTGAAGGTCTCATCGACCAGGGTCACCGGAAAGACGTAATAGCCTGATTCGGCCAGCGGCAGCATGGCGTGGGAAAGCATGCTGTAGCTTGCCTTGATGTCCGGAGACTGGTTGATCGGCGGCAACACCAGGATCGACGCCGGGCGCGCCGCCCGAAATGCGGTGTAATCGTAGGCCTGCTGCGTCGCACAGCCACCGAGCGTAGCCAGGGCAAGTGCCAGAAAAGGCAGGCGCTTGGCAATGAACGATTGGGTTTTCATCGCGCACCTTCCGGTTTCTGCTTCTTCTTGAGCAGGAAATCGAGATAGACCGAGCTTTCCGGAAAACTCTGCTTCTCGGCCAGCAGATTCTGCTCGAACAGATCGGTGCGCCCCGTCAAACCGTAGAGCATGCCGAGATGCGCCTGCAAACCCGGCGGGACATGGCGCCCGCTCGCCTTTGCCTCCTCGCGAACCTTCTCGAGCGCAACAATGCCTTCTTCCGGCCCCTTGTCACCCTTGAAATAGCCGTACTGGACGGTCTGAAAATCTCCCCAGTGGTAGAGCGGCTGGCGCTGCTGGGCACAGCCCGTGAACAGTAGCGCACAGGCGCATGCCGGCAGCAGCCATCTCTGGCTGGTCTTTACTTCCCTCATAAACCCTCCCTGCCGGAATCAGTGCGCCGGACGCCAGGCGCCACTTTCGACACCCTTGACCAGAGCATCGACCGCTTCCCGGATGGCCAGATCGAGTACCTTGCCGTTCAACGTCGAGTCATAGCTGGCGGTACCGCCAAAGCCGATGACTTCGCGATTCGACAGGGCATATTCGCCGGCACCGAAGGTCGAATAAATGACTTCCGATGTCTCGACATCGACCACGTTCAGCGCCACCTTGGCGTAGGCCACCTGCTGCTTGCCGCGACCGAGCAAACCGAAAAGCTGATGGTCGCCAACTTCCTTCCGGCCAAATTCGGTGACATCACCGGTGATGACGTAGCGCGCCCCCTTCAGGGCTTGCTGCTTGCGGGCGATCTCCGCTTCCTGCTTGGTCTCGCTCAGGTTCTGGCGATCGAGGACGGAAAAACGATTGCTCTGTTGCAGGTGGGCAACCAGGATCGTCTTCGCCTGACTGCCGAGACGATCGACGCCATCGGAGAACACCCCGCGCAAGAAACTGGAACGATTGTCAAACTTGCCTACCGAGACCGGCTGTCGTTCGCCGGCGTATGGCCGGGCAGCAGCGGCGGTTTGCTGGGATTCGATCGGACGCGAGCTTTCGGTTGCGCACCCCGAAAGCATGAGAGCCAGACCCACTGCGGAAATCACCACGGCGTTTTTCTTGAATTTCACCGCAAGCTCCTGAAAATTGAAAAATTTCTACTGAAACAGGCATACAAATTGCCAAACGAAATCCGGTGCAATCCATGAATTGTCCGCCAGCTCGGGCCATTCCGGCAACAGGGAGTTCCACCGGGAAAGAGAATTCCAGCGTTTGATACCTGTTCCGGCAACAGAAAAGATCGACTGCGTGCCCAAAGACACATAACATCGTTCGCATTCGACATCGGGAAAACCAATGACTTCATCCGCAGCCCAGCTTTCCGCTCATGCCAAATGGCCGAACGTCCCCGCCTGTTACGAGTGGCTTTCGCTCGACCGGCGCGGTGACTGGCGATTGCAGGGAGAGCGGGTGACACACCGCGGCCTGATCGAGTTCATGAACCGGCAATATGCCGGCGACGAAAGTGGCCGCTGGTTCGTCCAGAACGGTCCGCAACGGGTCTATGTCGATCTCGCCGCAACGCCATGGATCTTCCACCGCGACGGCGCGGCCTTCGTCGCCCATACCGGTGCCCCGGCCGGTGAGATCAGGACCGTGTTGATCGACGGCGACGGCAGCCTCTACCTTGACGCGGCGCTCGGCATCGGTTTGCTCGACGACCGCGACCTGGCCGCTTTTTTCGAGGAATGCCGGCCCCATGACGAGGTCAGCCTGCTGCGCCTGATGGCGGGCAACGGCGGCGAAATCCGCTGGCAGGGCCTGCCGCTGCAATACATCGCGGCCGATCGGCTGGCCCAGCGCTACGCTTATCTCAAACAACCACGCCCGTAAGCGCGCTCAGGGCTCGCCCGGATCGTCGTCGCTGGCCTGCAGCCACCACAACAGATCCTCGCCCTGCAATGGCGCCGGAATCATCTGGTTGCGCTTCCAGCGATAGACCGGCCCGAACGGCAGGTAACGCGCCATCACCTGGCCCTGCCGGGTGACGCCGAAAAAAGGCAGGCCGGAACGGATCGCGGCGCGGATATCGTCGTGTGTCATGCGTCTGTCACCTTTTTTACAAACGCCCCGAGTATCCCGCGCCTGCCGCTGCCGGACAAGTCCCGAACGGCGCGAACGGCACGGGCACCCGGGCGACTGGCCCTGTTCTTGCTGTGTCTCTGGCGCCAATCACTACCACACAACGCCATGACCCCTGCTGAAATCGCCACCTGGGCAAGCAACAAGCTCGTCGCCCCGCTCGATATCGACTGCGTCATCACCCTGATGCTCAAGATACTCGACGGCAAATGCAAAATGAGCGACGCCGACCAGCTGGTCGCCAGCCAGCTCTACGACGCAGTCGGCCAGCGGCCGGTGCACCGCCTTGATGCCGCCAGTTGTCACGCGCTGATCGCCGAGTCGCGTCGGCATTGTGACGAAAACCTGAAAATGCGCATTTACGAACAGCGCCTGCTGGCCGAAACCATGCTCTCTCGCCCGGTGATGAAGGCCTTCAAGGCGCGCCTGCGCGAGGCCGGCATCTTGTACCACGACAGTGCCGACCGCTCCACAGCGGCCTAGGGCCTTGCCTTCGTCATGACGCGGTATATGATGCAGACAAGTCCATCGTCGATCACCGCCAGCCGGGAGCCTGCATGCCGAAGCGACCGCATCTCACCACCATTGCCCGCTCATTTTCGGCCGCCGTCGTACTACTGGCGCTGGTCGCCTGTACACCGCGCCTGCTGGCGCCTTACGATGAAGTCACCGACCGCAGCGTCAGCGCCCTGCAACGACAGACCGAAGCCCACCTGATCGGCCTTGAGGCGGCTGCCGGCACGCCCGATTGCGTTTTCGACAGGCACCAGCGCTTCTATACCGACGCCCGCATTGAAATCAGCGCCCTTGCCGTGCGCACCGCAGCCATCCCCGGCAACGAGCGCACCGCCGAACAGACGACACTGCTCCTCGCCAGCCTCGACAGCCTGCGCCAGTTGCACCGGCTCGGCTGTCTGGCGCCGGAACAGATCGCCATCCTGCGCACCCAGTTCAACAGCAGCTTCACCGCCATCCTCAGGCTGGAACTGGCGAAGCGGCGCCCATGACCACGGAGCCAACAATGAAGCTCGACACCGGAGAATTGAGCCAGGCCATCCTGGCCGCCTTCCAGGGCAGCCTGCACGAGCGCTGGCCGGAAATCCGCGAGTACGGCGAGAGCGAGGCGAAGAAGCTGGTCATGATCGAAGCCTTGCAGGCGTCGGGCAAGATCACGCCGGCCCAGGCCGCGCTGCATCTGGAAATCCAGAAGAACGCCTGCCGCAGCGTTTTACTGACGCTCGAAGGACTCGGCCTGCTCGCCGTCGAAGCCGCGCTCGACGCGGCGTTGGACGTCGTCCGCGAAACGGTCAACGGGGCGCTTGGCTTCGCCCTGCTGTAAGCCCATACCACCCGAGGAGACGATCATGGCCAAGACAATGGCACCGTACTACCCGATCATCTATGTCCGCGGCTACGCGATGACGCCCGGCGAAATCGCCGATGCCGTGTCGATGCCGTACATGGGCTTCAACCAGGGCGCGACCAAGTTGCGCCAGGCCTGGGATGGGCGCGTCACCAAGCACATCTTCGAGTCGCCGCTGATCCGGCTGATGAAGGAATACGGCTATCGCGACTGCTTCGCCGACGGCGCCGAGATCAGCGGCAGCCTGCCGGCGCGCAGCGTCGTCATCTATCGCTATTACGAGACGGCGGACAGCGACCTCGGCGACGGCAAGACGCTGTCGATTCCCGAAGCGGCGCGCGGCCTGCAGGCCTTGATCCAGCGCGTGCGTCGCCAGGTCTGCGGCGACGACGACGAACTGCTCGCCGCCTTCAAGGTGCATCTGGTCGCCCATTCGATGGGCGGACTGGTGATCCGCGCCTTCCTGCAGAACGATGCGATCAGCACCCCGGCCGACCGCGCTCTGGTCGCCAAGGTGTTCACCTATGGCACGCCGCACAACGGGATCGAGATGGCGGGAATCAACGTGCCGTCGGTTCTCGGCCTGTGGGACATCAACAACTTCAACCGGCAGCGGATGGCCGAATACCTCGGCCTGCCCGGGAAGCCCGAGCGGGTCGACTCGCTGGACGGGAAATTCGACCCGCAGCGCTTCTTCTGCTTCGTCGGCACCAATCACCGCGACTACGCCGCCGCGCTCGGCGTTTCCCGCCTGTTGGCGGGCGAGATGAGCGACGGCCTGGTGAAGATCGAGAACGCCACCGTCAGCGGTGCCCCGCGCGCCTTCGCCTATCGCAGCCACAGTGGCCCGTTCGGCGTCGTCAATTCGGAAGAGGGTTACCAGAACCTGGTCCGTTTCCTGTTCGGCGACCTGCGCGTCGATGGCAGTCTCGACGTCGATGCCCTGCCCCTGCCGCCCTCGGTGCAGAAGGCCAAGGACGCCGGCAAGCAGATCCGCGGCTCCTACTATTTCGAGGCGACGGTCGCGCCACGCGGCAGCTTCAGCGCCAAACTGACCGAGCGCCGCCGCGACACCTACAGCGCCGTGCTGCGCCGCTACGACGAACTGCTGCGCGTCGACCGTGCCGGCCGCGACGCGCCGCGCTCGCCCGCCCTGTTCTCGACCTTCCTCGACAGCAAGCGCATCACCGTCGGCAAGACCCTGGTCTTTTCGGTTGAACTGGCGGTGTCAAGCACCGGCTACACCATCGACGACAGCTTCTGGCTCGACCAGCACATCGAAGGCGAATACCTGTTCCGTGACACCCTGACGCTGAAGCTGACGCTGGGACAGGACGGCTTCCGGCTGCGCTACCTGAGCTCGGACGAGAACTGGAGCGAGGGCCAGGGGCGACTGGTCAACCCCACGGGCGACCAGTACCTGATCCCGCTCACCTCGAGCAAGGGATTCCGCGGCCAACTCCGTCTGAACGTCAGCCGTTCCGGCTGAGCCCTCAACCGGCCACCGTCTCGCCGATCAGGTCGGCGATCAGTTGCGCGGTCATGCCGTGGCGGTCGCGATCCGGGTTGTACTCGACGATCTCCAGGGCGCGCAGGCCGGGCAAGCCGGCCAGCCAGCGCCAGGCCGTGCGCACGTCGGTCGCCGGCAAGCCGTCCGGCTCGGGACTACCGACGCCCGGCGCGAAGCGCGGATCGATGGCGTCGAGATCGAGGCTGACGCCGAAACCGGCCGGCGCGCTGGCGACGATGCCGACCGCCTCGTCGAGGCAGGCGGCGAAGCCGCGGCGGGCGATTTCCTCGCCGTCGATGATGCGCACCTGCTGGCGGCGCAGGAAATCGATTTCTTCCGGCTCGTAGCTGCGCGCCCCGAGCACGACGCAATGCCCGGCGCTGACCTGTGCGCCGGGCAGGCCGATGCCCAGCAGACGGCGGTCGCCCTGACCGAGCAGGCAAGCCAGCGGCATGCCATGCACGGCACCGGAATAGCTGCTCTCCGGCGTATGGCTGTCGAGGTGGGCGTCGATCCACAGCAAGCCCAATGGCTGCCCGATGCCGCGGGCGACGCCGCTCCAGGTGCCAACCGCCACCGAATGGTCGCCACCGATGACCAGCGGAAACTGCCCCTGGCGCAGGGTGGTTTCGACCTCGTCGGCGAGCGTCCGGCAGAGGGCGGCGATCCGCGCCGTCCGCGACAGCCGCTCGCCGTTCGGGGCAAACAGGGTGCGTCCCCAATCGAGCGCCGGGTGGCGGGCCAGCGCCTGCCAGGCCTGCGAATGATGAAAGGCAACCGGCCCGTCGGCACAAGCCACATCCTGGGCGCCGATACCGCTGGCGGCGCCGGTCACGCGCACCCGACGGCCGTCGCTCATCGGCCTACCAGAGCTTTTCCAGCGCCGTCAGCGCATCGCGCCGGCACAGCTGACCGACCAGGCGCCCGTCATCGAGCACCGGATAACAGCGGTAGTGATGCGCCACGAACAGTTCGATGGCATCGGCCATCGACGACGACGCCGACAGGGTCAGCACCTCGCGGGTCATGTACTGGCCGACCGGGCCGCCCGGCTGTTCGTAGTAGGAGGCGTTGAGCGCCACCTTGAGGCCGTCCTTCTCGGAAAAGAAACCGAGCAGGTGACCATCGCCATCAAGCACCGGCGCACCACTGAGGTGGTGTTCGAGCAGAAGGTGCACCGCCTTCAGCACGTCCATCTCCGGGCTGAAAGCCAGGGGATCGGCGGTCATGTAATCCTTTACGAGCAACGACCTGAGCATGACTCTTCCTCCGCTTGTGCCTCAGACCCGGCCTGCAGGCGGGCCAGGCGTTTTTCACAGGGTTCCTTGCAGCCGGCCGCACAATCCAGGTTGAGCGCCTTGTAACCGCCGCAACTGCCGGCGATCGGCTTGCGCCCGAACATGACACCGATCGCCATGATCAGGACCAGGAAGGCGATGATTCCGAAAGTCACCAGAAATGTCTGCATGGCATCCTCCCTTCCCGCTCAGCCGCCGAAATCGTCGAGCATGATGTTCTCGCGCTCGACGCCGAGATCGAGCAGCATCTTGATCACCGCAGCGTTCATCATCGGTGGCCCGCACATGTAGAACTCGCAATCCTCGGGCGCCGGATGGTCCTTCAGATAGTTCTCGTAGAGCACGTTGTGGATGAAGCCGGTGTAACCAGTCCAGTTGTCTTCCGGCAAGGGATCGGACAGCGCCAGATGCCACCTGAAGTTCGGGTTCTCCTCGGCCAGCTTGTCGAATTCCTCGACGTAGAAGGCTTCGCGCATCGAGCGCGCACCGTACCAGAAGCTGATCTTGCGCGTGGACTTCAGGCGCTTGAGCTGGTCGAAGATGTGCGAGCGCATCGGCGCCATGCCGGCGCCGCCGCCGATGAAGACCATCTCGTTCTCCGTATCGCGCGCGAAAAATTCGCCGAATGGCCCGTAGACCGTGATCTTGTCGCCCGGTTTCAGGTTGAAGACGAAGGAAGACATCTTGCCTGGCGGGATGTCGTCGCGGTTCGGCGGTGGCGAGGCGACGCGGATGTTGAACTTGACGACGCCCTTCTCCTCCGGATAGTTGGCCATCGAGTAGGCGCGGATGACCGGCTCGTCGACCTTGGAGACGAAGCGCCACATGTTGAACTTGTCCCAGTCGCCGCGATACTCGGGCTGGATGTCGAAGTCCTTGTAATGCACGGTGTGCGGCGGACACTCGAGCTGGACGTAGCCGCCGGCCCGGAAATCGACGTTCTCGCCTTCCGGCAGGCGCAGCGTCAGTTCCTTGATGAAGGTGGCGACGTTCGGGTTGGACTCAACCGTACACTCCCACTTCTTGACGCCGAAAACCTCTTCCGGCACCTCGATCTTCATGTTCTGCTTGACCGGCGTCTGGCACGACAGGCGCCAGCCCTCCCTGGCCTGGCGCTTGCTGAAGTGCGACTCCTCGGTCGGCAGCATGTCGCCGCCACCTTCGTGAACCTGGCACTTGCACTGGGCGCAGGTGCCGCCGCCACCGCAGGCGGACGACAGGAAGATGTTGTTGGCGGCCAAGGTCTGCAACAGCTTGCCGCCGGCCGGCACGGTGATGGTGCGCTCGCCGTTGATCTCGATGTCGACGTCGCCAGACGACACCAGCCGGGCCCGGGCGGCGATGATGAAGACCGCCAGCGCCAGCACGATGCCGGTGAACATGCCGATCGCGAGCAGGATTTCCTGAATGTTCATCCTCGCTCCCTTACAGTTGTATGCCCGAGAAGGACATGAAGCCCAGCGACATCAGGCCGATGGTGATGAAGGTGATGCCCAGGCCCTGCAGGCCGGCAGGCACGTCGCTGTACTTCAGCTTCTCGCGGATGCCGGCGAGCAGCGCGATGGCCAGCGCCCACGAGGCGCCGGAACCGAAGCCGTAAACCACGCTTTCCGAAAAGTTGTAGTCGCGTTCGACCATGAACAGCGAACCGGCCATGATCACGCAGTTGACGGTGATCAGCGGCAGGAAGATGCCGAGCGCGTTGTACAGGCTGGGCACGTACTTGTCGAGCAGCATCTCGAGGATCTGGACGATCGCCGCGATGACGCCGATGTAGGTGAGCAGGCCGAGGTAGGACAGGTCGACATCGGGCATGCCGGCCCAGGCCAGCGCACCGTCGCGCAGCAGGTAGGTATAGGCCAGGTTGTTGGCCGGCACCGTGATCACCTGGACGACGACGACCGCAATGCCGAGGCCGATGGCAGTTTCGACCTTCTTCGAAATGGCGATGAACGAACACATGCCGAGGAAGAAGGAGAGCGCCATGTTCTCGATGAACACGGTGCGGACAAAGAGACTCAACAGATGTTCCATTTCAGTAAACCTCCCGGTCGCTGACCTGCGGGGCCATGCGGAAAGCCGGTGCTTCGACCTGGTTCTTCTTCCAGGTACGCAACGCCCAGATGAACAGGCCGATCAGGAAGAAGGCCGATGGCGGCAGCAGCAGCAGACCGTTGGGCAGGTACCAGCCGCCGTCCTTGATCAGCGGCAGGATCTCGATGCCGAGCAGTTTGCCGGCGCCGAACAGTTCGCGGATGACGCCGAGCGCGACGAGCATCGTGCTGTAACCGAGGCCGTTGCCGATCCCGTCCCAGAACGACAGCATGGGCGGATTCTGCATGGCGAAAGCTTCGGCCCGGCCCATGACGATGCAGTTGGTGATGATCAGGCCGACGAACACCGATAGCTGCTTGGCCAGGCTGAAGGCGTAGGCACGCAGCACCTGATCGACGACGATGACCAGCGAAGCGATGATCACCATCTGCACGATCATCCGGATCGCCCCCGGGATCTGCGCCCGGATCAGCGAGATGAACAGGTTGGAGAAGGCCGTCACCAGCGTCAGCGCGATGGCCATGACCAGCGCCGTCTTGAGGTTGGAGGTGACGGCCAGCGCCGAGCAGATGCCGAGGATCTGCAAGGCGATCGGATTGTTGTTGAAGACCGGATTGAACAGGACTTCCTTGACGGTAGCTTGTTGTGCCATGCTCAGACTCCCTGCTGACGCAGCCTGGCGAGATAGGGACCGAAGCCCTGCTCGCCCAGCCAGAATTGCAACAATCGGTCGACGCCGTTACTGGTCAGCGTCGCACCGGCCAGCGCATCGACCTGATGGCCGGCATCCGGGCTGGCCGGATCGACCCCGCCCTTGACCACCTTGATGATCGGCCGGCCGGCATCGTCGAACAGCGTCTTGCCCGGCCACAGCGCCTTCCATTTCGGATTGTCCACTTCGCCGCCGAGACCCGGGGTTTCGGCATGCTGGTAGAAGCCCAGGCCGACCACGGTGTTGAGGTCGGCTTTCAGCGCAAGGAAACCGTGCAGCGTCGACCACAGACCGTAGCCGCGGATCGGCAGGATCAGCGATTCGATCCGGCCTTCCTGCTCGACCATATACACGGTGGTGAAGCGTTCGCGCCGCTTGATCAGCGCCTTGTCCGCCTCGCTGCTGAGTGCGGCGGACATCTTCGGGTCCTTGGCAGCCTTCAGCGGATCGAAACCGAGCGGATCGAACGCCGTCTGATACTCGCCGGTATCGAGATCGACCACGCGCGCCTTGATGCGGCTGCCGAAAACCTCCTTGACCTGTGCCGACGAGAGGTTGTCGCCCAGGCCGGCGATCGCCAGGATGCTGCGCTGCTTGTCGAGCAGGCGGTTCTCGAGCTGGACCGGCTTCAGCGCCACCGCCGAACCGGCCACGAAAACCGAAGCGACGAGGCTGACGGTCAACGCGACGAGCAGGGTGCGGACCGTGGATTCCTTATTGCTGGACATGGCGCGCCGCCCTCCGCTTGATGTTGGCCGTGACCACGAAGTGATCGATCAAGGGGGCACAGAGGTTGGCGAACAGGATCGCCAGCATCATGCCCTCCGGGAAAGCCGGATTGACCACGCGGATGAGCACCACCATGACGCCGATCAGCGCCCCGAAAATCCATTTGCCGGTATCGGTCATCGCCGCCGACACCGGGTCGGTGGCCATGAACACCATGCCGAACGCGAAGCCGCCAAGCACCAGATGCCAGTGCCAGGGCATGGCGAACATCGGATTGCTGGCCGAACCGACACTGTTGAGCAGCAGGCTGCAGCCGACCATGCCCAGCATGACGCCGCTGACGATGCGCCACGAGGCGATCCGGCTCAGCAACAGGACAGCACCGCCGATCAGGATGGCCAAGGTACCGGTCTCGCCGACCGAGCCCGGAATCGTGCCAAGGAAAGCATCCCACCAGCTCAGGCCGCCGGCCGTCACCGCGGCGATACCGCCCGCTGCCGCAGTGGCCAGCGGGGTGGCGCCGGTGAAACCGTCGATCGCCGTCCACACCGCATCGCCCGACAACTGCGCCGGATAGGCGAAGAACAGGAAAGCCCGCCCGGCGAGTGCCGGATTGAGGAAGTTCTTGCCGGTGCCGCCGAAGACTTCCTTGGCGATCACCACCCCGAAGCTGATGCCGAGCGCCACCTGCCACAAGGGAATCGACGGCGGCAGGATGAGTGCGAAGAGGATCGAGGTGACGAAGAACCCCTCATTCACCTCATGGCCGCGGATCGAGGCGAACAGCACCTCCCAGAAACCGCCGACGATGAAGGTGACGGCGTAGATCGGCAGGAAATAGGCCGCCCCATGCACCAGGTTGTCCCACAGGCTGGCCGGATCGAAGCCGGCGAACAGCGCGATCAGGGCAAGCCGCCAGTTGTCCTGCGCGGCCAGCAATTCCGGCTGGGCCGCAAATGCGCTGTTGGCCTGGAAACCGACGTTCCACATGCCGAAGAACATGGCCGGAAAAGTGCAGAGCCAGACGGTGATCATCATCCGCTTGAGGTCCAGGCCGTCGCGTACGTGGGCGGTGGTCCGGGTGACGCTGGCTGGCTTGTAGAGACCGGTATCGACCGCCTCGTAGAGGGCATACCATTTTTCGTAGCGGCCGCCCTTGTGAAAATGATGCTCGATGCTGTCGAGCCAGGAACGCAGCCCCATGCTCAACCCTCCTTCTCGATGCGCGTGAGGTTGTCACGCAGGATGGGACCGTACTCGTACTTGCCGGCGCAGACGTAGCTGCACAGCGCCAGATCCTCCTCGTCGAGCTCCAGGCAGCCCAGTTTCTGGGCCATCTCGGCGTCGCCGACGATCAGGTAGCGAAGCAACTGCGTCGGCAGGATGTCGAGCGGCATCACCGCCTCGTAGTTGCCGATCGGCACCATCGCCCGCGGACTGCCGTTGGTACTGGTCGTGAAGTTGAAGCGCTTGCCGGGCATCAGCTTGGAGAGGTAGAGGTTCATCACCGAATGCTTGTCCACACCCGCCCGCAGGTAGTGCAGGAATTCGCGGTCATGCCCCTCGGCCAGGCAGGAAACCTGCTGATGGTAGCGCCCGAGCCAAGCGCAGGCGCCGCGTGCGGTACGGCCGCCGAAGACCGAACCGGAAATCAGGCGCGGCTTCGCTCCGGCAGTCAGTTCGCCCGCCGTCAGATCGTCCAGGCTGGCGCCGAGGCGGCTGCGCAGCAAACGCGGCCGGGCAACCAGCGGACCACCAAGGGCGACGACGCGGTCGACGGCCAACTGGCCGGTGGCGAACAGGCGGCCGATGGCGATCACGTCCTGATAGCCGATCGTCCATACCGATTTGTGCGGCCCTACCGGATCGAGGAAATGAATATGCGTCCCGGCGAGACCGGCCGGATGCGGCCCGGCAAAGGACTCGACCTGAACTCGCTCCAGGCCGCTGCCGGGAATCGCAGCGCCGTCGGCAACGCACAGGAAAACCCTGGCCAGGCGCGCCAGCACGCGCAGCCCGCGGGTGAAATCGGCCGCCGCTTCGGCGATCACGACGGCCGGATCGGCGGCCAGCGGATGGGTATCGATCGCCGTCACGAAAATCGACGCCGGCACCGCATCGACGGCCGGCACCCGGCTGAAGGGACGGCTCCGCAACGCGGTCCACAACCCCGATTGCTGCAGGTTGTCGCGCACCATTTCGCTACTCAACCGATCGATCTGCGCCTCCGGATAGCAGGCGAAGCTGATTGCCTCGTCACCTTCCAGTTCGATCACCACCGATTGCAGCACCCGCTGCTCGCCGCGATGAATGGCACTGACGACGCCGGCACCCGGCGCCGTGAAATTGACGCCTGGCGTCTTCTTGTCGGAGAACAGCACCTGCCCCAGCTTGACCCGATCACCGACCTGTACGGCCATCGTTGGCTTCATCCCGTGGTAGTCGAAGCCGATGACCGCCACACTGCGTACCGGCCTGGCGGCCTCGATACGCTGCTCAGGCGCCCCGGTGATGGGCAAGTCCAGACCGCGTTTAATTCTGATCATTCGCTTAGCCCGAATTGAAATTGACCACGCAAGGCGGGAATTCATCTCGCCCGGACTCTGCCCCGGACGCCGCTCCCGTCCTTGCGACCTTGCATGCAACAACGTCAAAACCCGGGAGTTTACCGGCGACAGCGGCGGGCTGGAACCGCCGGGCTACAGATAATGGAATCGTGATATTCCATCAGGCAGGGCAATACGAATGCGCTGGACGAAAAAAAACACCCTGGCGGGTGTTTTTCTTCGTCGTCTGGCGGAGACGGAGGGAGTCACGGAAAGCTAAAAAACCTTTGTGGTGCGTGATTTTCAGAAACATTCCCCGAAAAGTTGCCCCAATAGTTGCCCCAGGATCAGAACAGATAACCTAAATCATCGGGAACCCAGTTTGTTATCACCAATTCCCGGCTAGCTGACCTGCCAGCACGGTCAACGCCCACACTGTATTTTATCTCCAACTCATAGAAATTTAGACCAGCAAAAGCCGCTCTGATGTCTGGATGATCATTGATGCTAACCATCACCTTTCCCCTGCAGCTTTGCATCGCGGCGGCCAGGCGCTGATACTCTTCGAACGGGAATGGAACGCCGTAGCCTTCTGTTTTCCAATACGGTGGATCTGCGTAGAAAAACGTGTGCGGCCGATCGTACCGATCAAGGCAATCAGCCCAGGGCAGATTCTCTACCGTCGTACTGGCCAGGCGGAGATGAGCCGCAGAAAGCGATTCACCAATACGGCATAGATCGATTGCCGGTGCTGTCGTTGCGGTCCCGAAACTCTGACTCTCGACACGCCCACCGAATGCGTGGTGCTGCAAGTAATAAAAACGCGCGGCACGCTGAATATCGGTAAGTGTTTCCGGTTTCGTGTCCTGCATCCATTTGAACACCTGGCGACTACTGATCGCCCACTTGAACTGCCTGACAAACTCCTCCAGGTGATGCTGAACCACCCGATACAGATTGATCAACTCACCGTTGACGTCGTTGATCACTTCGACCGGCGCTGGTTGCGGCCGAAGGAAATACAACGCCGCACCGCCAGCGAACAACTCGACATAGCACTCGTGCGGTGGAAACAGCGGGATCAGACGATCGGCCAAACGGCGCTTCCCTCCGATCCAGGGAATGATTGGTGATGACATGGGAGCCTTTCTCATTTGCATTTGTTTCGATAGACTTCCCCGGCCACGCGCGTGGTGGGTAAGCCTTGGCCAAGGCTCACAGCCGTTTCTGTGCGCTACGGCGGCCGGCAGGGTGCGCCAACACCCTGTCGGTCGCTTACTTCTCAATTTTTCAGTTTGTTTTCCCCTTCAGTTTTTCCGCCGACCGATAGGCGCCAAGGCCGAGAATCCCGGTCAAGATCACCCACAGTGCTTCGGTATCGATCATCGGCGGTGGCGCCAGGTCTGCGGAAACCCAGCCGGCGGCCTGCAAGGCGGACCAGCCCCAGGTGAGCATCGGATAGACGACGAACTGGTAGAGCATGGACAGCACACCAACCCAGCCAACCGCCGGGCGCCAACCTGCAACCCAGATGCTGGCGTGCGCGGCCTCGATCTTGTTTGTCTCGACCTGCCCCGCCATACGGCTGGTCTCCGCCTGGTAGCCTTCGAGCGCCAGGCGGGCACGCTCTTCGTCGCTTGTGAAGAGATCGTCGGCAACCTTGCCGACGGTTTCGACGATGCCGCCGATCAGTAGTGGATTCATGCCGCCTCCCGAAGCGTTCTGTTGACCCAACCGAGTAGAAACTTCTCCTGAGCCCGGTCACGCGTGACGATGTCGCGGTACCGTGCCAGCTTGGACAGGGCATAGATCGGTTTGAAGGTGGCGCCGTCGAGCTGGTTGAGTGCGGCCACGGTACGCGGGCCGAGCACGCCGTCCGGCGTGCTACCGGCAACAATCTGCGCGAGCTTGATGGCAACACCGGCGCCGGCGTTGACGGCGAAGTCGAAGAGGCTTTCTGCGACACCTTGGTCGAAGAGTTCGTCACCGCGCACGGTATTCCAGAAATTGTCGCGGTAGAACTCGCGGACGAGTTCGGTTTCCGGGATCTGGCCGGCGTCGATATCTCGCCAGCCGTGCCAGGCTGGCCAGCGGTTGCGGGCAATGCCGGCGTAGGTCTGGCCCCCCTTGTCGCCGTCCACCTTGTGCAGCTTGTAGCCGCCTTCGTTCCGGATCATTCGTTCATAAGCGGGCAGGAATTCAGCCATCACACCACCCCGATCTTTCTGAGCAGCAGCATGGCGAGCACGCCGGCCGCTGCCCAGGCTGCATTGGTAACCCAGCCGGTGGCCAGGCGCTGAACCGGCTGCGCCAGCTCCAGTTTGCGGACTCGGCCATCGATCTTGGCGAGCGCGGAAAAGGCGCGCTCCAGGGCATTGGCGGTGTTAGCGTGGCGCTCTTCCAGCCGCACCAGGCGTTCCAGCAGGTTTTTGACTTCGCCAACCTCTTCGCGCAGGTTGCGGACATCGGCGTGCAGCCGATCATTGGTTTCCATCACTACTCCTTTCCACTTGTGATCATCAGGGGCCGCCCTCGGCCGCCCAGGCGGCGGCCAGGTCGAATTCGGTGCAGTCTTCCAGGGCAGCCAGTGCATCAATACGTGCAGCAACCCGAGATTCGGCCGAGAAACAGGCTTGGACGTGTTCGCCGACGGCACGGCCAACAGCCTGCAGGGTGGGCACGTCGATTTGCACCCAGCCGTCCGGGGTTTTCCAGTCAATGCGCCGATCGGGGTCGAAGGCGGCAAGCTGTAGGGCGCTGCTGAGCATGGCCTGGTCATCCCTGCCAGTGCCGATGCGCTGCCCCTGGTACTCGATGCCGGCGGTTTCGCGGCCCCAGCGCCAGGCGGCCAGCTCGGCAATCAGGCCGGGTTTGCTCAGCGCCAGCGCAATGGCAGCGGCTTCGGTCGGGGTAGCGATGTGCCAGGCGCGGTAACTGCCGTCGTCAGACTCGACGAGGAGACGCCCATCGACCTCTTCGCCGATGCGATAGCGGGTCATCAATCGATCCTCCAGAGTTCGGACAGCTTGGCGCCACCCGAAGACGCCCCTGAAGTTCCCCCAAACAAATACAAGGCGTTGTTACACCCCACCATCGCCATGCGTGTGCGGGCGGAGGCCAAGCCGGTTGGCAACTGGGTCCATGTGTTGGCCAACGGATCGAATTGCCACAGCTCGTTTGTGGTTACCCCATTTGATGTTTGACCGCCATACACATACATCAGACCGCCGAGTTCGCACGAGGCATGCTCGCCACGAGCCGACGGCCCAGAGGCCATCTGATTTGACGTATTGCTTACCGGGTCGTGCTGCCAGCAAACACTGTAAAAAACATGAGGAGAGCCTGATACGTGCCCACCGAATTGATACGCCTTGCCACCGACCGAGACCCAGGTTCCATAGCCAATTCCGCCGGGCCAATTCCCCAGCGAAACCAGATTGGTTTGCGGGTCATAGACCCTCTTCGCTGGCGCCGTCGCACTGACACCCGTGATGTAGATTTGCTGCCCGATGGCGACATACTTCGGGTAATAGATATTTTCGGTGGCCAGTTGCTGCCAAACGCCGGTCGACAGGTCGTAGGAATAAACGCTGTTGCCGGCCCGGCAGTAAAGTTTCCCTGAGATATGGGCCAGGACGTTGCCTGCGTCCGACAGTAAGTAAGCAACATCCTCTGGACAATTCGCAAGCTGTGTCCAGGTGAGTGTCAGGGTATTGAGCTTCCAAAGCTCCCGATTACTGGTGCCGCTGGCGACAGTGCCGCCCAGGCAATAAATATCGCCACCCACCACGCACATGTGATGCCCCAGGCGTGCAGATGGCGGATTCGTTGTTGTCAGTTGCGTGTAGACGCCCGAGATGCTGGCGGCGGTGGAAAAGCTGCGCACCGTGCTCCATTCGGACCAGTCGAGCACCTCGCCACGATAGCGAACACGCCAGTAGTAGGTGCTACTTGCCGCCAGCTCAAGCGGAGGCTGGATGGAGGTAAGGTCAGACTGCGTTTCGCCGCTGTCCCAGAGCAAAGCGCCAAAGGCTGCATCACTGGCGATCTGCCACTGACTCGCATAGTGATAGTCGATCCCCGTCGGCCGCGAGCTGTAGCCTCCCGCCGCAAGGGTAACCAGTTCGGCCGACACGCCAGCCCCTTCGGCCGGAGAGGTTGGCACCGGCGAGCGAACGATGGCTGTGCTTTCGTCCGGCACGATGTTTCCGCCGCCGATGGTATAGGTGTATTCGATCACATCCGACAGCGCCTGCTCTGCCCGGCCGTAGACATTGAAGCTAGTGAACTTGAGACGGACGGTCTTGCCCACCAGCGCCGGGTCCAGGGCTTCGGACTTGACGATAGTGCCATCAATACGCACGAAGCGATCGCCAGCATTGTGCGTTTGCGCGGTCGAGTTCTGCAGAGCGCGCTCGGCCAACGTCAGGTCATAAGCCTGGCCACCGGTCAACGTCGCGGTGGTGTACGCCACGAACTCGTCACCGATCAGGCAGAGTGTCGCCAGCGCTGCCGCCTCGGCGGACGAACCGGACAGCAACTGCCCGGCGTTGCCCACAAGCTGGACCGAGGCCACGTCGCCAGCCGCCGCGCCGACAAAGGCACTCACGGTGCCATAGCGCGCCCCACCCCGTGCCGTACCAACGAACTGATAGTTGGCGTCATCCCAGCTTGCCCAGACGTTACAGCCGCCCCAGTGAGCCGATTGGCCGGTCACCGCAATCCAGACAGCGAGCTGCGACGACACCATGATGCCGGCCGGCTCGAAGGCCACGGGATCCGCGACATCACCGGGGGCCACGTAGTAGTCAATCGCCGCACCGGTTGCGCTGGCCACCCCGTAGCCTGCCGGCGTGGCAATGCCGATCGGTGCGTCTTCAGCGCGCACGGATAGCTCACCGTCTTCGTCTTCCTCGATCTCGATGATGCGCACCGGCACATGGTCCATGCCGAGCGGCAGGCAGGTCAGGGTGAGGCGGTCCATCGGCTCCAGCAGACAGAAGCGCCAGGGCAGACGAAACGTGTATTCGTTGAGCACATAGCCATAGCGCTGCAACCGGGTCTGGGCGATCTGCGCCGCCACTTCGGCGCGCGTCACCCCCTTGGCGACGATCTTCGGGGCGATGCGCTGACCGTAGGCCTCGATTCTGGCCAGGTCCTGGCGCTGCACGACATCGGTCGAGTAATCCAGTGCGCGCGATTGAAACTCGACCGAAACATCGTTGTAAGCGTCCTCGATTCCCTTGCCTTCCACAACCACCGGGCCGTCATCCTGCTCCAGGAAATCGGCATCGGTCAGGTCGTAACGGGGGGTCACATCCGGGGTATAGGTGATGCCGTTGCCGGTCAGCGCCTCGTCGCCATACGGCACCATCTTGAGCCGCCCATCGGACCAGATGACCGCGCTGTTGCTCAGCTCCGCCCATTCGGTCAACCAGTCGGCCATGGGGCGCCGCTCGTTCAGGATCGGCGAGAAAAGCAGGCCAGCGGCCAGCGTATAGGCGCGATAGGCTGTCATGTCGCCCAGACGCGCACCGGGGAATCCAGCCCCATAGCGAGCGTTCGCGAGGCTATCGGTAATGAACAAATGCGGCTGGGCGTCGTCATTGATCGACGCCAGCAGGCCGCGCACCTCGAAGGTCATGTTCGGCACGCTATTGCTGTTGCCGAGGTTGTAATTGGCACGCCCAAGCAGCGCCGTGCCCCGATAGTGCAGCGCGGCATCCGGATGATTGGCGGCAAGATGCGCCCACGGCGACTGATCCGCCGTGCCATGGAGAATGGTTTGCGACTGAGGGGCGCTACTGCCAGCGGCGGGCGGCAAGAAGCCCATCGTCAAGCCTTGGTCGACCTGCGTCTGCGATTCTGTACTGAGCAGTGTTGTGCCGTCCCAGGATCGCACTACACCGTCGATCGGCCCTTCGGTCAGTGCGGCTAAAAATGACGCCGTGTAGGTGTATGAGGTGTGCGAAATCGAACTGCCGCCACCCTTGCCAACATCCTCGCTGGTCGTATGGGCAATCGCCTTGAAATCACCATACCAGATGATGTTCGGCGAGACACGCTGGGTGCCATACAGAATTGTCACCGGCTGACCGTATGCACTGGACATCAAGCGGATGCCGGATAGACGTTCGTCCTCTGTGTGAATATCGCTGCCACCGCCGAACGACATTACATTCCCCTCATACGAAAAAAACGGACGGGACGAAACACCAGAGCGCACTGCTGAACGTCCGCCCGCTGAACCGTGCTACGCACCACGGCGTGAATCACCCAGGGCCACGCCGTGACGATGGCGCCATGGCCGAACGCGCGGCCGGTTTGCCAAAGCGCCACGTCGGCGGGTTGCGGGTTGGCAACTTCGTCCGCGAACCTCTGCACCCATTGCAGAAAACGTTCATCGTTGCGATGTAAATGCCAGTCGCGCGCGTAATCGCCGGGCTCGATGTGGGGTATCAGGCCGGTCCGGTGATAGACCTCGGCCAGCAGCATCGCGCAATCTACGCCGACCCCCTTGAGCCGTGCCCGCGAGTGGTAAGGCGTGCCCAGCCAGCTTTCCGCTTCTGACAGGACGGCACTCGACATCACAGGCTGGACCCCGCTACGGTTTCCGGTAACGGCACGTCCGGAAAGCCACCGAAGTTCGGCAGATTGGAAAGCGCTTCGCAGGCCGCGCGCGTCTTGAAACAGGCCTGTCGGAGCTTGACCTTCAAACCGGCCGGCGACGAGGGCAGCGCCTGCATGAGCACCAGCGTGCCGGTGGTGTCATGCGTCTTGATGCTCCGTGACACGCCCGTCAATGCGCCGGTCGTAAAGGTCACCACGCCACCGGAGAAACGTCCGATCTCATAGGCTCCCAGTGACAGTTCCAGCACCTGGCGCGTTGATCCCGCGCCACAGGTCAGCGTGTAGGGAATCGCCGATTTTCCGCAGGCCGAGCCGTAGAGCACATAGGGACAGCCCGGCTGATACAAGCGGCGCGGGATCTCGACATTGAGCAAAACGGATTCGGACTGAACGCTTAAATGCAGGCCGGCAATGCCAGCCACGGGCTTTGTCACCCGACCGTCGAACACGTGAACAGCGCCCGGCGAGGTGTCGCCCCACACGGCCATGATGGCGCGCTCGACACGCAGGGTGGCGCCGTACAGCCCGCCGTTGACCGCGAGTTCAAACAGGTTCGACGAACCAACCGCAAGCGGCTCATGGATGTCGACCTCCAGGGTATCCACCTCGATGCCGACGGTCAGCCGGGTACGGCCGCGCATAATGGCCACGGGCACGAACACATTCCCCAGATAGCTGATCGAGGTATCGGCGCCGGTCATACGAATGACAGCACCACTTCTGAGCACCAGGGTGTAAAGGTCCGCCATGTAGAAGCTGCCGGAATCCAGGATGGCGATCAGTTCGGGCGAGGCGCTCTTCACAGGGTTGTCAGCTCCACTTTCCTGGCGCTCCAGAGGTCATCTAGAAAACGCTCGAAGTCCTGCGCATCGTTCACGAAGCGCACCGTCAAGGTGACACCCTGGCCAGTAATGGCGTTGTCCGGATGTGTAAACTCGAAGGCCTCGAAAGCGCCTTTGCGGGCCAGGAAAAAATTCACCAGCGTTTGCAGTTCCGATTCCGCCCCGGCTCGCAGGAACTCAAATGCCAGCGCGATCCGCCACTTCGGTGCGGATCGCTGGGCCACGCGATATTCGTTGCCCGCCGTCGATCGACGGATCAACGTGCTGAACTCGGGCCGGTAGGTGGCCTCGATCTTGACGCCTGGGAGGTCGGGGAAAATGCTCACTTTGCAAAACCCCGGTGCAACTCTTTCAACGCCTTGTGCAGCGCCCCGCCTTCTCTGAGCGCGCGCTGCACGCCACGAGCATCCATCGCGGTCACGGCAATGCTCGGCGCGAAGACCGGGCCGGCGCTGGCTTGCGATTCGCCGGCGGCCAGGCCGCGAATCACGTTAGCGTATTTCTGCGGCAGCACCATTTCCTCTTCGTGTAGCTGGGTCATGGGGTTGAGGCCGGCAGGGATGTCGTACCCCCGGGAGGCCGAGGCGATGCGTCCACCCAGTGCAGACACCGCCGCAAAGACCGAGGCCATCGCGGCCAGGGCCAGGACAGGACCAACGATGGGGATCGGTGCCTGGGAGGCGGCAGCGCCGGTACCTGCCTGCACGGCGTTGGCAGTTGAAACCGCAGTCGTCTCGGCGGTTTTAGTGGCCACCACCGCAGCACTGCCGGCCAACTGCATCGCCTTTTCCTGACTGATGAAACCCAGTTTCGCCGCAAGCATCACGGCGTGCTGTTTCAGCCAAGTCTTGACCATGTCGCCGACCACCGAATTCGCAAACCAGCCGACCAGTTCCGTGCCGACGGCCTTGAACGCATTACGCCAGGTCAGTGTGCCGTTCATCATGGCCTGGATGCCGCTGTCCCAGAGGCTGGACATGCGGCTGCCCAGGGCGTCCCAGACCTGCCCTGATTCTTCCGCCAGGCGCTTTTGCTCGGCGCCGAGTCGGCCTTGCAGGCCGATGCGCGCGGTCTGGTATTGCTGCTCCAGCTCCAGCAATTGGTTCTTCAGGCGCGCCATTTCCTCGACGTTGGTTTCCGGGTCGGCCGCCAGCAACTGCAGCCGGGCTTCGGCGTAGGATCGGCGGATTTCGTAGCGCTGCTGCTCGAACTGGATCTCCTGCTGCAGGCGCTGTTCGTTGGTCGTCGCACCGACGGCCAGCGCCGCGTCGGCGGCAGCCCGCGCGGCATCGACTTCGCCCAGGGCGTATTGCTCGCCAAAGCGCCGGGCCTCGACATCCAACGCCTGCTGCTGGCGGGCGGCATCGCGCCAGACGACCACAGACAGGTCGGCAACCTTGCGCTCAATTGCCATCCGGTCCTTGCCGGAAAGATCGGCGTGATCAAGCAGCGTCCGCCAGTAGGCGAGTTCCTGAGCCTTGCTATATTCGCGCAGCGCATCCTTCTCTGCCGCCAAGCGTTTCTCTTCGGCCAGCGCGGCTTCGTAATACTGCATGTAGCTGGTGTCCGCTGGCGAAGGGGGTTTCTTGGTTGCCTTGGCCGGGTCCGTCTTGATCAGGTGCTCGGCGCTCTTGCCGTCGACCTTGGCAGCAACCGTCGGCGTGCCACCGGAGAAGATGTTCCAGATTCGCTCGCGAGTGCTGGCGGCTTTCTCGACCATGGTGTCGAACGCCTGCCCCCAGGCGCCGGAGATGACCCCGGTGATGCCGCGCAACTCTGCCGCAGCGCCGGCAAAATCCCCCGTGACCGCCTTGCCGATCGCCATGGCCATGGCGCGAATCGGCTCTGCCACGGAAACCACCAGAGCGTTCAGCGTTTCCCAGAGTACCGTCACGCCGGTCGTGACCAGATGAAACGCTGAGGCCAACCCACCCAGGGCGCCTCGGATAGCCACAACAGCAGCCGGGCCGATACTGACAAACCAGTTGGCCAGCGTCGCCAGGACCGGCATCAGCACGGTGCCGATGGTCTGCCAGATAGCGCGCAAGGTGGCGTCGACGCCCTTGCTGGCCACATCATATTCTTCAAACGCGGCGATGCTTTCATTCGTTACCGTAGCCGCCAGTGCCTGCTGGCGCTCGGTATTTTCTGCGATCAGCTCGCTGTTAATCTTGGCCAGGTCGCCAGCGATCTCGAAGCCTTTGCCGAACAAGGTGGTGGCGGCAATGGCGCGATCGGTCCCGGCCTTGTATTGTCCGGTCAGCTCGATGGCCTCGACCGTCAGCGCATTCAACGGCCGCAGATTCCCAGCGGCGTCGCGTGTGGCGAGCCCCACCGCCTGTAGCGCGGATTCGTCATTCTTGAGGTTGGCTGCCAGCTTCTGCGCCGCTGCCATGAAGGTTTCTACCTCAACCCCTTCGTCGGCCAGCGCCGCCTTGAGATTCCCGGCTTCGGTAGCGCTGATGCCCAGCGCCGCCGCCATGTCGATACTCTGCTCAGTCCATTCCTTGGCCTGCGCCACAGCTTCGCGGAAGACGGCGCCACCGGCGAGCACCGCACCGACGGCAATAAAGCGCTCCTGCAGCGCACCGAGGGGGCCGGTCATCCGGTTGATAGCTGTCTCGCCGTCATCGCCGAAACGCTTGAAGGCTTGACCGGCTTCGCGCAGCTTTTGACGCAAGGGTGAAATATCCCCGTCGACGGTGATGTTGGCCTTGTTGTCACTCATGATCAGAGGTCCAGAAAATCCAGTAGGGGGTCATCGGGGCGCCCTTCCATCACCGGCAGCCCGGCGGCCAGCGCTTCCTGCAGGGCGTCCTGCGGGCGTGCAGACGTTTGCACACGGGGTCGAGTCTCGGCGGGAATCCCGAGCGCCAGGGCGATACGGCGTAGCTGTTGCGGCGCGGGCGGGACGGTTTCCCAGTAGCGGGTCAAAATGAGAATCTGCGGCAGCGTTACGCATTGCTCAATGTGCTCCCAGGTCCAGCCGGTGCCTGAGGCGATGGCGGCGATAAGGGCGTCCCAGTCAATATCGCCGCCATCACTTTTCCCGGGTCGGCCCGGCCAGCCTCCACGACGGGCAAAGCATTTGCCACGGCGATGGCTTCGATCACCGGCGCCAGCGCCCAGAGCGGCACTGTCAGGCGCTCGATCACAGCCGGCGATTCCCGCAGGCCCAGTGCCAGAACACGAACGATGTCGTCGTACAGCGCTTCTTCGATTTGCCAGGCGGCAAAGCGCTGGGAGCAGCGCAGCAATGCCGGCACCAACTCGCGGGCGACACCGAACGGTACGGCCCGCACGCCATAGACACGCCCCTCCAGGACCACGACCGGGATACCGGCCAGACGCAGCAAGGCGCGCCGGGAAAGCCAGGCACGCACCACGGCCAGCAGCCGCGCCAGATAGCCGGCGGCGCGCGGCAGAGAAACGACGATGGTCGCCCCCATGATCAGAACAGACAGATATAGCCAAGCACGCCCGCCGCATTGGCGAAGGCTTCGGCTTCGAAGTCGTACACCGCGAAGTCGTCGCTCTTGAGCGGCAGGCCGAGCTTGCCGCTGACGCAACGGTTGAGCTTGCAGACGAGGTTCTTGCCGTCGTAACCGTTCTGCAGCAGCAGGGTGAAGCTGGGCGTGTAGCCCATGGTCTCGTTGGTCATCGTCCAGACCTTGCCGCCGGTGGACGCGCTGTATTCGTAGCTGATGGCGACGCCCTTGCCCTGGTCGGCGGCGGCAAAGGTGTAGATACCGGTGGCTGGATCGACCTGGTATTGGCCGGTACCCGGTGCGTTGGCAACGCGGTCGAGCTGGGCACCGGTCGCGGCAAACATGACGCCAAGGTCGCCGACAAAATCACCCGTATTGGGCGGGGCGATGGTCAGGGTGTAGGGCGCGTCAGCCGGAATGCTGGCGCCGGCATCGAACACCGCCGCCTTGATGCCGGACGTTGCGGCCTTGCCGAAGAAGAGGCTGCCGAGAATGCCGCCGTCGATCTCGGCATACTTGGCCTTGATCTCGGTCTTGCCCTTACCCTGACCGACGGCGATCGGGTAGCGCTTGGAGCCGTAGAGGGTCTTGATTTCCACCGACAGATCGAGCGAGACATCCTGCATGGTGCCGAGGATGACGGGGGTCGGGGTGGCGATGGCGGTGCCGTCGGCCAGGTTGGTGGGGACGGCAATCAGCTTGCCGGTGCCGAAGTTGATCATGGTGCGTTTCTCCTAGGTGACGGCCCGGGTGAGGTTGCCGGGCCGGACGAACAATTGAATCTGGTAGCGGGCGGTCAGCCGGGCCGAGGGGAAATCGGCGACGGCGGTCTGAATTTCGGTGCCGGTGCAGCGCAGGCCACGGCCGGCGGTGGCAAGTTGCGGGTCAGCCAGCAGGACGTCGTGAGCGTCCATGTGCAGGGCGTCGGCTTCGGTCTCGCCGCCCTGTACATTGCATTCGAGGGTGAAGGCGAGGATGTGACGCTCGCCACCGTTGCCGATGGCGTCGGCGCCGGTGTCCTGGCGACGGATGTTGAGGGCGGGGAGTTCGTCGTCGGCATAGGCGTCGTCGCGGGCGCGGTCGACGCGGTCGTCGGCTGGGGTGGCAGCCAGCAGCGCGGTCTGCACCCGGGCAAGGGCTTGCTCGAAAACGCTGGCGGCCATCAGGCTTTCTCCAGTGGGACGGTCAGCTCCAGCCCGTCCTGCCCGGGCTGTGGGGTTTCGCGGGCGGTGTAGGTAACGCCACCGACCACGAAGCGGTCACCCCGCCGCACTGCCGGGAAGGCGCCAGCGGGAAAGCGCAGCAGGTAATCCGTAGCCAGCACCTGCTCGCCAAACAGCGCCATGCCGGGCTGGTCGAGAATGACCCGCCCGGGCGTGACGGTGCCGCCCCCCTTGGGGGTATGGCTAGCATCTACGGCCGGAAAACCGGCGTAGAAAAGGTGCAGGTCAGCAGCCGGATTCATTCGCCGCCCTCGCCTCCCTTGCTGGCTTCTGCTGCGGCCTTGGCCTTGGCGGCGGCCAGTTCCTGGGCGGCTTTGACCATTTCCTTGCTGGCCGTGTAGCGGCCTTCGCGGGTCGGGTCATCTTTCTTGTCCAGGTAGAGGGCGCGGCCGTTGCTGGCCAGCTTGCTGGCGACGTCCTTGGGCACGTCGACCACGTCGCCGATGGATTGGTCGACACCGCCCCGGTCGTCGCCGTAGTTGACGATGCAGGGCTCGATGATGAGTTGCTTCATTGCGTGTTCCTTTCATGCGCCCCGGCCAAGGCCGGGGCAAGGGGTTAGCTGGTGAGGGCGTCTTTCATGGCCGCAAAGCTGGCCACCTGGCGCAACTGGACGTCGACGTCCTGCAGGGCGACGACGCGGCGGGTGCCGGAGGTGGCGCCGGTGTAGGGATCGAGCATCACGTCCAGGCCGCCCCACATGCCGATCAACAGGTCGACCCAGTTGCCGATGGCGACGGCGGAGCAGACGCCGGAACTCGTGCCCTTGGTCAGGTTGCCTGGCATGGCGTTGGTGACGACGGCGTCGTAGCCGAGCACGTCGCCGATGCCGCGCTCGCGGCCCTTGCCCCAGACGGCCTTGCCGTTGGTGCTGGCGAACTCCTGCGTCTTCCGGAGCTTGCCGCGCACCTTGGCGTTGGCCAGGTAGGCGAGATTCCCCACGTCGGCATTGGCGGTGCCGATGGCGGTTTCGAGGTCGACGCAGTGCTCGTAGGTGATTGCCGCGCCGTTGGTGCCACCGGCGACGCTGCCGATGCCGGAAGTATTGAGCAGGCCGGTCGGTTCGTTACTGGCGCCGCTGCCATTGATGGCGGCGGCCTGGATGGCCTGGCCGATGATGGCGGCGAGGTCGGCACGGACGAAGGCTTCGACGTCGATCGAGGACTGCAGCAGCAGGCGCCGACTGTAGTCGGTAAAGGCGCCGACGGTGTGCGGGGTAAGCACGACCTGGCCGAAGGCTGCGGCGGATTCGGTGGGCGCGCCGCCTTCGGCAACCCAGTAGGCGCTGGTGGTGCCGGTAGCGCTGGGAATGGCAACATTGCCATTCAGATCCCGCAGCCAGGTGACGCCGAGCTTGTCGAGGATCATCGCGTGCCGCAACAGCTCGATGAAGCTGGAGCCAAGCAGTTCGGTGGCAACAAGGTTGCCACCGGCGCCGGCGGTGCCGGCGACCAGGTCGCGGTAATAATTCATGGCTTCGCTGCTGGTGCGCTGCGCCTTGGCGAGTAGCTGGCGAGCCACCGCCTGGGCGACGCCTTCACCCATCATGATGCCGCGCGAGAGCACGTCGATCGGGATGGTGACGGCGGCTTCGCGGGTTTTGTCGCGGCTGTCGCCGCGCTTGTCCTGGGCGGCGCGGCTGCATTCGGTTTCGAACGGGGCCAGGTCTTTGGCGTGCGCCGGGTCAGAGGCGGCCAGCAGGGCGCGGCAGAAACTGAAGTTTTCGATGTCGCGGCGGCTCATGCCGATTTCGGGAGACTCCGCCGTGCGAATCTTGCCCTTATCCTGCAGCTTGCCGAGGACGAGCTGGCGGAAGGCGTCAAGCGAGGTGCCGGCGTCGATGGCTTCATCGGCCAGGCCGGCCATCTCGAACTGACGGCCGAGGGCGCGAATGTTGCGGGCGCGTTCGCGTTCGGCGGCGAGCGGGTCGGCGGGATTGCCGGGCGGGGTAGCGGTGGCGCCGAGGGCGCGGTTGGCGGTCTGTTGGTCAGCCGCCGGGGTTTCAACCACGGTAGTCATGCTGCGTTCTCCTTGGGAGGGGTTGGCCCCGGCGGCCGGGGCGTTGAGGTCAATCACGCGGTAGCGGGATTGGGGGTTCTGGGGGTCGGGCGCGTCCAGGCCACGGCCGAGGCCGACGGTGGCATCGGCAGGGATGTCGACGAGAGAGATTTCGAAGGGCGTCCATGACGTGACGCGGTATTCGTCCGGCTTCCCCTCGCCGTTGGCCTTGACCAGCGTGCGTTCGTTGATCAGGTAGCCGATGGAGACGTTCTTCACCAGCCCGTCGCCGATGTCCTGCCGTAGATCGGCCAGGGCTTCCCGGCGGCTCAACGTAATATCGGAAATCAGGCGCATGCCTTCGAGCCACGATTTCTCACTGACGCCGATGCCGGCGAGCGGCGTGTTGCCGACAGCGGTGCGGCGGTCGTGATTAGCAAGCACCGGGGCGCCGTCGTTGAGGCGCGTCAGATCCACTTCGCCGTCCTGGTGGCCGAGAACTTCAATCCACGGTTCATCCCACCAGCTACTGCGCAGGTAGGGAGCTTCGGATGAGACCGAGAGGCGCAGACGGAGCAGGCCATCGTCGGCCTGCCCTTCCTCGACGGCGCGGATGGTGAGGGTGGCTGGCAGGCTGCGGTGCAGCACGCCTTCGACGCGCTGGCGCCTCTGGACGGGAACGGTTTCAGTCGTCATTGCTGGGCTCCTTTTCTTTTTTCGGCGGGGTGGTCTTGTCGTCGCCCTCCTCCCCCTCTTCTTTCTCGTCTTTCGGCGGAGTACCGCTGGAGGCGATCGGGCCGTAGAGGGCGTCTTCGGTTTGGACTTCGGCCGCGATTTCGTCGGGGTCGTCGCCGCGTTCGAGGATGATTCGGCGGCGGCTGGTGAGCTTGAGACGCAGGGCGATTTCGGCGGCCTGCATTTCCTTGACCGGGTCGATGCCGGCCCAGCGGCGCGGCTGCCAGGTGGCGGCGGCGAGGTAGCGATCCAGGTGCTCGGGCTTGAGGCCGGGGGTATTGAGCACCAGGTAGGGCAGCACAAACGGAAAGACTTCGGCGTGCAGCCAGGTGATCAGGTCGCTCTGGATTGTCTTGTAGTGCTCGCGCTCTTCGACGATGCCGACGCGGGCGCTGGAGTAATTGACCGCTTCGAGGTCGTTGCCGGCCGAGACGTAGGACATGCCGCGCGCGGCGGCCCAGCCCCGGACGTGTTGCTTGATGTAGGCGTCGGCGCTGATCGACGGCCACTTGGATTCGTAGGGGCGGAAGTCAACGCCCTGCGGCAGGGTGTCGAACTGACCCGGCACCGTACTGGCGTATTTTTCGGCGGCGGCGGTGATGCTGCGGATTTCGTCGGGCGTCAGCACCTTGCCGGCGGCCTTGGCGGCTTCGAGAACACCGGAAATGACGGTGTCGGCGAAACCGCTCGGCGCGTCGCCGTCCGGCGTGACAAAGAAGCCCTGGCGCTTGGCGGCGTTGCTGGAGGCGACGGCTGCCGCCTCTTCGAAGTCGCTGAGCATCCACAGGCGGCGAGCGCCGGCAGAAAGCCAAGGGAAGCCGCGCAACTGGCCGATCTCCCGGCGCAGGAAGCGGTGGCGGATTTCGGCAGCCGGCACGCGCAGGTGGCGGCCGACGGTGATCAGGTCCGAGGGCTGGTCGCCGGTCTTGTTGGCGCGCAACCAGTAGGCGACGGGCTTGCCGTCGTCGTCGATCTCGACACCCATGCGGACGCGGTTGCCGCCGTAGTCGCGGCGCAGGTTGACGTCGAGCAGGTCGGCGGCGAGGAGTTGAATCTGAATGCCCATCGGCCCTGCCCCTGGCCGCAGCCGGTAGAGCAGTTCGCCGTCTTGCGGCAGGCTGGCGAGCGCGAGGGATTCGACTTCGCGCCAGGGCATACCGGCAACATCGGCGGCGGCGCACCACTTGGCCCAGGCGCCTTCGAGCAGCGTGTTGGTGGCATCGTCCGGCTGGCCGTTGCGTTTCTTGAGCCGCATCTGCAGGACGATGCCGGCGGCGCCGAGGACGTTGTCGTCGAGCTTGATCAGGTAGTTGGTGGCCCACTCGTTGTTGCGCGCCTGGCCGCGCGCACGGCTGCGCAGGGTGGGCAACTGGCGGGCGAGGTCGTCATTGATTGGGGCGGCGTGCGTCGGCCAGCTATCGGTCCAGGCAGGGGTCTCGGCGGCTTCGAAGCTGCGCTGCCGGAGTTCGCCCAGGCGGGCACCGGCTGCATGCTGGCCAGCGGCCCGCACGGCGGAATCCAGCCAGGCGGCACGGTCGGCAGCGGTTTCGCGGGGACTGAAGAGCTTGGAGAGGATTCCCATATCAGCCCCGGTAATAGACGCGACCGGGCACGCTACCGCCGCTCAGCAGAGCCAGGGCGGCGCGATCCTTGACGACGGCGCGGCGGTAGAAGGCAATCAGCTTTTCCAGCTCTTCCACCGAGCGGAATTTCATCTTGCGACCGGCCACCTCGTATTCCGCGACCACGCTCTGCCCGCTGGCGACGTGTGCGGCGAGCGCGGCCTCGGCATCGGCCAGCGCTTTTTCGTTGGCGCTACGGCCATCGTGAGCGGTGGCGGCAGAGAGGTCCGGCAGGATGCTGACGGGGTGAGCGGCAAGCGTGACGCGCTCGCCGGTGCGTTCGACAAAGGACACCAGCGTTGCCGCGCCGGCAGTCCAGGACGCGGTATCGGTCGACGACAGGGAAACCACGTAGGTCTCACCGTCGATCGTGGTGGGGATATCGACGGCAGCACCCGTTGCCGGCCAGAGCAACCGGTACTTCAACAGCCAGCCGTCAGCCGGCAGGTAAGCTGTTAGGTGCTGGGTCCAGTCGGCGGAGTCGCCAGCGCGAAAGGTCGTTGGGGTGTCCATGCCCGGCAGATTGCCGGGCATGGGTGGACATTTCTAGGCAAGAAATGTCCGTTCAAGCGGCAGTCAGGCGACTCGCACTTCCAAATGCTTACCGAGCGCAACCAAGGCCTTGGCAATGGTATCGATCTTGGTCGAATGGGCCAGATCGACGATACGCTGCACTTCTTGCGGACGGGTGCCCATTCGGCGAGCCAGTTCGGCATTGCTGACACCGGCAGCGATCATCTCGTTGAGCAACAGAGCCTTGGCAGTAACGCTGGCCGGCAATTCCACCCAGCGTTCGCCCGGAAGAAGATCCGATGGCATAGCAACTTGCCGACGATCCTCAAAGTAAAAATCCATGGCCGTAACGAGCGCGTCTTCAGCCATAGACATAGCTTCATCTTCGGTATCACCTTGAGTCAAAGCCTCCGGAATATCCCGGAAGGACACTACATATCCGCCTTCATCGGCGGCCTCGAAACGTGCAGGATATTGCATACGTTTTACCTCTATCACTTTATAACCACACAACGTGGGTGCATATGGTGTGTGCATTGCAAGCCCCTTGCGGGGCCTGCGTCACTTAAGCTTCAGCTGTTTCTTTACGCCCTCAACCAATCCGGTTTTCAGTTCTTCCGATGGGTGTCTGGGCAGTACTGTTTGTTGACCGTTCAGATAGACTTTCAAATGCCGGCTGCCGTCTTTGAAAGTCGCTCCCTGTTTGGCGAGCCATCTGACGAATTCGCTTTGCTTCACCACACCTCCCGTGTTTGTTGAACATGGCTCAATAGTAATCAAAAATGATTACAACGTCAAGAGAAAATAAACTTTTTTGCTTATCTCTTTAGGCTTTTAAGCCGGCGCAAGTGTCGTACCGACAACCCAAGTTGCGCCGCCATCCGAGCAGCATCGGCCGATGCATCGGCTTCCGCCAGCGCCTCCAGATGCCGGCGCTTTTTCTGGCTGGCGATGTAGGGCCGCTGGCCGCCGAAGTTGAGGCGTATCCGGCCTTCGATCCGCGCCCAGACGGCATCGGGCACGTCGGGCATTTCCCGGCGGGCGATGTCGAGGATCTCTTTCAGGCTGTCAGCCACGGCGCCCCTGGCGGCGAGACTGGAGCATGGCCTTCAGGCGCGCGGAGGCCTGCGCCTGGGCGACAAGGGAGGTGGCATCTTCAGCGACTGGCGGCGCCGCTTCAGGCGCGGCATCCGGTACAGACGTTTGCACGGGCGGCACTTCCGGCGCGGCGGTTTCTGGTGCCTTTTCTGCGTCATCTGCCGCCGGCAGCAGCACGCCCTGACGCAGGCGCAGTTCGTCTAAATCCCACTGAGCGGGACGGCGCAAGTGCAGCTTCAGGTGGCGACAGAGATAGACGGCGTAGACGGTGCAGTCGAGCGCTTCGTTGCGCCGATCGGTGCGCGCCTTCCAGGCGCGGCGCTTGGGATTCGAGCGGCTGGGAATCTTGATTTCCGAGAGCAGTTGCTCGTAAAAGTCATCACGCACACCTTCGTACCAGTGCATGCGCCCGGGGCCGTGGCCCGTGAGGCGCACACGCCCACCTTCCTGCGCCCAGCCGAGGATCAGGTCTTTGGCCTTGGCGGTACCGACGATATGTACCTGTACCCCGTACCGCGACGCTTTGGTGGCCTTGTTGTTTGGATCGATCGGCTTGGGTGGCGTCCAGATTTCGACGCGGCCCTCGGCATCGGGCGCGCCCTTGAGAGCAAGCACCTGGCGATCACGGCGGTGATGTTTTCGGACATAGCTGTAGGAAGCCTCCGATGTCTGGCCGTCTGAGCAGTCGATACCCACTGCGGCAATGGGCAGCGCGCCACTCGGGGTGGTCACTGTGCGCTGCATCAGCGCGTCGAGTTCACGCCAGGCGCCCTGGTGCGGCACCACGGTCTGCCCGTACACCTCACCCCAGTAGGCCAGCCACATTTCCTCACCGCGACCGACGACCCAGCATGTGACGGCCAGGCGGTCATGCTGCACGTCGACCGTCAGGAGCGCCACGATGGCGCCGGACGGGGCGCTCCACTCGGCATAGGGCTCGGCACGGTTGCGCAGTTCTTCCTCTTCGGGGAGTTCGCCCTTGTACTCCCAGGGGATACCGCGCGTGGAGTTCCAGTAGGCGACCATATCGGTCGGGTCGCCCTGCTCCATCTGGTGTAGCGCCTTGCAGTACTTGTCCGCCAGGACGGGGACGTAGCTGCCCTCGAAACAGGACTGGAACTCGTTGAGGTAGAAGCCGGGGTCGGCTGCTTCCGCCGTCGGTTCCCAGCCGTACAGCGGTGGTACCGAGGCAGCGGCCTTGATGTTGGCGACGCGCTGGGCGTCGCTCCAGATGGAGCCGCAGTGAGGACAAACGTAATAGGCATCCTCCGGACGAGCGCGGCCATACACATCGCGGACGGGGTACCGCTCATCGATGTCCGGCGCGGCCAGGTCTTCCGGCGACAGGTTGAGGCCGGGGATGACCATGTGATCGTGATTGACTTCGTGGCGCTCGCCGCAGTCATGGCACGCGACCATGAAGCGGCGCTGGTCGGTCGTGCGCATTTCCTTCTCGATCTCGCTGGCCCCCTTGGCCGTCGGGGTGCCGCCGATCAGCTCGAAGCTATCGCGGATGGTCTTGCCGCGCTCCCGCAGCAGGGTGATCGAGTTGCCCTGTCCCTTCACGTCACGGTTGGTATCGTCCGGCTCTTCGACATAGCGGACCTTGGCGCTGGTCGACTTGACGTCGGCCGGACTGTTAGAGGCAACGAACTTGAGCAAGCCGCCCGGGTAATGCTTGCGCGTGGCGCTGTTGCCGTCGCTGCGGCTCTTAAGTTTGATGCGCCGGGCCAGCGCCCTGGTAGCCCGCACCATCGGCGAGAATTTTTCCGCATCGAAATCCTTGGCGGATTTTTCGCGGGGGAACATCGCTACCTGGACGCACGGTTTCCAGTGCGTGTAATAGCCCATCAGCGAACAGCAGACGCCAGCCGTCCAGGCGATCTGGGCAGACTTCTGCCCGACCAGGCGCTTGACGCCACGCTGACCAGCGGCGGCAAGCACCCCGCGTAGCACCGGGATGTTGTCCATTCGGAACGGCCCGACGAAATCGGGATTCTCTTCCGACGACAAGCGGCGATACTTTTCCACCCACTCAAGCGGCGACAACGGCGGGCGCGGCTTGAGCTGGGCGAACACCCGGCTGATCAAGGAATCCAGCGCCTGGTCAGCCCACTGATCGACGTCGTTCGCAAGCGTGGCCAAGGCGTTCATCACGCGTCCTCATCCTCTTCATCGGCGGCATTCGCCCATTGCGCAAGGCGATTCAAAAAGGCCTCGAACTCCGCCTGCAGCAGCGCCTCGCGGCCTTCCGCATCGGCAGGCAATTCGCGTGAAAGGCGTGGCACCGCGTCGAGCCAGGCCTCGCGGGCGGCGACGAAAGCGGCCTTGAGTTTCGGCTCCAGTTGGTCGGCACGTATCAACTGACCGCGCCGCTCGGCGTTGTCCATCTCGATGCTGTCTGCCCTCACCCGCGCCAGCCGATCGTTCGGCGATTCCGCCTGGACCTTCTTCAGCTCACGGTCGACTAGCCAGGCGATGCAGGCCGGCGTGTCGTACTCGCTGGGGATACCAGGCGAACCGCGCAAGGCGATCGGAAACCCCTGCTCCTGCCAGTCGACAATCGTCTTCGGGGCTACCCCGAAGACTGCAGCAATCCGCTCCTGACCAACAATGCGCAACTTACTTACCTCCTACCAAGCCAGAAAACTGGCGAAATTCCGGGGTCGTTTCGCGCCGCAGGGGGATGGGCTGGGAAGGACCCGTCAAGGGGGGGGAGCGCCGTTCTCATCTGACGAACCCCTGCAGGATTGCCTTGACCTCGCGGTCGAAGTTCGTGCTGAAACGCTTGAGCATGACCTCGCGCACGGCCTGATTGAGCCGCTTGGTGTTGAACATCTGAGGAATGTCGATGGTGGTCTTGGTCGCGATCGGCATCCGGTCCTTGCCCTCGCGGATGAACACCGCCGTGCCGCCTGTCCTCTTGTTCGTGGCGATGAACGCGCCCTTGATCTGCTTTCGGCCACCCGAGCGCTTTATCTGGATATTGAGCTGACGCAGCTTGCCCTTGGCCGTGCGCTTGGGCTGACCGCCCACCACAAAGTGAATCAGGTTCATACCGCGCGCATCGTTGTTATGCAGGCCGCCCGGCCGCGTGGCTTCGAGCACAGCCTCAAGGTGCAGCACCCCCTTGAAGCGCGCGCGAGTGACGCTCAAGCGGCGCTTGGCATCGCCCACCTTGACGCGAAACTCGCTGCTGATCGCGCGGGCCATCTCTGTCTTGCCCTGGTCGACCGTCTTGTTGAGCGCCCGAACCATGGCCTTATTGGCAAGCTGCTCAGGCAGTCGATCCATCTGACGAGCCACGGCCGGAAAATTGTTGCGGACTGAGAGACGGATCATTGCCCTCCCCCTTCTCGCTGGGCACGCGCGACGTCGCGCATTTTGCGGGCGACCCCGGAGGCGCGCAGGCCGAGCACGACGGCGGACAGGTCCGCGAGCCAGCGCGCCCACATCGCAATCTGATCAGCGTCGCCGGCCTCAACGACGGCCTTGATCGTCTGGCCGATTTCGGCTTCGTCGGTTTCGCTCCAGTCGCCGCAGGCACGGCGGTCTTCCGCGACTAGCGGCCAATCGTGGCGCATCTTCTGGATGATTCGATCCATACTCAGTTCTCCGAGGTTAGGAAGGTGGGGAACAGGTGGGGAAGGCTAAACCCCTTGTCCTGCGGGCATCTTCCTAACCTTCCCAACCTTCCTGACCTGAAAGCTCTGGGGTGTGTGGGTGTGCACGCGCGGGGGCACGGGCGCGCTCGCTCGCAGGTGCACACGTGTGTACGCGGGCGAGTATCGAAGTCGGGAAGGTTAGGAAGGTTAGGAATGTCCTTCTGCTGCAAGGCTTTCGGGCTTCCCCACCTGCTCCCCACGTTCCCCACATTGGCGCGATCAGAAAGGTGCATCGTGGCCTCCCTGCGGTGGTCGTGAGAGGGGAGACGGCTGGCCGGCACTTTGCGACGACGCCCCATTTCTAGCGGGGGGCTTGTACCAGTAGCGGACCATGCCGTTTCGTTTTTCCACACGGGTGCAACCGAGTTTTCTGCACGCAATGCCGACCCGTGTCTGTAGATCGCGCGTGAGTGCGTTGGCCGGCAGCTTGAGGCCTTCCATGACCGCCATGGCGACCGAGAAATCGGCCACCTGCGCATACACCCAGTCGTGCAGGGCATCGACCAGGGACTCGGGCTGCTCGCGCATGAGCTGCTCGGGATCGAACAGCGTCTGCTGCTCTTCCGGTGTTGGCCAGAATCGCTCGCCGGCCTGGTAGAGTGCCAGCGCCTCAGCGAAGAGTTGCTCGCGCGCACCAGCCAGGCCGTCGAGGTTGATCGTGTCTGCACACTCGACGGGCCAGAAGCGCCGGCCGCCGGTTGGGTCCTTGTTCCACTCCCAGTCGTTCGTGCTTCCGGCAAAAACCACCTGCCGGGGCGCCTGGATATCCCGACGGCCATAGACCGGCCGGTACTTGTCGACCTGCCGCGAGAGAAACGACTTCTGCTTCGTAGCTTCAGCTCGCGCCACGCTGCCCAGCTCCGCGAATTCGTAGAGCCAGACCCCCTGCAGGGCTGACATCGAATCCTTGTTGTGAAGATCGAGGTCGGTATCCGCGTACCATTCGCCGCCGAGCACGCGCAGGGCGGATGATTTGCCTTTGCCCTGCTTCCCCTCAAGCACGAGGCAGTAATCAAACTTGACCCCCGGCTTCATGACGCGAGCGACCATGCCGAGCAAGTAGAACCGGGCCACCAGTCGCACGTAGGGGCTATCCTTGACGCCTAGGTAATCGGTCAGCCAGTGATCGATACGCGACACGCCATCATGGGCTGGCAGCGCCTGCAACCAGGCACGCACGGGATGCACGGGATTGGCTTTGGCGACGGTCTCCACCGCTTCAGCCACCCGGGCCGAGGACGGCGTAATCCATTCCTGCCGGGTCAGCCAGATGGCGGTGCGTGAATCGTCCGCCGAATCCCATTCGCCGACGGCGCCGCCGGCATAGGGCGGTGGCTTCAGCTTGACGGTGCGCATGGAGAACTCGTCGAAAGCCACCACGCCCCGCCACTCCCGGCGGTTGGCCAGGATGTCATAAACGTTGGCCAGACAGTCGTCCAGCTCGCCCTTCTTCCACAGCAGCTTGTCGCGCCACGCCTCGTCTTCCGCTGGCGCTGGCTTCTCGCGCTTCTTCTTTCCGCCCGCGCCAGCTTCGGCAGCGGGAGGAGGCTCTTCCGCCGGGGCGGGCGGCTGCCAGGGCTGGCAGCGGTCGCGCATCCAGTCGGCCAACGCATCGCCGGCCAGGCCTTCGGTCACGGCATCGGCCACGTCCCAGCCGTCCGGCGCCTCGCCTGGGGGCGGGATGTCGATATTCCACAACTGGCAGCCCAGGCCGTGCAGAATGCTGCGCACCTCGGCCATGGCTTTGGCGCCGGGCTGCACCTCGGCCGGCAAATATGGCTGCGCCAGCGGGTCATGCCCGGCTTCGCTTTCTGCCTTGGTCAGCTTCTTGCGCTTGCTGTCCGCATCCGCCCAGGTCATCACCTTGCGCCCGGCCAGTGCCGACCAATCTGCCTGCGCAACAGCATTGACGCCGCCCGGCCAGGTCAGCACCACCAGGGAGGGTAGCTCCGCTTGGGCGGCGTCTCGGCATTTTTCGCCTTCGACGATCAACACCGTTGCATCCGGGTTTGCGGCCAGGCGATCGAGGCCGTAGAGCGGCCGGGGATCGGGCCATATCATCCAGCGCCAGGCGAACTTGCCGGTGGTTTCGTGCTGGCGGTACGTTAGCGGGATGATGTCCTTGCCACCGTCGCTCGCGGCGAACCGGCAGACATAGCCGAGCAGCCGGCCAGCGGCATCCTGGTATGCCCAGGTGGCGACCGGGATGCCCCGGAATTCATGCGCTTTTGGGGGCGCCGGTGCATCGTCCGGCACCGGCATCACGCAGCGCCAGCCTGGCTTTTTTTCCTTCGGCTCTAGCGCTGGCTTTTCCGTTTTTTTTGCCGTCGACCGCGCCTTGCCTTTACCGGGAGGCGGGGCTGCCTCCGGCATGCCCAACTCGATGGCCAGCGCCCGAGCGGCGGCGGCCTGTTCCCCCGCATGGAACAAATAGGCGTACAGCGACACCAGGTCAGCACCGGAATCGCCGGAAGCGAAGTCACGCCAGATCCCCTTGGTGAGGCTGATGGAAAAACTGCCCACGCGGCTATCATCGGAGCGCATCGGGTTGAGCGCTTTCCACTCCCCGCCCACCTTGCGCCCATCCGGCAGCCAGAGAGCGAGCAACTGCTCGGCACGGTTCAGCGCGGCATCGGCCAGCGCCTTGAAATCGATATCAGCCACCGGTCAGCGCCCGATCTCCCTGACCTTGGCCGAAGGCGGCGGCACCTCGCGCACCATGGTCTCAAGCTCTGCCAGTAGGTGCATCACGGCAGCCACCGTGCGATGCGCCCGAAGCTTCAAAGCGCGGAATTCATCCGGCTCGATGATGCCGTCCGCCCGCGCCTCAGTGAACTCCCGGCTCAGGTCACCCATCTGTGCGACGATGGCCAGGTAAGCCTGCAACACGTCGTCCTCGCCCGGCGATCCCGGCGGTAGCGGCAGAAAGACGCCGTTGAACTGGCTGCACATGGCCTCGATGAAGCCGGTGCCTGGCAAGCCAAGCGCCAGCGCCAGGGCTTCGCGCACCGTGATTTCGTAGTGCGGCATGGCCTCTGAAAACTTGTTGTGCAGCACGCCAGGCGAGCGGCCGATCCGCTCTGCCGCTGCCTTGATACCGCCCGGTGTGGCGATCAGCTCCTGCTGCAACACGCCGACCGGATCGCGCTGAACACACTCGAAATTACCCTGAGACATGACGAAGACCCTCAGTAAACAAAAACGAGGCGCCGCCGCATGATGGCGACACCGGGGAAGAAAAAGCCCGTGCCCGGAGACACGGGAAACGCCGGCCCCCAGGGGGCAGAGATGACCCAGCGGGCGGAGAAAAGGCGGAGGCTCCAGACATGTCAGAATCAGCTTTCCACAGATGACTACCAACCACGAAAGGCCCCCCCATGGAACTGCACGAACGCGTTGCCGCGCTAGAAGAGCAGATCAGGGCAATGGACGAACAACTCGAGAAAACCTGCGCCGAATTTTTCGGTTTCAAAATGGCTTTCATTCGACTCTGCGCCCTTCTGCCAATAAACGAGCGCGACGTGACAACCGCGCGAGAACTGGCAATTGCCCAGGCAGAAGACGCCATGCCACCGGACGGAACACCCTCCGACACAGCGTTAATCGCACTCGGATCGATTCATGCGGTGTGCGATCTTGCCGGCGCCGCTTGGCGGCAACGTAAGGTCGACTAGTTCCGAACCTCTCGCGTATCAGATGCTCAAGCTTGCTCCACGTCTCCGATGAAACATCAGGCCCGCTCATCAAGCAGCCTCCTGAACTCGTTGAAGGGGTTGGCGGAGGTACGCCCAATCGACATCGGGGCGCAGTTCCTCACAGGTGACGATGCCGCCGGACTCTCGTTCGATATCCGGGCAGCGCTCAGCCGGCACACGTCGCACACCTGTCCGCCACTGACTGAGCAATGAGGGGGGTACCTTGAGCTTGGCGGCAAAATTGCCGGCCGGCAGAGCTTGGCTTTCGAGATAGGTGTGCAGGTCCATGGCCGGAAGTATTAACGATGCGCTAATGATTGGTCAATAGCGACACGCGAATTCCGGATTTTAGCGATACGTTATCTAATGACAAACGTGAAAACCATCGAAGAAATCCGCCTCGACAACCTGCGCGCTCTCGTCAACGAGGCGGGCGGCGTTACGCGCTTTGCCGAGACATCCGGAAAACAACAAGCCCAGATCAGTCAGTTGCTCAATCGAGCGAAAGACTCAAAAACCGGAAAACCGAAAGCCATTGGCTCTTCTCAAGCGCGCGAACTAGAAAAAGCGGCCAACAAGGAAACTGGGTGGCTGGATAATGACCATTCACGCGAACCGATATTCGACGATGAAGACATCAAGGACATGGTCAGCCTAATGAAACGACTTGATCGGCGAGGGCGTATCACCCTGCTTGCAAAAGCTGAAGAGTGGGCCAAAGGCTCGGAGGAGATAAAGCGCACCGGCACCTAACCCCACCCCGGCTGCGACGAACCGGGGGAGGCAAGATTATTCACCTCCCCCAGTCACACCCCCGCCCCGACAACGGGGTTTTTTTAGAGCCCAAGACCGGAATGCTTCTCACTTTTATAATTGACAAAGGAATACCGTGAGCCACAACCAAAGACCTGCAGCAAGCCCTGCCGCCACTACTGATACAGGAGACCAGCAATGATCCGTACAACCCTGCTGATTTCGTGCCTAGCGCTTCTCGCGGCCTGCGCCGGAACACCATTCAAGTGGTCCGAAGCGCGCCAGATCAGAGCCGGCATGACAACTGCTGAAGTCACTGCGCTGGTCGGCCCTCCAACCCGCGTTGATGCCCAAGGCGATGTAGTTCGCTACGTGTGGGTTTTCGTCAACGGGCTTACCTACAGCACTCGCAGCCTGCGAGTCGACTTTCAGAATGGACGGGCTACCCAGGCGCCACCGATCCCCGACGAGTTCCAGGATTAGTCTGACGCACCAAAATATTAACGTTTCGCTATTGACCTTTAATTAGCGTTTCGTTAATACCGTCTCCACCGCGCCACCTGGCGCTCAACGTGGAGACCGAAATGCCCCTCTTCCTCACCCTGTTTTCGCTGCTCATTACGGCAGCGATCGCCGCCAGCGCCGGCTGGCTGGCCGGCTACTGCCTGGCCATTCGCCAGCACCAGGCGAGCCTTGCCAAACTGATCGGCAAGGCCGACACCTCCCAGAACAACAGTGCCGCGAACGATCCGCTGACCGGCTGGGTATTCCGCCAACGCACCCGCTTCACGCTGGCAGAAGCGATCACGGAAGGCCTCGGCCTCGATGCCGACAAGATCACCCGCGACCTGCAAACGCGCATCGGCATATCGTTGAAAAAGCTCGGGTGCCAAAAGATTGTTTACCGCGCGCCTTACACCAGGCAGGCCCAGATCTACTACACGACACCAGCCGCCGAATAACTGGGGTGACCATCATGTTCATCACCACGCCCAATCAATTCGACAGCACCGGTGCCACGCGCATCTTCCGCCGGCACCGGATGACCGACAGCAACGGCCGGGCCATCCGCCCCGGCTTCGATTTCCAATGCCTAACCGGGTATCACCGACTCTACCTCGGCCACGAATTGCAGCGGCGCGACAGCAATTCCCGCTTCTGCGAGGACGTCGCTGTCGCACCGCTCGATGCGCCGGAGTTCATTCCCGCCGGCGCCTGTTGCGGACATGACGGTCTGGTCGGTGACGACCCCGTCCGCCACGCCTCGCAAAACTACCTGTGGAGGGAGTGACATGACCACCGCCCGCAATCCCCTGCAAATCCTCAAGGAAGCCAAGCAAATCGCGCAGGACCACGGCTGCTTCGTGGTCGAGAAAGCCGAGCCGAAAGGCACGCGCTACCTCGTTTATCGAAAACTCTTCGATCGCAACGAGTGCGTCGGCACCCGCTTCACCGTCCAGGCCTTGCACAAGCTGGTCTGCAAGGTCACCAACTTCCACTAACCGGAGCCAGTCCATGCGTCTGCACTTGTCTGCTCTCAAGGTCCACCTCGCCCACTGCGCCGCCTACCGCAGCGTTCGCCGCCACTTCGGTGTGCTTTTTACGGCCGACGGCACGCCCGCTGTGGCCGTCCTTCCCCGCCATCTTCTGGAGCAATGACATGCTATTCCTTCCCTTGCCCCCCTCCCCCCTGCAGCTCGAACTGAACCGCATCGAGGCAGAGGCAGCACAACACAGCGCCTTGATCTGCGCGGCCGCGTCCGTTTTTGAATCTGCGCACCAGCTTTGTGCAGGCCTCAACGCAGCCGCTGACCTGAATCCTGGCTCGCTGTTCACTCGACCGTTGGAAGCAGTCGCCCTTTACCACACCAATGATGTCGAAATCTGCATCTACGCCGGAGCCAACAGCGCGCAGGTGATCCAGCTCGCACTTCGCGGCGGCCTGCACCTGGTGAACCATGGCCGCAGCTACCACGACACCTACCGTGTCACGGCCCAGGAATATCCCGGCGTGCACCTCTTCATCCAGGCGCCGCACGCCAACGCCCTGCCGAGCGCATCTACCGCACTCCCGGAGGCCGCGTGATGGACATCATCAACCATACCTTCACCCGAGGTCAGGCACTCGTTCTGGTTGGCCCGCAAGCCAGCGGGAAAACCACCCTGGCCCGCCAGATTGCCACGCGCAATGGCGCGTTCGTCGAGGTCGAACTGATGGAATTCATGCGCCGCCGCGGTATCGACAACACACTGGCAAGCGAACCGAAGACCGTGATCATCGACGGCCTCCCGGCCATCGAAAGCGACTTCTGCCGGCTCAAGAGTCTGATTACCAGCGAAACGACCTTCATTCGCTCGCCCTATAGCGGCCGGTCGCGCCAGGTGAAGACACCGAACTTCATCTTCTGCACCGGCGAGGCTGCCCCCTTCTTCGACAGCTCCCGCCGCTTCTTTGTCATTCGCCTGGAGAAAAAACAATGAGCGCCCAGCCCATCATCCCAGGCCGCCTCTACCGCGTGCGCGGCGCCGGGCTGGACATCGCCGTCATTGCTGGACACGGCTGCGATGCCATCTGTGACGCACTGGCGAAGAGACTGGCATGAGCGAGATTGACCGCACTCAAGCCCTTTTCTTTGCGCTGGCCGCTGACCCTGAGCGCCCCTTGCATCTCGATATTGCCGTGGCCGGCATTGCCGCGCTACGGGAGCGCTCAAAGCGCATCGCCAGCCAGGCGGCCACGCTGGCAGCCGCCGTGCATATACAGCAAGGCCTGGTCGACACCGTGCTTGCGGCGCTGGTCAAGGCCGGCGAACCGCTGCCAGCGACGCTGGCGGTGCCTGCCACGACGCTGGACGTGACGCTAACCGCTGAGGAATTCGCCAGCACGGAAGTCCTGATCGCCTACCTGCAACAGGGCGACTCAACGCTGTCGCACGACGACTGCATCAACGAGATTTTCACCACCGGGCTGACGACGCTGGCCCATCGACTCAACCCCATCACCTAAGGCGGTGCAACCGCGCCCCGCCTGACCCGGAGACCACAATGCAAGACTACGACCCCCAGAGCGCCGAAGCCAAGGCCTGTATCAGCCAGCCGGCTGGCATCCACACGCTAGCGCCCAGCCCCACGAACCCGCGCAAGAGCTTCCCGGATGCCGAGATGCTCGAGATGACGGAAAGCGTCAAACAGCACGGCGTGCTGCAGCCTCTGCTGGTGCGCTGCTGGCCGGTCAACTATGCCTACCCAGGCGACACCATGCCGTATTACGAGATTGTGGCCGGTGAGCGCCGCTACCGTGCCGCCAAAGCCGCCGGCCTGACTCTCGTGCCGGTACTGGTCCGGGATCTCGACGACCGCGCCGTGCTGGAACTCCAGGTCATTGAAAACCTTCAGCGGAAAGACCTTCACCCGATCGAGGAGGCCGAAGGCTACGGGCTGATGATGGACAAGCACGGCTACACCGCCGACCAGCTCGCGGAAAAGATTGGCAAGAGCCGATCCTACATTTTCGGGCGGCTCAAGCTGCTGGCCCTCTCCCCCGACGGTCGGCGCCTGTTCCAGGGAGGCTTGCTCAATCCCAGCACGGCGCTGCTGATCGCCCGCATCCCCACAGCAAAGCTGCAGGCGAAAGCCATCCAGGAAATCACCTCCACGGACGGCTACGGCGATGTCATGTCGGTACGCCGGGCGGCGCGGCTGATCCAGGACCGGTACATGCTCAAGCTGGCCGGCGCGCCCTTCAAGCCCTGGATGGATGACCTGGTGCCCAGCGCCGGTAGTTGTAACGACTGTCCCAAGCGCACGGGGAATCAGCCGGAAATCTTCGACGACGCGACGAGTGCGAACGTCTGCACTGACCCGGACTGTTTTCAGGCCAAGCGCCTGGCACAGACAGCCCGCGAGGCGGCGAAGGTAGTCGCCGCTGGCGGCCAGGTAATCACTGGCAAAGCTGCCGAAAAACTGGCTGCTTACGGCATCCAGAATTACACCACGATTCCGGGTTACACCCAGCTCGACAAGACATGCTACGACGACCCGGAGAATCGCACCTACCGCGAGATTCTCGGCGATGACCTGACCCCGACCATGATCGAGGACGTACAGCAACACGTCCTGGTGCCGGTGCTACCGAACACAGTCCTGGCCGAGAAGCTGCAGGCAGCCGGCTTGCGCAGCCGGGATGCCGACCGTGAAGCCGATGAAGCGAAAAAGGCGGTGGTACTGGCCCAGGAACGCACCTACCGCGATCGCCTGCTCGCCCAGGTACGCGACAGCCTGGCAGACCAGACACTGAACGGCGAAAGCCAGATGGCGCCGGACCTGGCGCTGTCCCTGATGCGCCGCATCGCTCGCCGCCTGTTCGAACGCGCAGGCGACAACGACACCTTGCGCAAGATCATCGGCTTCTGGAAACCGACCGGGCGGAACTACACCGAGCGCCGCGACGCGATCCTGGCCGCGATCGACTCCATGAACCTGGCCGACTGCTGGCGGCTGATGATAGACCTGATGGTCGTCGGCAGCTCAATGTGCAACGACTGGAGCATGCAGTACGAGCCCCGCGAACTGATTGAGGTTGCCAGCCTGTTCGGGATTGATGCTGAACAGGTCAAAGCCAGCGTTATCCCTGAAGGAACGGCGCCGAGCGCCACGGCCGAAAAGCACGCCTACCCCTCTGAGGCTGCGCAGGCGCAGGAAACAAACCGCGCCGAAACCCCCGAGGGCGCGCCCGAAGCTGCGCCGGCGGGCGAAACAAGTACCGCAGAAAACGAAACCCCGCCGGCTGACGCCGGCCTTATCGAGACGAACGAAAAACCTTTCGCTGGCTGGCTCGCCTTCGTTGTCGGAGATCAGGTTCGGGTACGAGCAAACGCAAAAGGGCCAACGGGAAAGAAGCGCAAATGCTGCGGCCGCGAGGGTGTGATCGAGGGAAAGCAGGAGGCTTGCTGCCTCGTCCGCTTCGGCCCCGGCCGAGACGTTGTCTCGAATCTAGCCTGGGATGAAATCGAGAAGGTGGAAACCCCCTCGGCAACTGAAACGCCAGCCACCGATATTCAACCGACCGACGCCACGGAGACGTCTCTTATCGAGACGGACGAAAAACCAGCACACGCTGATTGTGCGGAGAGACCTTATCAGCACCCGGAGCACCCCAACCTGCGCTGGTCCGGACGCGGCCGCAAACCGAAATGGGTTGAGGCCTGGCTGGCCACGCCGGGGAACACCCTCGACGCCCTCAAACCAACGGCGCGCTGTGACAAGACCGCCGACCTCTTCTTGGAGGCAGCATGAACACCGTCGACCACCAAAAAGCCGCAACGGCAGCCCGGTGCGCCAACCAGTTGAGCCATGACCTGGCCGAGCTGGTGCGCTCCGATAACCCCCTGCTTTCCGACATCGCTCTGGCCGAACTTGAGATCGTATCCAAACTGAACGCCCGGCTTGAGCGCCTGGCCAGCCACCTTGCCCGGACGCTGGTTCCCGAGGAACGCTCATGAGCCCGAACTTCGACACGCTGCCAGACACCGCTCACATGACCGTCAAGGACGTATCTGCGATGCTCAGAGTATCAGTGGCGACGGTCTGGCGAATGGTCGCCGCCGGCACGCTGCCGCAACCGAAGAAGTTTTCAACTCGCTGCACGCGCTGGGAGGCTGGGGCTGTGCGGCGGGCGGTTGGGATCGGTAGAGCTAAGGGCTAAAAGTGAGAAGAGAAAACGCTGCTACATGATACGGTCGAATCCCCTGAATGGGTTGCCTTCGTAGCTGAAATCGAGCGACAACTACTCATCCGAGTCATCCGAGTCATCCGAGTCATCCGAGTCATCCGAGTCATCCGAGTCATCCGAGTCATCCGAGTCATCAGGGTCATCAGGGTCACAACCGCAGTTCTCGCAAGGCCCTTCCGCGTCACCCTCGCAATTAACAACCTCAAAGTCAGCAACACACTCATCACATAACGCCAATACAGGGTAAGCATCACTACTTTTTTCTGCAGACATGTCACCAAAAACCATGTAGTACTTGATAGCAATAGGCATATCCGCTCCTATATTGAGACCATGAAGGCGCAAAAAGGTCGTACCAACTGAAAACCTATCGACCTACTAATTCCAAGTATTATAGCCATAGGATAAGGCATCGGAGAGATCAGGCGACCTTTTTCTGAGCAGCCAACAGCATAGGAGGCGGCAACAGGTTGTCCGAAAGGATTAACAGTTCAGCCGCAGCTCGCTTCACCTGAGCGTAATACGTCAGCGTCTTACGGTACTGTGTCAATCCTGCATACATTGCGCTGATCTCAGGAACATCGTCATACGTTAACATCCAACGATGCGGCATAGTTCGCACTTGTTCTGCCAGGAATAAATGATCCTGATGCTGGTATGCGTTCGTGTACAGATCAGGCCCTGCTCGATAATACGGCGGGTCAACGTTCACCAATGCGTGTTGCGGTAGCCTTTTCAACTCTGAGCCGACGTACAAGCGTGCATCAATGCAGGTTAGATGAATTTGTTTTCTGTAGATTGCAATTCGCCTGATCTTGCGAATCAGTTCATTTCGACCAAACCGGCAGTCAATACTGTACTTACCAGTCTGATTTAGTCCGCCAATTACCCCACCTTTCAAGATACCTGATCGGTTGGTCCTATTCAGAAATAGGGTAGCGAAACCCAGATCAAGCAGATTAGCTCTCTCTTCCGCATATATTTTTCGTTGGCGATGCCACTCCGCTATATCGACAGTAGCATGCTCAATGCGTTCGCACAGTTGCTCCGTCGAGTTCAGCACACTGTGCCAGAAAGCATAGATTGCTGGATCAATGTCATTGATCCACGCCTCAGCAACCGTACCGTTTAACAGCAACCGGCAGGCGATCCCAGCCCCTCCGGCAAAAGGCTCGCAGTATACGCACTGCAATAGGTCGTTCGTTCGAAGTAGATCGCTAACAAACGGGGCAAGTTGAGTCTTGCCCCCTGGATAGCGCAACGGTGTGTCTGTAATCGGCATGCCCGGTACGTTAGCGAAATTCTCGCTGCCTGGCCAGAACTATTTCATCCTGGACAGCAAATACTCTAGAGCTGGTTGTAGCGTCTCCCAGTTCGCACGATTATCACTACCAGAAGGAACGGAACCACCGTGAATAGGGTTACTCATGAGTTCGTAGGAGTAAGAAGTTCGCTTATCTGCAGTTTTGGTCAGAACATTTGCGACTCCTTTGGTTGGCGGATGTTCGGATGCCTTTGCATGATCAATCACTCGCTGCATAACTACAGCAAAATCTCCATTTCTCCCAACGCCGTACTTCGTCGCATAGAGGTGTACGATCCGCTCCAAGATTACGCGGTTTAGGTAGTTGCAGCTAAAAAGCGCTTCATCGGGATGAAGCTTCTTTCCCTCGCCAACCAACCGCAGCAACACGTTGTCTTTTACAGTGACTGAAAACGAACTGGGGATAAGCTTAGGTCGTCTGCTCGGATGCGTGGCGCTCTTTGACCCGGCACCTCCCTTTTCTGCTGGCTTAGCGGGGCGGGCAAGAGAAGGATCATACGGAGGTTGATCACGATTAACCGGCGAAACCCCCTCTTGACGAAGAGCTTCAGCATAATCCCTGCGCTCTTCCGACGAAGATCGAGAGTGGACTACCGCCTTAACACCTGCAATTCCCGTATCTTTTGCATCCCTCAAGAAGCGCTGTAACGCAGAATTGAATTCATCGGGACGGGCGTTCGTAGTGCAATCCTCTTTATTCAACAGAGCAAGCGCCGTGCGAACATTTGGTAAATATCGGTGGATTGTGGTGAGCGCAATCAGATTGCGTTCTTCAGGCGTAATTAGCCCCTCTTTGACCGCATAGGTCAGCAACGCCTCAGCTTGCCGGTTCGGATTTTTTGGCCGAGTAGTCCCAGTTTCACCCTCCCGGTTAAACCTAGTCTTCTCATTTGACCCCCACGAAAGGGTGCCTAAACCGCCCTGCGGCCCCTCATGTTTGACCGACATCCAAACACGCGCCTTATGCTTTTCGTGGAACAAGACGGCTGGCACTTCGTCTGGAACTGCCTTTCCAGCATCTGCAATTTTTTGGAATGACTTTCGAGTGGCTTCTGTTGGAGCACGATCAGGGTCACGAAGCAACTGCATTGCGCAGAGACGACGATTACCTTCGCGAATCACAAAATGTCCAGGTAACCTAGGATGTTCAATGATGCCTAAGCGATCTAATGGGTTCTGTCCGTGCTCCGCCAAATGGGTAGCCAACATTAACGTTTCAGACTGAGCCCCAAACAACTCCCTTATCTTTTCTTCATCAGTTTCTGGCTCCCCTCGCGGATTCACAGGGTCGAAATGCAGCAGATTAAATGAAACGACAACATCCTCATGCTCTAGAGCAGGCACCTGTTTCGCTTGAACCATTTCCGCCTCCATTATTTCTGCCACCCTGTTCCATACCTCACCACCTTGGCAAAGAAGAACGGCCACGAGTGTCGACAGCACCTTAACACCAATGGCATTTTCAGCCATTTTCCCAATTTCATCAACTTCAAAACCTGCTATTAACCCAGAACCTGCTGTGTATCCAAGTAATCCGCCCAAGCCTGCATCATCTGCCGACGAGGCTCCAGATAGAGGGCGTGGTTATAGGCAGCCGAAACCTCGTCACGCGCCGAATGAGCGAGCTGCAGCTCGATATGATCATGTGACCAGCCCTGCTCGTGCAGGATCGTGCTGGCCAGGCCGCGAAAGCCGTGGCCGGTCATCCTGCTACGGTAGCCCATGCGATAGAGGGCATAGAGGATCGTGTTATTGCTCATCGAGCCTGAACGTTCACCAGGGAACAGGTATTCCCCATCCCCGGTGATTCTCTTCAGCTCAGCCAACAGCGCCTGCGCCTGAGTCGACAGCGGCACGATGTGCGGCGCCGGCATCTTCATCCGCTCCTTCGGAATTCTCCAGACGTCGCCGTCGATCTCTGACCAGGGCGCCGCGATCAGTTCCGACGTCCGCACAAACGTCAGTGCCATCAGGCGCAGCGCCAGGCGCGTCACAGGCTTCCCTTCGTATGCCTCAATCGCTTTCAGCAGCGCTGGCAGCTCGCGCACACTGACACGCGCCATGTTCGTCGCACGGACCGGCTTGAGCACATCGGACGGCACGATATCGGCGGCAGGATTGCGCTCTGCCAGGTCATTGGCCACCGCGTACCGATAGACCTGGCTGATTTTGTTGAGCTGCTTGTGCGCGAGATCGTGAGCGCCCCGCTGCTCGATCTTCCGGACGCAGGCGACGATCGCCTTCGTGGTGATGGTGCCCATGCCCTGCCCGCCAATTTCCGGAAACACATCCGCCTCGAGGCGACGGATAGCGTAATCCGCATGACGCGGCGACTTCCCGATCTTCCAATGAGCCCACCATTGCCTGGCGACCTTCTCGAAAGCATGGTCGCCCGCCGCCTCAATTTTCTGAGCCTTCCGATCAGCACCGGGATCGATCCCTCCCTGGAGCATCACACGGTACTCATCCCGCTTTCCGCGCGCCGCCTTGAGCGACACTTCGGGATAAGTCCCAAGCGACAAGCGCTTTTCCTTGCCACCGAAAGAATATTTGAACCGCCACCAGCGGCCGCCGGCCGGCGAAACCTCGAGGTAAAGGCCCCTTTCGTCGTGGTGCCGGACGATCTTCTGTCCAGGTTTTATTGCCTTGATGGCAATTTCAGTGAGCGGCATGGCGGGGCAACTTTCCGGATACGAAAAATTGCCCCAAATGTTGCCCCTCGGCCATCTGCGATGTCAAGCGACCACATGCGACAAACTGAGGCAAAGAAAAAGCCGCTAACCCTTACAGGTAGCGGCTTCTGCTTTCGCCTGATACATCATGCGATGTATTGCTGGCGGAGACGGAGGGATTCGAACCCTCGATACACGTTTTAGCGCGTATGCTCCCTTAGCAGGGGAGTGCCTTCGACCTCTCGGCCACGTCTCCGGTTCGTTCAACAACGAGGCGCGGATGATATAGCCTCCGCGCCCGTTGGTCAAACCTTTACTGATCCAGACCGAAAGTGCGGTGCAGCACGCGCACGGCGAGTTCCAGATACTTCTCGTCGATGACGACGGAGATCTTGATTTCCGAGGTCGAAATCATCTGGATGTTGATGCCTTCGTCACCCAGCGCCTTGAACATCTTCGACGCGACGCCCGGGTGCGAGCGCATGCCGACGCCAACCGCCGAAACCTTGCAGATCTTGTTGTCGCCGACGATTTCGCGGGCGCCCAGTTCGGCCTTGACCTTTTCCAGAATGGCCTGGGCCTTGGCGTACTCGCCGCGATTCACCGTGAAGGAGAAATCGGTCGTGCCGTCGTGACCGATGTTCTGGATGATCATGTCGACGTCGATGTTGGCGTCGGCGATCGAGCCGAGGATGCGGTAGGCGATGCCCGGGGTATCCGGAACGCCCAGCATGGTCAGCTTGGCTTCGTCGCGGTTGAAGGCGATGCCGGAAATGATCGGTTGTTCCATGTTCTTGTCTTCCTCAACAGTGATCAGCGTACCCTCCCCTTCGTCCTCGAAGCTGGAAAGAACGCGCAGTTTGACCTTGTACTTGCCGGCGAATTCGACCGAGCGGATCTGCAGCACCTTGGAGCCGAGGCTGGCCATTTCCAGCATTTCCTCGAAGGTGATGGTGTCGAGCTTCTTCGCTTCCGGCACGACGCGCGGGTCGGTCGTATAGACGCCGTCGACGTCGGTGTAGATCTGGCACTCGTCGGCCTTCAGCGCCGCCGCCAGGGCGACGCCGGAGGTATCGGAACCGCCGCGGCCGAGCGTCGTGATGTTGCCGTCGGCATCGACACCCTGGAAACCGGCAACGATGACGACCTTGCCAGCATCGAGATCGCGGCGGATGTTCTCTTCCTCGATCGACAGGATGCGCGCCTTGGTGAAGGTGCTGTCGGTCAGGACCTTGACCTGGCCGCCGGTGTAGCTGCGGGCATCGACACCGATCGCTTTCAGCCCCATGGCGAGCAGGCCGGTGGTGACCTGTTCGCCGGTGCTGACGACGGCGTCGAGTTCGCGGGGATCGGGCTGGGCCTGCATTTCCCGGGCGAGCGCGATCAGCTTGTTGGTTTCACCGCTCATCGCCGAGACGACGACGACGATCTGGTGTCCCTGCGCCTTGAAACGGGCGATGCGCCGGGCGACATTCTTGATGCGCTCCGGGTTGGCGACGGAAGTACCGCCGTATTTCTGAACAATCAACGCCATGGATTCATCCGTAAAAACGTTGCAAAAACGAAAGGGCTGGATTTTAACCCAGCCCGACCGTTTCTAAAAGAAAGCGCCGCTCAGAGATCGGCCAAGGCCCGCAGGTGGGCGCCGACGCTACGCGCCAGCGAGGTCATCACGTAACCGCCCTCAAGCATCGAAACAATGCGCTTGCCGCACATTTCGGCAGCCAGCTTCTTCAGGTGCTCGGTACACCAGGCGAAGTCCTTCTCGACCAGCTTGAGGCCACCCATGTCGTCCTCGTAGTGACCGTCGAAGCCGGCCGAGATGAAGATCATCTGCGGCTGGAACTCCTTCAGGCGCGGCGTCCACACCTGCAGCACGGCGTCGCGGAATTCCTCGCCGCCGCAGCCGGCGGCCAACGGTACGTTGCACATGTTGGCGGCCGGATTGTCGATGCCGGCGTAAGGATAGAAAGGATGCTGGAAGATGCTGCACATCAGCACCTTGTCGTTGCCGGCGAAGCAATCCTCGGTGCCGTTGCCGTGGTGCACGTCGAAGTCGATGATGGCGACGCGCTCCAGTCCATGCACCTTGATCGCGTGCATGGCGGCAACGCCGATGTTGTTGAAGAAGCAGAAACCCATCGGGGTCGTGCGCTCGGCGTGGTGGCCGGGCGGACGGACGGCGCAGAAGGCGTTCTCGCATTCGCCGCCAACCACCAGGTCGACCGCCAGGCAACCGGCGCCGGCGGCACGCAGCGCGGCCTGCCAGGTATGCGGATTCATCGCCGTATCGGGATCGAGATGAACGACGCCCAGTTCGGGCGAGGCGCGCTTGATGCGCTCCAGATGCGAGGCCGGATGGACACGCAGCAGTTGCTCGAAGGTGGCGAGCGGCGCATCGTAATAAACGAAATAGGCGTCGATGCCCTGAGCGATCAGATGATCGTTGATGGCGGTCAGACGCTGCGGGCATTCCGGGTGATGCGTTCCCATGTCGTGCAACTGGCAGTCGCGATGGGTGATGAAGGCAGTTGTTGTCACTTGTTCTCTCTCTGCGGTTTTGCGCCTGGGCAGCGCTCCTCTGTGGCTCATTATCATCTCATTCCGGCGACCGCTTCAAGCATTAGAATGGGCCGTCCCCCGCACACCCCGACGGATTGAACGCATGACCCATACCAAGACATCGAAGGCAGACAATCATCCGCCCGACTTCGCTCCCATCCTCGCCGCGGCCAACCGGATCATCCTCGGCAAACCGCAGGAAATCCGCCTCGCCGTCGCCTGCCTGCTAGCCGGCGGCCACCTGCTGATCGATGACTTGCCCGGCCTCGGCAAGACCACGCTGGCGCATACCCTGGCCGCGCTGTTCGGGCTCGATTTCTCGCGCATCCAGTTCACCGCCGACCTGCTGCCGGCCGACATCACCGGCGTCTCGATCTACGACCGCGGGCAATCGACCTTCCGTTTCGTGCCCGGCCCGGTCTTCGCGCAACTGGTGCTGGCCGACGAGATCAACCGGGCAACGCCGAAAACCCAGAGCGCGCTGCTCGAGGCGATGGAAGAAGGCCAGGTGACGAGCGAGGGCGAAACCCGCCGCCTGCCCCGCCCCTTCTTCGTCATCGCGACACAGAACCCGGCGCACCAGATCGGTACCTTTCCGCTACCGGAGTCGCAGCTCGACCGCTTCCTGATGCGCATCGAACTCGGCTATCCCGGGCGCGACGCAGAGCGCGAACTGCTGCGCAGCGGCGGTCGTCGCCAGGCCGCGGAGAGCCTTGCCCCGTTGCTGGTGGCGGCGCAGTTGCCAGCCCTGCAGGAAGCCGTTGCCGCCGTCCATGCCGCCGACCCGCTGATCGACTACGTGCAGGCGCTGGTCGAGGCCAGCCGGCAGAATCCGGCCTTCCGTCACGGCCTCTCGCCGCGCGCCGGACTGGCGCTGTTGGCGGCAGCCCGCGCCTGGGCCTGGCTGGCCGGCCGCGACATGGTGCTGCCCGATGACGTCCAGGCGGTCTTCCCGGCAGTCGCCCGACATCGCCTGCTGGCGGCGCACGGTGACGGCATGGCCGCCGCCGGCGACATCGCCGCGCTGCTCGCCGGCGTCGCCATTCCCTGAGTGCAATGCGCCCCATCGACCGGCTGCAGGAACTCATATTCGGCAAGCGCAGCGACGGCGAGGCGCCGATCGTCCTCGACCGCCGGCGGATCTTCATCCTGCCCTCGCGCACCGGGCTGCTCTACGCGCTGGCCCTGCTCGTCATGCTGATCGGCGCCATCAACTACAACCTGGCGCTCGGCCACGCGCTGGTCTTCCTGCTCGCCAGTCTCGGCCTGACCGGCATGGTGCACAGTTTCCGCAACCTGCACCACCTGCGCCTGCTGCCGGGCCGGGCCGCGCCGGTGCATGTCGGCGAGACGGCGGAGTTCGAGCTGACGCTCGAGAACGACCGCCCCTATGCGCGCCGCGCCCTGGTCTTTACCGCGGTCGCCGGGCTGCCGGTGAATGCTGCGGTCGACACCAACGGACGGACGACGGTCGCCGTACCGGTGCCGGCGCAACGGCGCGGCTGGCTGGCGCTGCCGCCGGTCCGCCTGGACACCCGCTACCCGCTCGGCCTGTTCACCGCCTGGAGCCAGCTACGGCCGGCGATGCGCTGCCTGGCCTACCCGAGCCCGATCTTCACCCCGTTGCCGGCCAGCCGCCCCTTGCCGAACGGCAGCGCCCGCCATGGCGAGGGCGGCCAGGAAGATTTCGCCGGTTTCCGCGAGCGCCAGCCGGCCGATTCGCTGCGTCATGTCGCCTGGAAGGCGAGCATCCGCCAGGGCGACGAGCGACCGCTGCTGATCAAGGAATTCGCCGGCGGCAGCGACAGCGAGCTGTGTCTCGACTGGGCAGCGACCGACCCTACCCTGCCCGCCGAAACCCGGCTTTCGTTGCTCGCCGGCTGGGTGATCGACGCCGGCCAGCGCCAGCTTGCCTTCGCCCTCGCCCTGCCCGGCGTGGACATTCCCGCCGCCAGCGGCCGCGAGCAGCAACGCCGCTGTCTCGAAGCGCTCGCCCTGTATCCGGCATGAACCAGAAACGCGACGCCAGCCTCAGCCGCGAGCAGCCGCCCTGGCTGTTTGCCGCCGCCATCGCCACGACGGCGCCGCACGCGCTGGCGCAGCCGCTGTGGCTGACGGCTTTCGCCGCCGTCCTCTTCGCCTGGGCCGGCTGGCTGTGGTGGGAAGATCGGCGCCTGCCCGGGCGCTGGGTGCTAATGGTGCTGACCGTTGCCGGCAACCTGGCGATCCTGGCCGAATACCGGACCTTGTTCGGGCGCGAGCCAGGGGTTGCCCTGCTGGTCATGTTCATGGCTCTGAAGCTGCTGGAGGTGCGCCACCGGCGCGATGCCGTGGTCGTCGTCATGCTCGCCTACTTCCTGCTGCTGACGCATTACCTGCACTCACAGGAAATCGCCGTCGGCCTCTGGCTGATCGTCGCCCTGTGGCTGGTCACCGCGGCGCTGACCCGCCTCCATGCCGGCCCCATCGAGCGCCGCGAGAACCTGCGCCTGGCGGCGACGCTGCTCCTCCAGTCGCTACCGATGATGCTTGTCCTCTACCTGCTTTTTCCGCGCATCAGCGGCCCGCTGTGGGGCTTGCCGGAAGACGCCCACACCGGCCGCAGCGGACTGTCCGAGCGCATGAATCCGGGCAGCATCGCCGAACTGGTGACCAGTGGCGAAGTCGCCTTCCGGGTCCGCTTCGACGGCCCCCCGCCAGCCCGCCGCCTGCTCTACTGGCGCGGCCCGGTGCTGGAGGACTTCGACGGCACGACCTGGCAGCGTTCGTCCCGCCGCCTGACCGAGGAAGTGGTGCAGGCCGACGGCCCCGCCATTACCTACGAAAGCACGCTGGAAGCCCACGGCCAGCGCTGGTTGCTGGCCCTCGACGCACCGCTGGCGCTGCCCGAAGGCGCCAGCCGGGACGGGCGGCTGGCGGCGATCGTTGCTCGCCCCATCGACAGCCGCCAGCGCTTCCGCCTGCGCGCCGCCACCGCTTTCCGCTTCAACCTGCAGGAAGCGCCGGCGACGCTGACCGACAACCTCAGACTGCCCACGGCAGGCAATCCCCGCGCCCGCGCCCTCGCCCGCGAGTGGCAGCGCCAGGCGCGCGCCCCGGAGGAACTGGTCGATCTGGCGCTGCGTCACTTCAACCGGGAATCCTTTCACTACACCTTGCGTCCGCCGCTGCTCGGGCGCGACGCCATCGACGACTTCCTGTTCCGCAGCCGGCGCGGCTTCTGCGAGCACTACGCCAGCAGCTTCGTCTTCCTGATGCGCGCCGCCGGCCTGCCGGCGCGCGTCGTCAGCGGCTACCAGGGTGGCGAGTTCAATCCGCTCGACGCTTACCTGGTCGTCCGCCAGTCGGAAGCCCACGCCTGGGCCGAGGTCTGGTTCGCCGGGCGCGGCTGGACGCGGGTCGACCCGACCGCGGCGGTCGCCCCGGAGCGCATCGAGCAAGGTATAGTCAGCGCCCTGCCTGCCGGCGAGCCCCTGCCCGCCTTCCTGCTCAACCGTGCCGACTGGCTGCGCGACCTGCGCCACCGCTGGGAAGCGGTGAATAACGCCTGGAACCAGTACATTCTCGGCTACGACGGCGAACGCCAGCGCCAGTTCCTGTCGCAACTGGGCTTCGTCAACGTTGACTGGCGGCTGCTCGCCACCTTGCTCGGCATTGCCGGCAGTGGCGTGCTGGCCGCCATTCTGCTGCTCAACCTGTGGCACCGGCCGCGCCTCGACGAAGCGCGCCGGCTCTGGCGTCGTGCGCAGCGCCGAATCGGGTTAAACTGCGCGCCTCAGGAAACCCCGCTGGCATTTGCCGAGCGCGTGCGCAGGACCGATCCGGCGCTGGCCCCCGCTGTCGATGCGGTCGTCCGCCATTATCTGCTCGCCCGCTATGCCCGCACCGACCCCGAACACCTGGCGGCGCTGCGCGCCGCCGTCAATCGCCTGCCCCGACGGAGAATCGTTTGATCAAGACCCTGGCCGCCTGCGCCTTCACCGCCCTCACCGCCTTCAGCCAATGCGCGCTCGCCGCGCCCGGCAATATCGCCGAACTGCCGGAAGCCGAAGTCTTCGCCCGCGACCTGGCGCAACGTCACGGTTTCGACCCCGACGAACTGCTCGCCCAGTTCGCCCGGGTCAAGCAGAACGCCAGCGTGCTGTCGTTGATCGCTCCACCGACGCTAGCGACACAGCGTTCGTGGACGCGCTACCGCGCCCGCTTCGTCAATCCGCAGCGCATCGCCGGTGGCGTCGATTTCTGGCAGGAGCACGCGGCAACCCTGGCCCGCGCCCGAGTCATCTACGGTGTCCCGGAAGAGGTGATCGTCGCCATCATCGGCGTCGAAACCGTCTATGGCCGCAACACCGGCGGCTTCAGCGTGCTCGAGGCGCTGGCGACGCTAGCCTTCCAGTACCCGCGGCGAGCCGATTTCTTCCGTACCGAACTTGAGCAGTTCCTGCTGCTCAGCCGCGAGAACAGCCTTGATCCACTGACGGTGCGCGGCTCCTACGCTGGCGCGATCGGCATTCCGCAGTTCATGCCTGGCAGCCAGCGGCGCTTTGCCGTGGATTTCGACCGGGACGGCCGCATCGATCTGGCAAACAGCGTCGACGACGCGATCGGCAGCGTCGCCCGCTTCCTCGAGCAGCATGGCTGGCAGGCCGGCCAGCCGGTCGCCGTAGTGGCCAACCTGCCGGGAACGCCGGACGCCTCGCTGATCGAAGCCGGCATCCGCCCCAGTCTGCGGGCCAGCGATCTGTTCGAGCGCGGCATCCTGGCCGAGGCGCCGGCCGACGCGACGGTGACGCTGGTCGACCTGGTGACGCCGGAGGCGCCGACCGAATACTGGCTGGGTTTCGAGAATTTCTACGTGATCACCCGCTACAACCGCTCCAGCTTCTACGCGATGTCGGTCTTCCAGCTGGCCGAGGCGATCCGTCAGGCGCGCACCGAGATGCAGACCGCGCTCAACCAGGCGCGGTAGGCCGCCTACAGCACCGAGTCGCGTGTCACCTTGCCGCGCCGCATCATGCGGCGCAGGCGCTCGAGGCCTTCCAGCTGGATCTGCCGGACGCGCTCGCGGGTCAGGCCGAGATCGCCGGCAATCGCGTCGAGAGTGGCGATTTCGTTGCCGTTCAGTCCGTAACGGCGCTCGATCACCTGGCGCTGGCGCTCGCTCAGTTCGCTCAGCCAGCTTTCGAGCAGGAGGCCGACCTCGTTCGACTGCAACAGCAATTCCGGATCGGCCGCCCCGCTATCGTCGGTGATGAACTCGGCCATCGTGTGGTTGGGGTCGATGTCGAGCGGCGCGTCGAGCGACGCGATGTGCTCGTTGAGCGACAGGATGCGACGGATGTCGGCGACCGGCCGGTCGAGCAACGCCGCCACCCGCTCGACCGTCGATTCGCGGCCGTCGGCGGACTCCAGGTGGCGCATGGCGCGCAGCACAAGATTGATTTCCTTGACCACATGCACCGGCAGACGGATGGTCCGCGCGTGGTTCATGATGCTGCGTTCGATGCTCTGGCGGATCCACCAGGTCGCGTAGGTCGAAAAACGGAAGCCGCGCTCGGGGTCGAACTTTTCCAGCGCATGGATGAGACCGAGGTTGCCTTCCTCGATCAGGTCGAGAAAGGGAATGCCGCGGTTCAGGTAGTGCTTGGCGATATTCACCACCAAGCGCAGGTTGTGCTCGATCATCTGCTGACGGGCCACGAAATCGCCACCACGCACCAAACGAGCTTTCGCCAGTTCCTGGTCCGGCGTCAGCAGCGGCCTGGCGCCGATTTCGTTGAGGTAGATCTGGGTGACATCCTCGATCAGGCTGCCTTCGACCGATGGCAGATCGCCCAGCGCCAGCAGAAAGCCATCACTTTCCGCGGCGCCGCTCAGCGCCGCTTCGTCTTCGTCATCCTCGTCGTGACTCATCTTTTCGGCAGGAAGGGCGTCGGATCCACCGGCTTGCCCTGCTTGCGGATTTCGAAATGCAGCTTGACGCTGTCAGTCCCGGTATCACCCATTTCGGCAATCTTCTGGCCGCGTTTGACGGCCTGTCCTTCCTTGACCAGGATACGCCGGTTATGGGCGTAGACCGAGAGGATATCGGTACTGTGCTTGACGATCACCAGCCGGCCGTAGCCCGCCAGCGCGTCTCCAACGTAGAGCACCTTGCCGTCGGCCGCTGCCAGCACCGGATCGCCGGATTTGCCGCCGAAATCGATGCCCTTGTTGCTGCTGCCGTTATAGCCCGCCTTGAGCGCCGCAGCGCTCGGCCACACCCATTGTCCCGCCTCGGCTTCCGCTGTGGCTGGCGTTGCCGGGAGCGTCGCTGCGGGAGTCGTGGGCACCGCCGCCGGTGTGCTGGCCGCTACTGTCGTCGGCTGCTTGTTCAAGCGAGCATACGCTTCGTCCGAATAAGGTTCCTTGCCGCCGCGCGGCTCGCTGAGCGCGCCCTTGGCCGGCGTCGCCACCGTTGCGCCTGTCGGCGTCGCATCGAGCGGCCGTGATTCGACGCCAGTGTCGATCCCGATCGGGCTGGCCACCGATGTCGCCTGTGCGTTCGACGAGGTTGCCGCCGCAGCCGCCGGACGCAGCCGCAGAATCTGCCCTTCGCGCAAAGCCGAAGGATTTTCGATGTTGTTCAGCGCGGCCAGTTCGACATGGTCGAGCCCGTTCTCGCGCGCGATGCGATACAGGGTATCGCCACGTTTGACCAAGTATTCCCCGGGGCCGGCGACTCGGCTCTGAGCTGTCGGCGAAGGATTGGCAAGCGGCGCTGGCGCCTGTGAACAGGCGGCGAGAGAAAGGAGGAGTGAAACCAGGAGAAGGGGTTTGATCATTGTATTCCGGATAACAAAGGCACGAACCGGACGGGGTCCAGTCGCGTCTCCGTAAACCCGTTTGGGGTGTGTTCAACAAGGCAAAGATACTGCTCCTGCCCCCCGACAGGCAAGACCATTCGACCACCGGGCGCCAACTGACGGAGCAATTCCGGCGGAATAAGCGGACCGGCGGCGGCGACGATGATGCTGTCGAAAGGCGCCGCTTCCGGCAAACCGAAATTGCCGTCAGCCAGTTTCAGGCGCACATTGAACTGCTGCAGCGTGCGCATGTTGGCCTTGGCCTTCTCCAGCAAAGGACCGATCCGTTCAAGCGCAAAGACATCCTTGCTCAACTGCGCCAGCACCGCCGCCTGGTAGCCGCAACCAGCGCCAACTTCGAGCGTCTTGCCCAAGCCTGGACGACCATTGAGCAACAACTCGATCATCCGCGCAACGATGTAGGGCTGGGAAATCGTCTGCCCCATGCCCAGCGGCAGGGCCGTGTCCTCGTAGGCGCGGGAAGCCAGCGCCTCCTCGACGAAGGCGTGGCGCGGCACCGCCGCCATTGCCGCCAGGACCTTCTCGCTGCGGATACCCTTTTCGCGCAAGCGGTCGATCATCCGCGCACGCGTACGCTGCGAAGTCATGCCGATCCCCTGCAAACCACGAACCGTCATTGCAACCAAGCCCGGATCGTTGGCAACTGACTGACCTGTGTCAGGTCGATCTGCAGCGGCGTGATCGAAACCCGCTTCTGCTCAACCGCGTGAAAATCAGTACCGGGCCCGGCATCGGCGGCGGCACCGGCGGCACCGATCCAGTAAACCGTTTCCTTGCGCGGCGAGGTCATGCGTACGACGGGCTCCGCCTTGTGCCGGCGTCCGAGACGCGTCACCTCCCTGCCCGTCAATTGTTCGTAGGGAATATCCGGCACATTGACATTCAAGAGTACGGGCCCCTCGATCGGATTATCGAGATAATGCTCGACCAGTTCGCGGGCAACTCGACCGGCAGTTGCAAAATTCAATCCGTCAAAACTGGTCATCGACATCGCAATCGCCGGAATGCCGAGTAGATAACCTTCCATGGCGGCGGCAACGGTTCCTGAATAAATCGTGTCGTCGCCCATATTGGCGCCCGAGTTGATTCCGGAAACGATGATATCCGGCAGGTAATCCAGCATTCCGGTTACCGCCAGATGCACGCAGTCGGTCGGTGTACCATTGACGAAATAAAATCCGTTGGCCGCCTGTTTCAGCATCAGCGGCCGATCCAGCGTCAATGAATTACTGGCGCCACTCCGATTCTGCTCGGGCGCGACGACGACGATTTCTCCCAAGCCAGCCAGGGCCTCCGCCAGCGCGGCAAGCCCCGGCGCGAAATAGCCGTCGTCATTACTGAGCAGGATACGCATCAGACCAACAGCGCATCCATGCTGCCGCCTTCAGCCAACCAGGCTTCAACCCATTTCGGCTTGCGCCCGCGGCCAGTCCACTCCTCGCCACTCTGCGGATGACGGTATTTGACCTTGACCTTGCCGCCGCTGGCGACGCGGGTTTTGACTTCCTTGGCGAGCAGTTCTTCGATGGCAAAACCACGGGCTTTCGCAAAAGCGCGAACTTCGTTGAGAACATTCACTTTTTCTGCGGCTTCGCGGCGCTTCAATTCGGCAGGAATTTGCTGCTGAAGATCGCGAAGCTGGATGAGAGTAAGCGTAGACAGATCCATAACAACCTCCTTGACCAAAGAGCTTGCGATTATAAGGCAAATTTCAAAAACAACTATTCAATAACTGAAGCCACGTGGACAAAATCCGGATTCGATATTTACCAGAGAATATGTCCCGCAATTTCCGGCAATAGACTTGTTGGCGCTCCCCATTTCCCGAAGCGCCTGTCAAATAGAATAAAAGCCCGCAGTTAAACCCCAAGACTTCGTGGACGATTCGGGGAAAAAACAAAAAAGCCAATCCGAAGATTGGCTTTTGTTGTTTTTGGTCGGGGCGGCGGGATTCGAACTCGCGACCCCTTGCACCCCATGCAAGTGCGCTACCAGGCTGCGCTACGCCCCGACAAGCTGAGCATTATACCGCAATATCGTTATTTCAAACAGCCAACATATCGATAATTGCCTGCAATTCACCCCGCAGACCGCTCGTCATCTTGCCCGAGGTTTCAGCCTCGACGACTTCGATCTGTTCAAGCGGCGCGCCTTCATCCAGGCGATTACGCGCGCCACTGATAGTAAAGCCTTGATTGTAAAGCAACTCACGAATGCGCCGCACCAGAAGAACCTCGTGATGCTGGTAGTAACGCCGATTGCCCCGTCGCTTGACCGGTTTGAGCTGATTGAATTCCTGTTCCCAATAGCGCAATACGTGCGGTTTGACACCGCAGAGTTCGCTGACCTCACCAATGGTGAAATAGCGTTTGGCTGGTATCGGCGGCAGCTCTTCCTTACCTGACATCTTAGGCGGTAACTCCATCGAAGGCCTCTTCAACATCGGACTTCAGCTTCTGGCTGGCATGGAAGGTAACGACACGCCGCGCGGTGATGGGAATTTCCTCCCCGGTCTTCGGATTGCGTCCGGGGCGCTGCGGCTTGTCGCGCAATTGGAAATTGCCGAAACCGGAAAGCTTGACCCCGTCACCGGTTTCCAGGGCATTGCGGATTTCTTCGAAAAAGGCCTCAACCATGTCTTTGGCCTCGCGCTTGTTGAGACCCACTTTCTCGAAAAGCAGGTCAGCGAGTTCGGCTTTGGTCAGCGTCATGTTATCTATTCTTACTCAGGCTCGCAGCTGGGCAGCGAAATTTCGCTCCAGACTTGCGATCAGTTGCTGCATCGCTGCATCAACGTCCGAATCTTGCAAAGTGCGTTGAGTATCTTGCATAACTATCCGTAACGCAAGACTTTTCTTGTTTTCCGGAACCCCTTTTCCGGCGTAAACATCGAACAACTGGAGGTCGGTTATCAGCCCCGGAAGATCCTGTTTCACCCCGTCGATCAGTGCCTGAAAAGCCAAGCCTCGATCGACGACGATCGCCAGATCGCGAATCACTGCCGGGAACTTGGAAACCTCTGCGTAGGCCGGTACGCAGACCGCCTTAAGAATATCGAATTCGAGTTCGAACAACACCGGCGCTGCAGTCAGTTCGTATTTTTGCACCCACTCCGGATGCAACTCTCCGAGACAACCGACTTCGCGATCATCAAGCAGGATACGAGCAGCGCGGCCGGGATGCAGGGCTGGATGGTCAAGTTTCTCAAAGCGCAGCACGGCCGGCGCCAGCAAGGCTTCGAGGTCGCCCTTGACATCGAAGAAATCGACCTTGCGCCCACCGTTCGCCCAGCCATCTGGCAAGGCACCGCCAAAAGCAAGGCCGGACAGGCGCCAGGGTTGACGATAACCGGCAACCGGTTGCGCGCTGGCGTCACGATGGAAGATACGACCGACTTCGAAGAGACGGACGCGGGTCTGCTTGCGCTTGAGGTTGGTCACCAGATTGGCGACCAAGCCGCCGATCAGCGTCGAGCGCATGACCGCCATCTGGCTGGCAATCGGGTTGGCCAGACGAATCAGATCCGCTTCTTCGGTCTTGCCGGCAAAATCGGCTTCCCAGGCGGATTCGACGAAGGCGAAATTGACCACTTCCTGGTAGCCGCGATCAGCCAGCATCTGGCGGATGCGGTAAGCCGGCCGCTGCGCCTCCGGTTGGCGCAGCATCGCCATGCGGGCGCGCGGCGCCGGCGACGGGATGTTGTCGTAGCCGTACAGGCGAGCGATTTCCTCGATCAGGTCTTCCTCGATTTCCATGTCGAAACGCCAGCTTGGCGGCGTAACGAGGAATTCGTCGCCTTCTTGCGTGAAGTTCAAAGCCAGCCCCTTGAACAGACCGGCGATGCGTTCAGCGCCGAGCGGCAGGCCGAGCACCTTTTCAGCGCGCGCGGTGCGCAAACGGACCGGTTGGCGTGCCGGCAGTTCGGCACTGGCTTCGACAACCGGACCGGCCTGGCCGCCGCAGACATCGAGAATCAGTTGCGTGGCGCGCTCGATGGCGCGACGCGTACCGCCGAAATCGACGCCGCGCTCGAAGCGGTGCGAAGCGTCCGACGCAAAACCGTGGCGGCGGGCACGGCCGGCAATGGCAGCCGGCGCGAAGAAGGCGGATTCGAGGAACAGTTCGCGCGTTTCCAGCGTAATGCCGCTCTCCTCGCCGCCCATGATCCCGGCCATGGCGAGCGGCTTGGCATCGTCGGCAATCATCAAAATATCGGCGTCGACCGCAATGGTCTGCTCGTTGAGCAGAAGCAGCTTTTCTTCCGGCAACGCCAGGCGGGCATGCACCGCACCTTCAAGATGGGCGTTGTCGAAGGCATGCAGCGGCTGGCCCAGTTCGAGCATGACGTAGTTGGTGATGTCGACCAGCGCGGAAATCGAGCGGATACCGCTGCGTTCCAGGCGGCGCTTCATCCATTCCGGCGTCGGCGCCTTGGCATCGACGTCCTTGATGATCCGTCCACAGTAAAGCGGACAAGCGGCCGGCGCGTCGAGCACGACGGCGCGCGTGTCGGCAATGGTGGACGGCACCGCGTCGACCTGCGGCAGCTTCGTTGCAGCGCCGGTGATGGCACCGACTTCGCGCGCGACGCCGAGCAAGGACAAACAATCGGCGCGGTTCGGGGTGAGCTTGATCTCGAAAACCTGGTCGTCGAGATCGAGGTATTCGCGAATCGACTGACCGACCGGCGCATCGGCGGGCAGCACGAGCAGACCGGAGGCGTCTTCGGCAATACCGAGTTCCTTCGCCGAGCAGAGCATGCCCGAGGATTCGATGCCGCGCACCTTGGCCACCTTGATCTTGAAATCGCCGGGCAGTTCGGCGCCAGGCAGCGCGCACGGCACTTTCAGACCGGCGACGACGTTGGGGGCGCCACAGACGATCTGCACCGGCGTGCCGGTACCGCTCATTTGCCCAATATCAACCTGGCAGACATTGAGACGATCGGCATCGGGATGCTTGACGACTTCAAGCACCCGGGCGACGACCACTTGATTGAAGGCGGGCGCGACCGGCGACTGGTCCTCGACTTCGAGGCCGGCCATGGTCAGCAGATGGGAAAGCTCGTCGCTCGACAGGGCCGGATCGACGAAGGTACGCAACCAGGATTCGGAGAATTTCATGGACGTGTTCCGAAAAAGGGGATCAGGCGAACTGGCGCAGGAAGCGCAGATCGCCTTCGAAGAACAGGCGCAGGTCATTGACGCCGTAGCGCAGCATGGTCAGGCGGTCCGGCCCCATGCCAAAGGCGAAGCCGGTATATTTTTCCGGATCGATGCCGGCATGACGCAGGACGTTCGGATGGACCATGCCGCAACCGGCGATTTCCAGCCAGCGGCCCTTCAACGCACCACTCATGAACGCAACGTCGATTTCCGCAGACGGTTCGGTAAACGGGAAGAAAGACGGGCGGAAACGCACGGTCAGATCATCGGTCTCGAAGAAACTCCGGAGGAAATCGGCGATCACGCCCTTGAGGTCGGCGAAGGAGACATTCTCGCCGACCCACAGGCCTTCGACCTGGTGGAACATCGGCGAGTGCGTCGCATCGGAATCGACACGGTAGACGCGGCCCGGCGCAATGATGCGGATTTCGGGCATTTTCTCCAGTTGACCGTAACGGGCGACATGCGCCTGCATGTAACGCGCCTGGACAGGACTGGTATGCGTGCGCAGCAGCACCTTGTCGGCCAGCGAGCCGTCCGGGTTCTGCAGATAGAAGGTATCGTGCATCGAACGCGCCGGGTGATCCTCGGGCGTGTTCAACGCGGTGAAGTTGAAGAAATCCTCTTCGATTTCCGGGCCGTCGGCGACTTCGAAGCCGATCGAGGCAAACAGCGATTCGATGCGCTCCAAGGTGCGCGTTACCGGATGCAGCCCGCCGCGCGCTTCGCTGCGGCCGGGTAAGGTGACGTCCAGTGCCTCCTCGGCCAGACGGGCGGCCAGCGCCGCCTTGCGGATGGCTTCACGGCGTTCGTTGAGCGCTGACTCGACCGCCGTCTTGGCAACGTTGATCGCGGCACCGGCAGTCTTCTTGACCTCGGGCGGCAACTTGCCCAATTCCTTCAGAAGCTCGGTGATCTGCCCGCTCTTGCCTAGGAAACGGGCCTTGACCTGCTCCAGCGCATCCGGGTCGGAAATGGCGGCGAAGGCAGCCTTCGCTTCGCTAACGATCTGTTTGAGATTGTCCATGGACTTCTACCAACGATTACACCGTGAGGAAACAAAAAAGGAGGCTTGCGCCTCCTTTTTTTTCAAGAGCTTAAGCTCAGGCGCCGAGCTTGGCCTTGGCTTGCGCAGCCAGGGCCGCAAAAGCCGGCTGATCGAAGACGGCCAGATCGGCCAGGACCTTGCGGTCGACTTCGATGTTGGCCTTCTTCAGACCGTTCATGAAGGTGCTGTACTTCATGCCCAGCTCACGAGCGGCGGCATTGATACGGGCGATCCACAGGGAACGGAACTGACGCTTGCGCTGACGACGGTCGCGGTACTGGTACTGACCGGCCTTCATCACCGCCTGCTTGGCGATGCGATAGACGTTCTTGCGACGACCGCGATAGCCCTTGGCCTGGGCCAGGACCTTCTTGTGACGGGCGCGGGCGGTTACACCACGTTTGACTCGGGACATGTGCTATCTCCTTACGCGTAGGGCATCATGGCGCGAACGGAGGCGACGTCACGCTCGTTCACTGCTGCGGCACCGCGGAGGTGACGCTTAACCTTGGTGGTCTTCTTGGTCAGGATGTGACGCTTGAAGGCTTGGCCACGCTTGATGGAACCACCAGCGCGGACCGAGAAACGCTTCTTGGCGCTGCTCTTGGTCTTCATCTTGGGCATTTTGATGCTCCTTAATGTCATGCCGTCAGGTGGTTCCCGGCGGGAACGCTTGTACTACCCGAAAGCACTAATAACTGCTATTTACTGCACTTACTTCTTCTTGGCCGGCCCGATGATCATGATCATCTGGCGCCCTTCCATCTTCGGCATCTGTTCGACTGCACCAATCGCGTCGAGATCCACCTTGATCCGTTCCAGCTGGCGCATGCCGAATTCCTGGTGCGCCATTTCGCGGCCCCGGAAGCGCAGGGTCACCTTGACCTTGTCGCCTTCTTCCAGGAAACGCGTCATGTTCCTGAGCTTGATCTGGTAATCGTTTTCGTCGGTACCCGGGCGCAGTTTGATTTCCTTGACCTGCACCTGTTTCTGCTTCAGCTTGGCTTCGTGTGCGCGCTTCTGTTCCTGGTACTTGAACTTGCCGTAATCCATGATGCGACAGACCGGCGGTTTCGCCGTCGGTGCGATCTCGACCAGATCGACACCGGCCTCTTCGGCCATCTGTAGCGCGGAACGGATGCTGACGATCCCTAGCTGTTCACCTTCCAAACCTTGGAGACGAATCTCCGGCACCGTAATCTCATCGTTTAAACGATGGGCCTTGTTCTGAGCGATGGTAAAACCCCCGAAATATCAATAATTAGGCCGTGCCACTACGCGCCGCGACTTCCCCTTGGAGTCGCTCGATCAGTGCCTCGACAGTCATCTGTCCGAGATCCTGACCGCCGCGTGTACGCACGGCCACCAGCCCAGCTTCCTTTTCCTTGTCGCCAACAACAAGCTGATAAGGCAGCCGGTTCAAGCTATGTTCGCGTATTTTATAGGTAATTTTCTCGTTGCGCAAATCCGCCTCGGCCCGGAAACCCGCCCGGTGCAGCTTTTGCGCAACATCGGCGGCATAATCCGCCTGCTTTTCCGAGATATTCAGCACCACCGCCTGCACCGGCGCCAGCCACAAGGGCAGCGCACCGGCGAAGTTCTCGATCAGGATGCCGATGAAGCGCTCCAGCGAACCGAGAATCGCCCGGTGCAGCATGACCGGCACCTTGCGTTCATCGTTGCCGGCCACATACTCGGCGCCAAGCCGGCCCGGCATCGAGAAATCGACCTGCATGGTGCCGCACTGCCAGGAGCGGCCGATCGCATCCTTGATGTGAAATTCGATCTTCGGTCCGTAGAAGGCACCCTCGCCCGGCAATTCGGTCCATTCCAGACCGGAAGCACGCAAGCCCTGACGTAGCGCATCCTCGGCCTTGTCCCAGACTTCGTCGGAACCGACCCGCCCTTCCGGACGCAGCGCCAGCTTGACGGCGACGTCGTTGAAGCCGAAATCGGCATAAACCTTCTTGACCAGCGCGTTGAACGCCGTCACTTCGGACTCGATCTGGTCTTCGGTACAGAAGATGTGACCGTCGTCCTGGACGAAGCCGCGCACCCGCATCAGGCCGTGCAGCGCACCGGTCGGCTCGTTGCGGTGGCAGGAGCCGAACTCGCCGTAACGCAGCGGCAGTTCGCGATAGGAACGCAGGTCGGAATTGAACACCTGGATATGGCCCGGACAGTTCATCGGCTTGACCGCGTAATCGCGATTTTCCGACGAGGTCGTAAACATGTTGTCCTTGTAGTGATCCCAGTGCCCAGACTTCTCCCACAGCGAGCGATCGAGAATCTGCGGGCAGCGGACTTCCTGGTAGCCGTTGTCGCGGTAAACCTTGCGCATGTATCCCTCGACTTCCTGCCACACCGACCAACCCTTGGGGTGCCAGAAAACCAGGCCCGGCGCCTCATCCTGCATGTGGAACAGGTCGAACTGCTTGCCCAGACGACGGTGGTCGCGCTTCTCCGCTTCTTCCAGCATGTGCAGGTAAGCGTCAAGGTCTTCCTTCTTCGCCCAGGCGGTGCCGTAGATGCGCTGCAGTTGTTCGTTGCGATGATCGCCACGCCAGTAGGCGCCGGCCACCTTCATCAACTTGAACACCTTGAGCTTGCCGGTCGACGGCACGTGCGGACCGCGGCAGAGGTCGACGAAATCGCCTTCGCGGTAAAGCGAAACCTGCTGATCGGCGGGAATCGCGGCAATCAGTTCGGCCTTGTATTTTTCACCCTGACCGAGGAAGAAATTCACCGCGTCGTCACGATTCCAGACTTCGCGCGAGACCGGAATATCCCTCTTGGCCAGCTCGGCCATGCGTTTTTCGATGGCAACCAGATCCTCCGGCGTAAACGGGCGCTTGTAAGCGAAGTCGTAATAGAAGCCGTTTTCGACGACCGGGCCGATGGTCACCTGGGCTTCCGGGAACAATTCCTTGACCGCGTAGGCCAGGAGGTGCGCCGTCGAGTGGCGGATCAGTTCCAGGCCATCGGCGTCACGATCGGTGACGATGGCCAGATCGATATTTTCTTCAATCAGGTACGAGGTATCGACCAGCTTGCCATTGACCTTGCCGGCCAGCGCCGCACGCGCCAGACCGGCGCCGATGCTGGCTGCCACCTCGGCGATGGTGACCGGCTGCTCGAAGGAACGGATGGAACCATCGGGAAGTTTGATATCGGGCATGACAGGATTCTCTGGACGAAAAAAAAGTGCGGGCTGAGCCGCACTTTTTTTGGATGAACGAAAGCCGACTCGATTAGAGTTTCTGAACTGCAGTGCAAGTTCGGAAAGTGATCAAAACGACTCCGTCAGGAATTTGGTAGGCGGTATTGGAATCGAACCAACGACCTCCACGATGTCAACGTGGCGCTCTAACCAACTGAGCTAACCGCCTGAAGAAGCGCGCATTATAGACACCGCACAGGATAAGTCAACATTTCGCCACGATTATTTTGATCCGCAGTAACATGCGCGGGTCAGCGACTCTTGCCAAGGCCATGAACACCGGCTGGATTGTTTTCGGACTCTGCGTACTGACCTTGATCGGCGCCACACTACCCTTGCTTCACGAGCGCCGGCGCTCTCTGCGCGAAGACGCCGGGAAGCACAACCCAAAGAATGATGGAACACCGCATGGAATCCCGGATCACCGAACTGGAAATCAAGATCAGCTTCAATGAAGACCAGATCGAGGAATTGAACAAGATCATCTATCAGCAGCAACGCCAGATCGAGTTGCTCGCCGCCGAGTTACGCAATCTGCGCGACCAGGTGAATAGCGCACGCCCCCAGGAAGGACGTAGCCTGCGCGACGAAATTCCGCCGCATTACTGAAATGGCAACAGCGCTCGTTGCTTACCACGCCGACTGCCTGGACGGTTTCGGCGCCGCCTGGAGTGCATGGCGCGCACTTGGCGATGCGGCACTCTACCGCCCGCTGCACCACGGGGAACACCTTGCCGGCGAAGAGATTGCCGGGCGCGACGTATACATCCTCGATTTCTCGTTCGCCCCCGCCGAACTGGAGGCGATGACCGAACTGGCTCACTCGGTTACCCAGATCGATCATCACGCCACCGCCCACGGCGACTGGTGCGGGCGTTTGCAAGACAGCGGGGACGGCCGCGAAATCTATTGCGACCCGCAACGTTCGCTGACCGTGATTTTCGCCCTCGACCGCGCCGGCGCCATGCTTGCCTGGGCGCAGTTTCATCACACCACCCCGCCTTTGCTGCTCCAGCACGTCGAGGATCTCGATCTGTGGCGCTTTGCCCTGCCCGGCACCCGAAACTTTTGCCGGGCGCTGCGCCTGCAGCCGTTCTGTTTCACGATCTGGGAGCGCCTGGCCGAGGAACTCGCATCGCCAGAAGCCCCCGCCTATCTTGCTTTCGTTGAACGCGGCGCGGCGGTCGAACAGTTCCATCAGAACGAAGTCGCCCGTCTTGCCGCCCCAACACTGAGCATGCCCGCCCGCTTGCGCGGCGAACCGATCGATGCCGTACAGGCTCGCCGGCACGGCTTGCCGATCATCAGCGACGAACACGGAGACTGGCAAGCCATCGAAGGTCTCGCGGTCAATGCCGGCGCTCTCTTCGCCTCCGAACTGGGGCATCGACTGGCCGAGCGCAGCGGCAGCTTCGGCCTGACCTGGCAATTGGTGGCGGACGGCCAGGTGAAAGTCTCGCTACGTTCGCAGACGCCGTTCAATGTCGGCGACATCGCCCGCCGCTACGGAGGCGGCGGACACCCGCAAGCGGCCGGATTCCGCCTGCCAGCGGCACAGTTCTTTGCCGAAATACTCGGCCTGCCCCGGTAAGACTCAGGTCAGCACGAAGCCCTTGACCGGCGGCACCTGGCCCAACGGCGCCAGACCCGCCAACTCGCAGGTCGTGGTTTCGATGGTGTGGCATAGGGCGTCGAGCGCCAGATCGTTGGCTTCGGTGCCGAAAGGCTCCTCCAGTTGCTCGCCAACCGTTTCCAGCGCCAGGAAGGTATAGGCGACGAAAGTCGCGATCAGCGGCGTCAGCCAGCCCAGCGTCGTGGTCAGCCCAACCGGCAGCAACAGGCAATAGATGACGATGGTCCGGTTCATCAGGACGCGATAGGTATAAGGAATCGGTGTGTTGGCGATGCGTTCGCAGGCACCGGCAACCTCGCCCAGCCGATCGAGGTCGCCACCGAGCGCCAGCCACTCCATCTCGGCCAGTGCGCCGTCGCGGCGCAGCGCTGCCAGGCGCCGGGCCAGCGCGGCCAGAATCAACTGCGCCGGAAAACGCCCAGCCAACACCGCGTCGCACCATTCGGGCGGCAGCCGTACACTCAGGTCGGCTGCCGGATCGCTGCCGCGCAACTGGTGCTTGAGGGCAAAGGCAAAGGCGGCGATGGCGCGCGTCAGCTCGTGGCGCAGCGCTTCATGCTCGCGCCCCGGAAGCAGCGCGCACAGCTTGATGACCAGGTTGCGGGCGACGATCAGCAGCAAGCCCCACTGTTTGCGCGCCTCCCAGAAGCGCTCGTAGCTGACCGAATTGCGGAACCCCAGGAAGATCGCCAGGGCGATGCCCATCAGCGTAAACGGCGGAATGCTGAGGGCCGAATCGGGGTAATGCTGCATCCACCAGTCGCGCCCGAGGACACTGCCGACGGAGACTGCGAAAATCAGCAACAGGCGCCCGGAAATCTGCGGCAGAACCGAACCGCGCCAGACGAAAAGCAGGGGAAACCAATGGAGGCGCGGGCGGACGATCATCTTCGACGAGCCGCATCCGGTTCGCACAAGATGCGATGGATGCAAAAGAATATGGTGCCCAGGAAGGGACTCGAACCCCCACGTATTTCTACGCCAGAACCTAAATCTGGTGCGTCTACCAATTTCGCCACCTGGGCAGGCGGGCCGCATTCTAGCACTTAGTCGCCCCGCCCCCTATACTTGCCGCCCCATGCCCGTCGATCACTACGAAAATTTTCCGGTTGCTTCCTTCCTCGTGCCGGCGCCGCTGCGCCGGCCGATCGAGGTGATCTACCGCTTCGCGCGCAGCGCCGACGACATCGCCGACGAGGGCGAGGCGACGCCCGAGCAGCGTCTGGCCGAACTGGCCGCCTACCAGGCCGAACTCGACCGCATCGCCGCCGGCACCCCGCCGCAGACAGCACTGTTCGTCGACCTGGCCGACGTCGTCGCCGCCCACGCCCTGCCCGTCCAGTTGTTCCGCGACCTGCTCGACGCCTTCGCCCAGGACGTGGTCAAGACGCGCTACGCCGACTACCCGGAGCTGGTCGATTACTGCCGGCGCTCGGCCAACCCAGTCGGCCGGCTGGTGCTGGCCTTGTTCAAGCGCACTGGCGACACGCAACTGATGCAGTCCGACTGCATCTGCACCGCGCTGCAGTTGATCAACTTCTGGCAGGACATCGCCATCGACTGGCAGAAGGACCGAATCTACCTGCCGCAGGTCGAGATGCAGCGCTTCGGCGTCGGCGAGGACGATATCGCCGCCGGCCGTTGCGGCGAAGGCTGGGAAAAACTGATCGCTTTCCAGGTCGACCGGGCGCGCACCCTGATGCTGCGCGGGGCGCCGCTGGTCCATGCGCTGCCCGGGCGGATCGGCTGGGAAATCCGCCTAACCGTGCAGGGCGGCCTGCGCATTCTGGAACGCATAGCGCGCGTGCGCGGCGACGTCTTCCGCCACCGGCCCAAGCTGGGCAAGGCCGACTGGTTCGTGCTGCTCGCCCGTTCCATTAGAATGTGAGCCCATGAGCCCCGACCAATACTGCCAGGAGAAGTGCGCCAAGAGCGGCTCCTCCTTCTATTACAGCTTTCTCTTCCTGCCGCCCGAACGCCGCCAGGCGATCATGGCGCTGTACGCCTTCTGCCGCGAGGTCGACGACGTCGTCGACGAATGCTCCGACCTCTCGCTCGCCTCGACCAAGCTGGTCTGGTGGCGGATGGAGGTGCAGCGCGTCGCCGAGAAACAGGCCACCCACCCGGTCGGCCTGGCGCTGCAGGCGGTCGCCCCCGGCATCAACCTGCCGAGCGAGCAGTTGCTCGAAATCATCGACGGCATGGAGATGGACCTGCAGCAGTCGCGCTACCTCGACTTCAAGGGGCTGTCGCTCTACTGCTACCGCGTCGCCAGCGTCGTCGGCCTGCTCGCCGCCGAAATCTTCGGCTACCAGGACCGGCAAACGCAGAAGTACGCGCACGACCTGGGCATGGCCTTCCAGCTCACCAACATCATCCGCGACGTCGGCGAGGACGCGCGGCGCGGCCGCATCTACCTGCCGATGGACGAACTCAAGCAGTTCAACGTGCCCGCCGCCGACATCCTCAACGCCCGCTATTCGGACAATTTCACGGCGCTGATGCAGTTCCAGTACGAGCGCGCCCAGCGCTACTACGAACAGGCATTCGCCCTGCTGCCGGCGGTCGACCGCAAGAACCAGCGCCCCGGCCTGATCATGGCGGCGATCTACCGCACCTTGCTCGAAGAAATCCGCGGCGAGAACTTCCAGGTGCTGCACCAGCGCATTTCGCTGCCGGCGACGCGCAAGCTGTGGCTGGCGGCGAAGACCTGGATCAAGGGCTGAACGGGTGAAGGTCGCCGTCGTCGGCGCCGGCTGGGCCGGGCTCGCCGCCGCCGTCGACCTGACCCGGCGCGGCGCCGCCGTCACCCTCTACGAAGCCGGCCGCGTCGCCGGCGGTCGCGGGCGTTCGGTCAACATCGACGGGCGCACGCTCGACAACGGCCAGCACCTGCTGCTCGGTGCTTACCGCGAGACGCTGGCGCTGATGCGCTTGGTCGGCGCCGACCCGGATGCGCTGTTCGAGCGCCGCCCATTGCAAGTCGTCGACCGCGACGGTTTCCGCCTGGCGCTACCGTCCTGGCCGGCGCCGCTCAACGTCGCCTGGGGGTTGCTCACGGCTGCCACGGTCGACCTGCCGGAAAAGCTGAAAACCGCGCTCTGGATGCAGCACGTCAAATGGCGCGGCTTTCGCCTGACGCGCGACGAGAGCGTCGCCGACTGGCTCGACGCCGCCGGCCAGACCGGCGTCCTGCGTAAAAAGCTGTGGGAGCCGCTCTGCCTGGCGGCACTCAATACCCCGGCCGAACGCGCTTCGGCGCAATTGTTTGCGAATGTCCTGCGCGACAGCCTGGGCAGCCCGCACCGCGCCGACACCGACCTGCTGCTGCCGCGCCTGCCCTTCGGCGAACTGCTGCCGGAACCGGCCTGCCGCTGGCTCACGGCAAACGGCGCGACGCTGCGCTTCAGCCACCGGGTGCGCAGCGTCACCGATGCCTGCGTCGACGGCGAAGCCTACGATGCGGTTGTCGTCGCCGTCGCACCGCAACATCTGCAAGCGCTGCTACCGGAAGCCGACGCCTGCTTCGAATACGAACCGATTGCCACGGTTTACCTGCAATTTGCGGCAAATACCCGACTGCCCTTCCCGCTCCTGCACCTCGGCGGCGCCACCGGTGCCTGGGCAATCGACCGCGGCCACGGCCTGTTCGGCTGCGCAATCAGCGGCCACGGTGACTGGGAAGCCCGGTCGGACGAGGCGCTGGCAGGGGAAATCGAAACCGCGCTCGGCCTCGGCCCGGCCGACTGGCGGCGCGTCATCCGCGAAAAACGGGCAACTTTTGCCAGTCGCCCGCAACAGGCGCGACCGTCCCATATCACCGCCGACCCGCGCCTCATCCTGGCCGGCGACTACACCTGGGCCGACTACCCGGCAACGCTCGAAGGCGCCGTCAGGAGCGGCCGGCGGGCGGCCAGCGAAGTCCTGGCGAGAGCATCGACCATAGGCTGAACGATTCAGGCGAGCGGCAGCCGGTTCCCCGGCGGAAAGGCGGCGGTCGCCGCAAAGCAATCCAGTGCAGCGCGGATCGCCTCTTGCATCGGCGCCGCAAACGGATCGTGACCGACACCGGCGATGGCGTCCCAGGAAGCGTGCGGCAGACGCGCCAGCAACAAACGCGTCGCCGCTGCCGGACAGACATCGTCGGCCAGGCCCTGCACGACATGAACCGGCAGCGCCGCCGTAGCCAGCGCCGGGCTCGCGTCCAGAATGCCGTTCTCCGCCAGGAAACAATTCTGGCGGAAATAGTGACACTGCAGCCGATAGCGGCGCCGCAGTGCGTCGCGCTCACGCGCCGACAAGGGGCGCGCCGGCGCGCCGGCGAGCGCGCCTTCCCAGCCATGCCAGGCGGCAACCAAGGCCGCCTGCCGCGCTTCGCTGGCCGCGTGCAGGTCGGCGTCCAGCCACGGCAACATGGCGCCCGGCGCAGCCGGCGCGCCCAGTTCGGCCCAGGCAAGCCAGGCCGCCGGATGTTTCGCTTTCGCCCCGCCGAAGAACCACTCGAGATCGGCGCCCCGTGCCAGAAAGGGATTGCGCAACAGCAGCCCGCGCACGCACTCCGGGCGCGCCGCCGCATACAGCACCGCCAGCGTCGCCCCCCACGAGCCACCGACCACCAGCCAGCGCGCAATGCCAAGATGGACGCGCAAGCGGTCGAGATCGGCCAGCAGGTCGGCCGTGGTGTTGTTCTCCAGCCGGCCGGCCGGCTCGCTGCGGCCGGCCCCGCGCTGATCGGCCAGGATGACGCGGTAGCGGTCGGCGGCAAAGAAAACGGCGTGCGCCGCCGAGTTCCCCGACCCCGGCCCGCCGTGCACGACGACGACCGGGATGCCATCGGCCGCCCCGCGCTGCTCGTAGTGCAGACGATGCCCGCCGTCGACCGGCAGATAGCCGCTCGCCCAGGGTTCATCGGCCGGTGACAGGTAGCGCATGGGGGCATTCTAACCAGCACGGGCAGCCCATCCGTCATGAAAATCTGGAGATGCAAATCATGTTTCTCTGGACGCGCATCGGGCGCCGGCTTGCGATAGTTGATCCCAGCCGGTCGCCTGCTTCGACCAGCCAATCGCGACAACAACGTCACCCTATCCACCGACCAAGGAGACCAACTCATGAAATGGGAAACCCCGACCGCCTGTGATTTCCGCTTCGGCTTCGAAATCACCATGTACATCGCCGCCCGCTAAGCGCGCTGCCGTCGCCTGCTCCCAGCGGGCGACGGCTTTTTCCGGACCTCGATCATGAAACTCATCGTTCTCGGTGCCTCGGCCGGCGGCGGCTTTCCGCAGTGGAACTGCAACTGCCGCAACTGTGCCGGCGTGCGCGACGGCAGCGTGCGCGCCAAGCCGCGTACCCAGTCGTCGATCTGCGTTGCCGCCGACGACAGTCCGGACTGGGCGCTGCTCAACGCTTCGCCCGACATCCTGCAGCAGATCAAGGCGACGCCCGCCCTGCAACCCGCTCGCGCGCTGCGCGACACCGGCATCGGCGGCGTGCTGCTGGTCGATGGCCAGATCGATCACGCCACCGGTCTCTTCATGCTGCGCGAGCAGAAGACGCCGATGGCGCTGTGGTGCACCGACCCGGTTCATGAAGACCTGAGCACCGGCAACCCGGTGTTGCGCGTGCTCGAACACTATTGCGGCGTCGACCGCCAGCATATCCCGCTCGACGGCACGCCTTTCCGCATGCCCAAGGTGCCGGGCATCGAATTCTCGGCGCTGCCGCTCTCCAGCAAGGCGGCGCCCTACTCGCCGCACCGCGAGGCGTCGGTGGCCGGCGACAACGTCGGCGTCACCATCACCGACCTCAACAGCGGCAGGAAGCTCTTCTACGCCCCGGGCCTCGGCGCCCGCACGCCGGAAGTCCATGCCCGCCTGCTGGCAGCCGATTGCGTGATGGTTGACGGCACCTTCTGGACCGACGACGAGATGATCGCAGCCGGCCTATCGACCCGGACCGCGCGCGACATTGGCCACCTGCCGCAGTCCGGCCCCGACGGCATGATGGAATGGCTGGACGAACTGCCGCGCCATGTCCGCAAGATCCTCATCCACATCAACAACACCAACCCGATTCTCGACGAAGCCTCCGCCGAACGCGCCGAACTGACGCGCCGTGGCATCGAAGTCGCCGAGGACGGTTGGCTGATCCACATCTGACAACCGGAGAGACGAACCATGATCCGAGCCGACCTTCTGGCCGAACTGCACGACGCCGACGACGGCCGCCCCGCCTGGAGCCGCGAGGAATTCGAGCGGCAACTGCGCGAAAACGGCAAGGCCTACCATATCCACCACCCGTTCAACGTCATGCTGAACACCGGCCGCGCGACGCCGGAACAGATTCGCGGCTGGGTAGCCAACCGCTACTATTACCAGATCGCCATTCCGGTCAAGGACGCGGCGATCATGGCCAATTGCCCAGACCGCGAGGTAAGGCGCGGCTGGGTGCAGCGCATCCTCGACCACGATGGTTTCGAATACGGTCTGCCCGACGGCGAAAAATTGCGCGACGCCGGCGGCATCGAAGCCTGGATCCGCCTCGGCGAAGCCGTCGGCCTCTCCCGCGCGGAAATCACCGATCTGCGCCACGTCCTGCCCGGCGTGCGTTTCGCCGTCGACGCCTACATCAACTTCGCCCGCCGCGCGCCGTGGCAGGAGGCCGTCTGCTCGTCGCTGACCGAGCTGTTCGCCCCGGTGATCCACCGCCAGCGCCTGGCCACCTGGCCGGAGCACTATCCGTGGATCGAATCGTCCGGTCTGGAGTACTTCCGCAACCGGACCAGCCAGGCACCGCGCGACGTGATCCAGGGGCTCAACGTCACCCTCGATCATTTCCGCAACCGCGTCCAGCAGGAAAGGGCGATCCAGATTCTCCGGTTCAAGCTCGACATCCTGTGGAGCATGAACGACGTCATGGCCCAGCACTACGGCACCAACGGCGTCGCGGCCGAACGGCGGGCAGCATGAACGACGGCACGCCCCGCCTCGGCCACGGCTTCCGCTTCCAGTGGGAGCCGGCGCAGGACTGTCATGTGCTGCTCTATCCGGAAGGCATGATCAAGCTCAACCGCAGCGCCGGCGAAATCCTCGCCCGCTGCGACGGCACACGCAGCGTGCGCGGGATCGTTGCCGAACTCGAACAGACTTTCGCCACCGCCGGCCTGGCCGGCGAGGTCGAAAGCTTCATCGCCATCGCCGTCGAGAAGCGCTGGCTGCGCCTGGACCAGGAGACAAGATGAACGCACCGCGCCAACCCGGCCCGCCGATGTGGCTGCTCGCCGAGGTCACCTACCGCTGTCCGCTGCACTGCGTGTTCTGCTACAACCCGGTCGACTTCGCCAGCCACGAGCAAGAGCTATCCACCGACGACTGGCTGCGCGTGCTGCGCGAAGGCCGCGAACTCGGTGCCGTGCAATGCGGCTTCTCCGGCGGCGAACCGCTGCTCCGCGACGATCTCGAAATCCTCGTCGGCGAGGCCCGCCGGCTCGGCTACTACACCAACCTGATCACCTCCGGCGTCGGCCTCACCGAAGCCCGGCTCGATGCCTTCAAGGCCGCCGGGCTCGACCACATCCAGCTTTCCTTCCAGGATTCGACCCGCGAGATCAACGACTTCCTCAGCCACACCCGCACTTTCGATCTCAAGCAGAAGGTCGCCCGAATGATCCGCGAGCGCGGCTGGCCAATGGTGATGAATGTCGTCATCCACCGTCTGAACATCGGGCAGATCGGCCGCATCATCGAGATGGCCGACGAACTCGGTGCCGAATACCTGGAACTGGCGAACGCCCAGTACTACTCCTGGGCGCTGCTCAACCGCGAGCAACTGATGCCCAGCCGCGAACAGCTCCGGGCGGCCGAGGCCGTCACCAACGAATGGAAGGCCAAGCTGGCCGACCGCATGCGCATCCTCTTCGTGGTGCCGGATTACCACGAAGGCAAACCGAAGAAATGCATGAACGGCTGGGGCAACGTCTTCCTGACCGTGACCCCGGACGGCACCGCGCTGCCCTGCCACACCGCCCGCATGCTGCCCGGCCTGAGCTTCCCGAACGTCGCCGACAGCAGCCTGCGCGACATCTGGTACGACTCGCCGGGCTTCAACCGCTATCGCGGTACCGGCTGGATGAAACAGCCCTGCCGCGACTGCGAGCACAAGGAAGAAGACCTCGGCGGCTGCCGCTGCCAGGCCTATCTGATCGCCGGCGATGCCGAGGCCGCCGACCCGGTGTGTCCGAAAAGCCCCAAGCACGAGCGCGTGCTCGACGCGCTGGCGGCCGCCGAAAGGCCGGGCGCCGCGCAACGCCCGCTGATCTTTCGCGACCCGCAGGAAAGCCGGCGCCGCTGCGCCGAGGGCGCCTGAGCAGCGCCTGAGCAGCGCTCAGTCGGCCAGCCGGCCGGCCTGGATGCGCAGCACGCGGCCGCAGCGGGCGGCAATCGCCTCGTCGTGGGTGACCAGCACCAACGTCGTGCCCTGTTTGGCGTTGAGGTCGAACATCAACTCGATGACCTGCTGGCCGGTCGCCGCGTCGAGATTGCCGGTCGGCTCGTCGGCCAGCACCAGCCGCGGCGCCGGCGAAAAGGCGCGGGCCAGGGCGACGCGCTGCTGCTCGCCGCCGGAGAGGTGCTTCGGGTAGTGCTTGAGGCGATGGCCGAGGCCGACGCGCTCCAGCCAGTCGGCCGCCTGCGCCGCCGCGTCCTTGCGGCCGGCGAGTTCGAGCGGCAGCATGACGTTCTCCAGCGCGGTCAGCGCCGGCAGCAACTGGAAGGACTGAAAGACGAAGCCCAGGAGTTTGCCGCGCTGGACGGCACGCGCGTCCTCGTCGAGTGCGGCGAGCGAGACGCCGTCGAGGCGGATTGCGCCGGCCGAGGGAACGTCAAGCCCGGCGAGCAGTCCGAGCAGCGTGGATTTTCCCGAACCGGAGGCGCCGACGATGGCCACCGTCTCGCCCGGCATGACCGTGAAGGAAATATCCTGCAGAATCGTCAGCGGCGCGCCGCCGTTATCGACGGTCTTGCCCAGCCCTGTCACTTCAACCACCGGTTTTTCCGCCATGCGTGCTTTCCTGTTCCTGTTGTCGCTACTCGTTGTCGCCCCGTCGGCCTTCGCCGCCAAGACCATCCTGGTGATGGGCGACTCGCTTTCCGCCGGCTACGGCATCCGCCCGCAACAGGCCTGGCCGTCGCTGCTCGCCGAGCGGCTGGCCGATGAACGCCCGGATTATAGCGTCGCCAACCTGTCGATCTCCGGCGAAACCACGGCTGGCGGCCGCTCGCGTTTCACCGCCGCGCTGGCCGAGCACAAGCCGGCGGTGGTCATCCTGGCGCTCGGCGCCAACGACGGCCTGCGCGGCCTGCCCTTGAAGCAGATGGAAAACAACCTGGAAACGATGATCGCCGCCGCGCAAAAGGCCGGCGCCCGCGTGCTGCTCGCCGGCATGCGCCTGCCGCCGAATTACGGACCGTACGCCGAGCAGTTCTTCCAGCGTTTCGGCAGCGTCGCCAGGGCGGAAAAAACCGCCTACCTGCCCTTCCTGCTCGAACCGGTGGCCTCCCGCCCGGAACTGTTCCAGGCCGACGGCCTGCATCCGACCGCCGCCGCCCAGCCGCTGCTGCTCGACCACGTCTGGACAGCGCTGCGCCCGTTACTCAAATAGGACGGCGGGCGACGATGGCCTGGCGCTGGCAAGGTTTGGGCTCGCTCGCGTAGCCCTCGAAGAAGGCGATCTCCAGCAGCCCGGCCGCCGCCGCAACGCTGCGCAATTCGCCCGGGCGGAGCAGGAAATCGGGGTTCGACGGCTTCCCATACGCCGCATTGCCGTCCATGAAGGTCTCGTAGATCAGCACGCCGCCAGGCAGCAGCAGTGCCAGCAGATCGGGCAGCCGCGCTCGCCAGAGATAATTCGTGACGACGATGCCGGCAAAACGACGGCCGGCCAGCGGCCAGACTTCCCCCTCGAGATCCGCACAGACGGTGACGATGCCGGCCACGCCGGCCAGCCGTTCGAGCGCCGCCGCATCGCGGTCGACGGCGCATACCCGATACCCCAGTTCCGCCAGCCACCGGGCGTGGCGGCCGCTACCGCAGGCGAGGTCGAGCACCTCGCCGCCTGCCGGCAACAAGGCGCTGTAATGTTCGACCCAGGGCGATGGGCGTATCATGCCCGGCAGTTCATCAGAGGAGGTAAGCATGTCAGGCAACGTCACCGTCAGGGAAAACGGATTGGGAAGATACCAGCAGGAAGTCATCGCCGGCCAGCACCATCTGCTGGCAGGAGAACCGGCGGAACTGGGCGGAGACGACGCCGGTCCGGCCCCCTTCGATTACCTGATGGCGGGCCTCGGCGCCTGCACCTCGATCACCTTGCGCATGTACGCCGAACGCAAGGGCCTGCCGCTGCGCCAGGTCAGCGTCGATCTGTCGCTGCACAAGGTGGACGTTGATGGCGTCGCCCGCCACTGCATCCACCGTCAGATCACGCTCGACGGCGACTTGACTGCGGAACAGCGGCAACGCTTGCTGGAAATCGCCAACAAGTGCCCGGTGCACCGCGCCCTGTCGCAATCCTTCCTGCTCGATTGCGCGCTGACCGACTAAGTGTTTTCCGAGGGTAAATACCAATAGGCGATTCGTGGTATTACCCGGGCTGCCATGCGAGAATACCGCACTGCAGCATCCCTAAAATATCATCGCCTTAAGCGAGACCAGCCATGTTGGAACAGCACTATCTCACCGCGCTTTTCGAGCCGAAATCGGTCGCCGTGATCGGCGCCTCCGATCGCGAGAACTCGGTCGGCAACGTCATCTTCAAGAACATCCTCGGTTCGGGCTACAAGGGTCGCTTGTACGCGATCAACCCGAAACACGAGACGATCCAGGGCCAGCCAGCCTACAAGTCGATCGAGGAAATCGGCGCTCGCGTCGAGATGGCGGTGATCGCCACCCGGCCGCAGACGGTGCCGCAGATCATCGAACAGTGCGGCCGCAGCGGCGTGCGCAACGTCATCGTCATCGCTTCCGGCTTCTCGGAAGCCGGCCACATTGGCGCCGCGCTCGAGCGCAAGGCGATGGAAATTGCCCGCTCCTACAATGTGCGCGTCCTCGGCCCCAACTGTCTGGGCATCATCCGTCCCGAGCTTGGGCTGAACGCCACCTTCACCAAGATTTCGGCCGCCCCCGGCAACCTCGCCCTGGTCTCGCAATCGGGCGCCATGTGCTCGGCTGTACTCGACTGGGCCCAGGCCAATCAGGTCGGTTTCTCCTCGGTGATTTCGCTGGGCATGACCGCCGATGTCGATTTCGGCGAAATCCTCGATTACCTGATCTACGACAACCGCACCCACTACATCCTGATGTACGTGGAAGGCATCCGCAACGCCCGCCGCTTCATGAGCGCCCTGCGTTCGGCAGCCCGGATCAAGCCGATCATCCTGTTGAAGGCCGGTCGCCACGAGGCCGGCTCGCACGCCGCCCGTGTCCACTCGGGCATGGCGGCTGTTTCCGACACCGTCTTCGACGCCGCCGTACGGCGCGCTGGCGTCGTCCGCGTCAAGAACGTCGGTCAGTTGTTCTACGCCGCCAAGGCGCTGGCTTCCAAGTTCCGGCCACAGGGCGACCGCCTGGCGATCATCACCAACGGCGGCGGCCCGGGCGCGATGGCCGCCGACCGCGCCGGCGACCTGGGCATTCCGCTCGCCGAACTGTCGGCCGAGACGATGGGCAACCTGAACAAGGTGCTGCCGGCCAACTGGTCGCACAGCAATCCGATCGACATCGGCGGCGACGCAACTCCGGAGCGCTACCGCGACGCGCTGTTGTCAATCACCCAGGACCCCAACGTAGACAGCACCCTGGTCATGCTCTCGCCGCAGGCGATGACCGACCCGCTCGGGGTCGCCCAGGCCATCGTTGCAATCTCAGACAAGCTCAACCGCCGCATCATCTGCTGCTGGATGGGCGAGGCCCAGGTTGCCGAAGCGCGCAGATTGCTCGAAGACTCCGGCATTCCGGCCTTCCGCATGCCGGAAACGGCGATCGAGTTGTTCCACCACATCTCCAAGTACTACCGCAACCAGAAGCTGCTGCTGCAGACGCCGGAGCCGACCCGCCAGCACAACCGCCCCGAGGCTGAAGGCGCCAAGATGCTGATCGAGGCGCTGCTCGCCGAACGACGCAAGGTGCTGTCGGAAATGGAATCGAAGGCCATCCTGCGCGCCTTCAAGGTGCCGGTCGCCCAGACCATGGTCGCCCGCACCGCCACCGAAGCCCTGCTGCTCGCCGAGCAGATCGGCTTCCCGGTGGCGATGAAGGTCGATTCGCCGGACCTGCCGCACAAGTCCGACGCCGGCGGCGTCCGCCTCAACATCCAGAACGCGCCGGCGGTACGCAACGCCTACCACGACATCATCGAAACGGTGCAGAAGCGCAATCCGAACGCCAAGATCAATGGTGTCTCGATTGAGCCCTTCCTGTCCCGTCCGCACGGCCGCGAAATCATGATCGGCGTGCTGCGCGACCCGATCTTCGGGCCGGTCATCACTTTCGGTGCTGGCGGCTTCGACAACGAAATCTTCAGCGACCGTTCGGTCGCCCTGCCGCCGCTGAACAAGTTCCTGGCCAAGGACCTGATCGACTCGACGCGTACCGCCAAGATCCTCGACCAGTTCCACAACATGCCGCCAGTCGACCGCGAAGCGCTCAAGGAAGTCCTGCTCTGCATCTCGGAAATGGTCTGCGAACTGCCGTGGATCATCGAGATGGACCTCAACCCGCTGATCGTCGACGAGCATGGCGCCATCGCCGCCGATGCGCGCATCGTCATCGACCACGCCAGCAGCAGTTCCGGTGACCGCTACGCGCACATGGCGATCTACCCGTATCCGGTGCACCTGGTCCAGGAATGGACGATGAACGACGGCCAGGTCGTCACCGTCCGTCCGATCCGCCCGGAAGACGCCGACCTGGAACAGGAATTCGTCAAATCGATGTCCGACGAATCGCGCTACTACCGCTTCATGGACACCCTGCGCGAACTGACCCAGACCATGCTGGTGCGCTTCACGCAGATCGACTACGACCGTGAAATGGCACTCGTGGCGACCATCGCCGATGACGAAACCGGCAAGGAAAAGCAGATCGGCGTCGCCCGCTACGTGCTCAACCCGGACGGCGAGTCGGTCGAGTTCGCTCTCGCCGTCGGCGACGACTGGCAGAAGCACGGCGTCGGCCGCAAACTGATGACGGCGCTGATCGACTGTGCCCGCACCAAGGGTTACCGCGCCGTCGTCGGCGACGTACTGTCGACCAACACCAAGATGTTCCGTCTGATGACCAGCCTCGGTTTCACCATCCACCCGCACCCGGAAGACACCGCGGTCAAGCGCGTGGTCAAACCGCTGACCGGCTGATCGGCGTCGCGCCCACAAAAAAGCCGGGGTTGCGACCCCGGCTTTTTCATTGGTAGAACGGCTGTGGCTTATTCGCCGAAGAAATTGATGTCGTAAGGATAGGGCTTCTGCGCCACCTTCGACTCGGCGTTGCGCGCCGTCGTCTCGACATCCTGCGGTTTGTCCCACCACAGCGCGCGCCCGGCCTTCTGGTCGGCGACCCACTGCGGATTCTTTTCCAGCTGCTCGTTCATCCAGCGCGTGTGATCGGACACGTACCCACTATCGACGACACCCATGTTGCGAACCTCGGACGGATTGAAGAATGGCCGCGATTCTAGCACGTCAATGGACGACGATCGGTGTTGCAACGCCGCTGCAGTATTCGTCGAGAAAGGCGTCGATGGTTTCGATGTCGCGCGCCGCCTCGGGAATGCCGTCGATCGCCGCCCGGAAACTCCACGCTTCGATACCGTGCAGGAACAACATGCGTCGACTGTCCTTGTCCACCAGTTCGAAGCCCTGGCAAGACGGATAAGCCAGTACGGAAAAATGCTCGCTGTCGTAGACGATGTTCATGAGCTGACTCCTTTATCTCGCATCTCACGACTTCAATTACGGCCGCCAGGGCCAGTTTTCAAGAGCAGCGAACGCATTCGCAAAAGATTTTTTCATGCAATCCATTTCGCATTAAAAAATCACGCCTTGCAAAACATCAGCTTTTTCTTATAATCAATGACGGTAAGCCTGCGATTGCGGGATGTTTCGGCTTGGGGAGGCCGGACGCTCGCGCCATATACGAAGCCTGAGGAAATCACATGAAACTTCATGTGCACTTTGTCGTGGGCGCCTGCCTGTCGTTCTGCGCACTTTTCGCGCACGGCACTCAGGAACCCGCACCGCCAGCCGCTGCCGTCAAGCAGCCATCCACGTCAACCACCGACCACAGCAAGCTCGAAGCCCTCAAGGGCCCCTTCACTTCCGGACCGGAAGTGACCAAGGCTTGCCTGAGCTGCCACAACACGGCGGGACACCAGGTCATGAACAGCATCCACTGGACCTGGGAAGCAAAAAGCAAGACCACCGGCAAGACCCTCGGCAAAAAATGGGCGGCCAACAATTTCTGCGGCTCGCCGATCTCCAACGAACCACGCTGCACGAGCTGTCATGCCGGCTATGGCTGGAGCGGCAAGGACTTCGACTTCACCAAACAGGAAAACGTTGACTGTCTGGCCTGTCACGACAATACCGGCACCTACAAGAAGTTCAGCACAGACGCCGGTCATCCGCTGTACGCCGACCGCGAATTCGAACCGATGGAAGGCCCGCCAGGCAAGAAACCCTTCAAGGCCCCCGACCTGACCAAAATCGCCCAGCACGTCGGCAAGCCTGGCCGTAGCAACTGCGGCAATTGCCATTTCAATGGCGGTGGCGGCGATGCGGTGAAGCACGGCGACCTTGACTCCTCGCTGAAGAATCCACCGCGCGAACTCGACGTGCACATGGCCAAGGAGGGGGCCAACCTGGTCTGCGCCGACTGCCACACCTTCAACGCCCACCAGCCGTCGGGCAGCCGCTACGCGGTCAACCCGAAGGACACCCACGGTTTCGATCTGCCCAAGGACGACCACAATCGCGCCACCTGCGAATCCTGTCACAGCCAGACGCCACACAAGCAGGCCAAGATCAACAACCACGCCAAAAAGGTGGCCTGTCAGACCTGCCACATCCCGGAATTCGCCCGTGGCGGCATTGCCACCAAGATGTTATGGGACTGGTCAACCGCCGGCAAGATGGGCCCGGACGGCAAGCCCCTGTTCATCAAGGACGATCACGGCCATCTGAAATACTCGGCGGCCAAGGGTGACTTCAAGTACGGCGAGAATGTCCGCCCCGAGTACAAGTGGTACAACGGTACCGTTGAACAGGTTTCGATTGTCGATAAGCTGGACCAGTACATCGACAAGGACGGCGTCCTCGAACTGAACCGCATCCAGGGTTCGGCCAGCGACGAGAATGCCCGCATCTGGCCGTTCAAGGTGATGCACGGCAAGCAGGCCTACGACCCAGTCAACAACACTCTTGTGGTCAACCATGTGTTCGGCGACGACGACACCGCCTTGTGGAAGAACTATGACTTCGCGAAGTCGATCAAGGCCGGGATGGACTACGCCGGCCTGCCCTACAGCGGCAAGTTCGACTTCATCGAGACGCGGATGAACTGGTTCATCACCCACATGGTTGCGCCCAAGGAAAAGGCCGTGCCCTGTGCCGAATGCCATACCCGCGCCGCCGACGGCCGTCTGGCTTCGATCACCGGCGTCTATCTGCCCGGCCGCGATCACAATCCCCTGGTCGACCTGTTCGGCGGGCTGGCGATCGCCGGCGCCATCGGCGGCGGCCTGATCCATGGCCTGGTCCGCATCGTCACCCGTCGCCGCAAGGAGCAAAATCAATGAGTGCAGAACGCATCTACATCTACAAGCGCTACGAGCGCTTCTGGCACTGGTCGCAGGCCCTGCTGATCATCGGCATGATGATCACCGGCTTCGAGGTGCATGGCACCTACACCTTGCTCGGCTTCCAGAAGGCAGTCCAACTGCACACGCTGGCGGCGTGGACGCTGCTCACGCTATGGGCGTTCACGATCTTCTGGCAATTCACCACCGGCGAGTGGCGGCAGTACCTGCCGTCGCTGAAGAACGTGCTGGCAATGGTCAATTACTACCTGATCGGCATCTTCCGCGATGCGCCGCACCCCTTCCGCAAGACCGTGGTACAGAAACACAATCCGCTGCAGCGCCTGGCCTACCTCGCATTGCTCGCGGTGATCTCGCCGCTGATCTGGATTTCCGGGCTGTTCTACCTGTTCTATGGCAACTGGCAGCAACTCGGCATCGACCGTTACCTGACGCTGGAATGGGTGGCCGTCGCCCACACCCTGGGCGCCTTCCTGATCACCGCCTTCTTCTTCATCCACGTCTATCTGACGACCACCGGCCACACCGTCTTCGCCCACATCAAGGCGATGGTCACCGGCTGGGAAGAGGTCGACGAGCACCACAAGGCGCACTGAGCGAAACGATTTACCTTGCGTGTTTATGGCGGGGATATTCCCCGCCATTTTTTTGTCCCGCAGCCGGGCAGCGCCCTACTTCAACGCATCCTGCAGACTCTTCGCGTCGCAGGCATGGCTGGCCTCGCCGAGCTTTCCTGCTGTCACCGGCAGCAGCGTGACGCAGTTCTCGCGCGCCGGAAGCATCGCCAGATCGCCGGCTTCGCGCCCGAGAACGATGGCGTAGGGCTTGTCACGCAGCTTCGGCAAGGCGAACATGCGCGTCACCAGACTTGGCATCTTGTGGATGTCGGCCAGATAGACGCGCTTCGTCCGTGGCAGCCAGTCGGCCGGCTGCTGGTCGAGCCAGTCGGTGACCAGCGCCGACCCTGCCTTGTCGGCAGCGAAGATGATCTGCTGCAGATCGCCGGGAATGCTGGCCGGCTTGTCGTGCTGATCCTTGAGTTGCAGGCGGGGCATGGGATCGCCGGCGCGCAAGACGGGAACTTGCGCCAGCGCGGGCAAGGTGAGGCAGGCCAGACTGAGGGAAAGCAGGGTTTTCTTCATGGAAGCACCGTCAGGAGTAAAAAAAACCAATGCCCCTGCGTCGCTGACGCAGGGGCCGTGAATCGGCAGCCGGCAAATCAGCTACCGCTGCGGATCAGATGATCGAAGGCTGACAACGATGCCGTCGCCCCCGCCCCCATGGCGATGATGATCTGCTTGTAGGGTACCGTCGTGCAGTCGCCGGCGGCAAAGACGCCGGGCACGCTGGTCTGCCCCTTGGCGTCGATCTCGATTTCGCCGAAACGGCTCAGGTCAACCGTCCCCTTCAACCAATCGGTCGCCGGCAACAGGCCGATCTGGACGAAGATGCCCTCCAGCTCGACGTGCTTCTCCTCGCCCGAAACGCGGTCCTTGTAGGTGATGCCGTTGACCTTCTGGCCGTCACCGGTGACTTCGGTGGTCTGTGCCGACTTGATCACGGTGACGTTGGGCAGGCTATAGAGCTTCTTCTGCAGCACGGCGTCGGCACGCAGCGTGTCGGCGAATTCGAGCAAGGTGACGTGGGCGACGATGCCGGCCAGGTCGATGGCCGCTTCAACGCCCGAGTTGCCGCCGCCGATCACGGCGACGCGCTTGCCCTTGAACAGCGGGCCGTCGCAGTGCGGGCAGAAGCAGACGCCCTTGGCCTTGTATTCCTTCTCGCCGGGCACGTTCATCTCGCGCCAGCGGGCGCCGGTGGCGATGATCACCGACTTCGACTTGAGCGCCGCGCCGTTTTCCAGTTGCACCTCGACCAGACCGCCCTCCTCGGCCGCCGGCACCAGCTTCGCCGCGCGCTGCAGGTTCATGATATCGACGTCGTAGGCCTTGACGTGTTCTTCCAGCGCCATGGCGAGCTTCGGTCCTTCGGTTTCCTTGACCGAGATGAAGTTCTCGATGCCCAGCGTGTCCATCACCTGGCCGCCGAAGCGCTCGGCGACGACGCCGGTGCGAATGCCCTTGCGTGCGGCGTAGATCGCCGCCGCCGCCCCGGCCGGCCCGCCGCCGACGACGAGCACGTCGAACGCTGCCTTGGCGGCGATTTCCTCCGCTGCGCGGGCTGCAGCACCGGTATCGACCTTGGCCAGGATCTCCTCGATCGTCATCCGGCCCTGGCCGAATTCGGCGCCGTCCAGGAAGACGGTCGGCACTGCCATGATCTGCCGCGCCTCGACCTCGCCCTGAAACAGCGCACCGTCGATCATCGTGCTGGTCACGTTGGGGTTGAGTGCCGCCATCAGGTTGAGCGCCTGGATGACGTCCGGGCAGTTGTGACAGGACAGCGAGATGAAAGTCTCGAAATCGAAATGGCCGGACAGACCCTTGATCTGGTCGATCACCGCCTGGTCGACTTTGGGCGGGTAGCCGCCGACCTGGAGCAGGGCCAGTACCAGCGAGGTGAATTCATGCCCCATCGGCAGCCCGGCAAAACGGATGCGGGCGGTTTCGCCGGGAACGGCGACGCCGAAGGACGGGATGCGGGCATGCGCTTCCTCGCGCAGGCTGACCTTGGCCGAACAGTCGAGAATGTCGTTGAGCAAGGCGCGCATTTCCTGCGACTTGGCGTCGTCGCCCAAAGCGGCAACGATTTCGATCGGCCGCTGCAAGCGTTCGAGATAAGCCTTGAGTTGTTCCTTGATGGCACTGTCGAGCATGGTTTTCTCCCTGTTTGCGATGTTGGATTGCACTGGAATGCCGCGCCCACCGCGGCAGTCCGCTGCAATCCGCCGGGCGGACGGCCCGGCGGTGAGGGTTCGCTTGCTTAGATCTTGCCGACCAGGTCGAGCGACGGCTTCAGGGTTTCGGCGCCTTCCTGCCACTTGGCCGGGCAGACTTCGCCCGGGTGCGAGGCGACGTACTGGGCGGCCTTGACCTTGCGCAGCAGTTCGGAGGCGTCACGGCCGATGCCCAGGTCGTGGATTTCGGCGACCTTGATCTCGCCTTCCGGATTGACGACGAAGGTGCCGCGCAGCGCCAGACCTTCCGATTCGATCATGACGTCGAAGTTGCGGGTGACGGTGCCGGTCGGGTCGCCGAGCATGACGTACTTGATCTTCCTGATCGTGTCGGAAGCGTCGGCCCAGGCCTTGTGCGTGAAGTGGGTGTCGGTCGAGACGGAATAGACTTCGACGCCCAGCTTCTGGAATTCGGGGTACAGATCGGCCATGTCGCCGAGTTCGGTCGGGCAGACGAAGGTGAAGTCGGCCGGGTAGAAGAAGAAGATCGACCACTTGCCCTTCAGGTCGGCATCGGACACGGTGATGAACTTGCCGTCCTGGTAGGCCTGGACGACGAAAGGCTTGATCTTGCTGTTGATGATGGACATGTTTTTCTCCTGAGTGGGTTGGGTGATTGGCTGCGACGGAATGAATCATAAAAAAGCCGAACCAATCAATCCAATTGATTAAACAAATCCGATCAATGAGGCATGACTATCGAATCCGTCCGCGCTGCCGCAAATCGAGCAGACGGCGATACAGGGTCCGCTCCGAGATACCCAATTGCTCGGCCAGCATCTTGCGGCTGCCGCCATGGCTTTCAAGCAGGCGCTCCAGATCGTCAATGATCGCCGGTCGCGGTGCTACTGCTTCGCCGGCGGCACCGAACCTGGCCTGGGCCAGCCCGGGCAGATGTTCGACCTGGATTTCCTCGCCATCGCAAAGCAGGCAAGCCCGCTCCAGGATATTGCGCAACTCGCGCACGTTGCCCGGGTAGCGATAGCCGGCCAGCCAGCCCCGGGCCGCCCGCGACAGCGTCAGTGGCCGCCCGTTGGCCAGCCTGGCGAGCAGGGCTTCGGCCAGAAGCAGGATGTCTTCGCCGCGCTCGCGCAGCGGCGGCAGGAAGATGGGAAAGATGTTGAGCCGGAAATAGAGGTCCTGGCGGAAGGTGCCGGCCTCGACCATGTCGGCGAGCGGCCGGTGGGTGGCTGAGACGATGCGGATTTCCGCCTTGCGCAGCTCCGGCGAACCGACCCGCCGGTAGGTGCCCGTCTCCAGCAGGCGCAGCAGCTTGACCTGGATCGACAGCGGAATGTCCCCCACCTCGTCGAGGAACAAGGTGCCGCCGGCAGCGGCCTCGACCAGCCCGGTCTTGCGTGCCGAAGCGCCGGTAAAAGCGCCCCGCTCGTGCCCGAACAACTCACTCTCGAACAGGGTTTCCGGCAAACCGGAACAGTCGACGGCGACGAAAGGCTGCTCCGCCCGCTTGCTCATCCGGTGAATGGCGCCGGCAACCAGCTCCTTGCCAGTCCCCGATTCGCCTTGCAGCAACACCGCCGCCTCCGACGGCGCGACCCGGGCGACCATTTCCATCATGTGCAGGAAAGGCGGCGAACGTCCGATCAGGCCCTGCCCATGCGCCTGGCTGCGCGCCCCCGGCAGGGGTTCGAGTTTCTCGATGTAATAGACGATTTCGCCGCTCTCGGCGCGAATCGGTGACAGCTCGATATTCTCGAAAGTCTCGCCGTCCGGCGTGTGATGCAGATGCAGGACCCGCTCGCGCTGGCCCGAATGCAGACTGCGCTGCAGCGGGCAGAACTCGCCGGCTTCGTTGCATGGCACTTCGTAGCCATGGGAAACCTCGTAACACTTGCGCCCGACCACCTCGCGCTGGTCGGTCCAGGCGTTCCGATAGGCATCGTTGGCGGCGATGATCCGGTTCTCACGGTCGCACAGGATGTGCGGTTCGGGCAGGGTTTCCAGGAAAGAAATCAGTTCGCTGAGCATTGCCGCTTCCAGTCACCATGGGGTAGAGCAATTCTGCCATCAACTGCCATTACTGTCTGCCATTTAACTGCCAAATGGCAGTCGACAGCCTTCGGCGCTTTACAAGACATTAAAATAAAAATTAAATTTCAGATACTTAGCTCGAACCAACTGAGAGCAACCGGCTGGCACGCGTCTTGATAAGTAAATGCTGTTCTAGCTTCTGCTGTCCTTCCTCCGCACTCTCGCGGAAACGATCGTCCGCAGGCTGATCCCAGAGACGGGCCAGGGTCCGTCATTCGATCATTGCATCACAAGGAGAAACCGATGCTCAGTGAGCAGCTCGTCGACCTGTCCCGGTTACAGTTCGCGATCACCGCCCTGTACCACTTCCTGTTCGTGCCCCTGACCCTCGGCATGACCTGGATTCTCGTCATCATGGAAGCCAGTTACGTGATGACCGGCAAAACCATCTACAAGGACATGACCCGTTTCTGGGGCAAGTTGTTCGGGATCAACTTCGCGCTCGGGGTCACCACCGGCATCACGATGGAGTTCCAGTTCGGCACCAACTGGGCCTATTACTCGCACTACGTCGGCGACGTCTTCGGTGCGCCGCTGGCGATCGAAGGGCTGATGGCCTTCTTCCTCGAATCGACGCTGATCGGCCTGTTCTTCTTCGGCTGGGACCGCCTGTCGCGCCGCCAGCATCTGATGGTCACCATCTTCATGGCGATCGGCACCAACCTGTCGGCACTGTGGATCCTGATCGCCAACGGCTGGATGCAGAATCCGGTCGGCGCCGAGTTCAGCTACGTGACCATGCGCATGGAAATGGTCGATTTCTGGGCCGTGCTGTTCAACCCGGATGCCCAGGCCAAGTTCGTCCATACCGTATCGGCCGGTTACACCACCGGTGCCATCTTCGTCCTCGCCATCTCCTCCTTCTACCTGCTGCGCGGCCGCGACGTCGAGTTCGCCAAGAAGAGCTTCCGTGTCGCCGCCGCCTTCGGCTTTGCTTCCGTCTGCTCGGTCATCGTGCTCGGCGACGAAGCCGGCTACAGCATCGGCGAAGCGCAGCAGACCAAACTCGCGGCAATGGAGGCGATGTGGGAAACCGAACCGGCACCGGCCGGCTTCAACCTGATCGCCATCCCCAACGAGAAGGAAATGAAGAACGACTTCGCAATCGAGATTCCCTGGGTCATGGGCATCATCGGCACGCGCTCGCTGGACAAGCAGATCCCCGGCATCAAGGAAATCCGCGAAACCAACCGCCAGCGCATCCTTTCCGGCCAGATCGCCGTCACCGCGCTGGAAGCCCTGCGCCAGAACCCGGCCGACGCTGCAACGCGAGCCCAGCTCGACCAGCACGTCAAGGATCTGGGCTTTGGCCTCCTGCTCAAGAAGTACGTCAGCGACGTGCGTCAGGCAACGCCGGAAATGATCGACAAGGCCGTTTCCGACACCATCCCGTCGGTCGCCCCGATGTTCTGGACTTTCCGCATCATGGTCGCCTTCGGCTTCCTGATGCTGGCGCTGTTCGGCCTCGCTCTGTGGTATTCGGTCAAGGGCACTTTCGCCGAAAAACCCTGGCTGCTGCGCTGGGCCCTGTGGATGCTGCCGGTCCCGTGGCTGGCCTGCGAAATGGGCTGGTTCGTCGCCGAATACGGCCGTCAGCCCTGGACCATCTACGGCGTCCTGCCCACCCACCTGTCGGTTTCCAATCTGTCGGTGGCCAGCATCTATGGCTCGCTCGCCGGTTTCGTCGGTTTCTACACCGTGCTGCTGATCGTCGAGATGTACCTGATGGTGCGCTTCGCCAAGCAAGGACCGGGCAGTCTCGGCACCGGCCGCTACGCCAATGAAATCGCCCACGAACCTGCTCACGCCTGAGGAACAAGCATGATCTTCGACTATCCAACCCTGAAACTCATCTGGTGGCTGCTGGTCGGCGTGCTGCTGGTCGGCTTCGCCATCATGGACGGCCACGACATGGGCGTCGGCACCCTGCTCCCCTTCGTCGCCAAGGACGACGTCGAGCGCCGCGTCGTCATCAATACCGTCGGCCCGCACTGGGACGGCAACCAGGTCTGGTTCATCACCGGCGGCGGCGCCATCTTCGCCGCCTGGCCGCTGGTCTACGCGACCGCCTTCTCGGGCTTCTACTGGGCGATGCTGGCCGTGCTCTGGGCGCTGTTCTTCCGTCCGGTCGGCTTCGACTACCGGAGCAAGATCGCCAACCCGACCTGGCGCAAGACCTGGGACTGGGGCCTGTTCGTCGGCGGTGCCGTGCCGCCGCTGATCTTCGGCGTCGCCTTCGGCAACCTGTTCCAGGGTGTCCCCTTCCACTTCGAGAGCAACCTGATGCCGATCTACACTGGCAGCTTCTGGGGCTTGCTCAATCCGTTCGCGCTGCTCTGCGGCATCGTATCGACGGCGATGATCACCTTCCAGGGCGCCACCTACCTGATGCACCGCACCGAAGGCGACGTCTACCGCCGCACGCAGATCGCCATGCTTGCCTTCGGCGCCCTGCTGCTGGTCACCTTCTCGGCCGCCGGCGTCTGGCTGTGGCTGGGCATCGACGGCTACGCCATCGCCTCCACCGTCGATCCGGCCGCGCTGCCCAATCCGCTGGACAAGGAAGTGGTCCGCCAGGCCGGCGCCTGGCTAGCCAACTACGACAAGTATCCGCTGACCATGGCACTGCCCGCGCTGGCCTATGCCGGCACGCTGGCCGCCATGCTGCTGGCGGTCAACGGCGCGACGCTGGCCGCCTTCGTCGCCTCGTCGCTGGCCATCGTCGGCGTCATCGGTACCGCCGGTGTCTCGCTGTTCCCCTTCGTGATGCCGTCGTCGACCGACCTGCGCTCCGGTCTCACTGTCTGGGACAGCGTTTCCAGCCAGCTGACACTGAACATCATGCTCTGGGCCACCCTGATCTTCATGCCGCTCATCATTGCCTACACCAGCTGGGCATACAAGGTGATGGCCGGCAAGGTCACTGCCGCCTACATCCGCGAAAACGACCACGCTGCCTACTGAGGAAAACGCCATGACCACTTGTACCTGCCAGGGAACATCCTTCACCGTCTGCGACAGCCCGGCCCGTCGCCAGTGGATCATGGCAACGGCCGGCGCTGGCGGCGCACTGACGCTGACCGCCATCGTCCCCTTCGTGAGCAGTCTGATGCCTTCGGAACGGGCGCTGGCGGCCGGCGCGCCGGTCGAGGTCGACATCGGCAAGCTGGCCCCCGGCAACATGATGGTTGTCGAGTGGCGCGGCAAACCGGTATGGATCCTCAACCGGACGCCGGAAATGCTGGCCGCGCTGAAAAAGGCTGAGCCGATGCTGGCCGACCCGGCCTCCGAGGTCACGACGCAACAACCGGCCTACGCCGCCAACGAGACCCGCTCGCGGGTCCCGGAAATGCTGGTTGCCGTCGGCATCTGCACCCATCTCGGCTGCTCGCCGTCGGCCGCCTTCACCCCCGGCGATCCGGCGCTCGGCGCCGACTGGCCAGGCGGCTTCCTCTGCCCCTGCCACGGCTCGACCTTCGACTTTGCCGGCCGCGTTTTCAAGAACAAGCCGGCCCCAACCAACCTGGAAATTCCGCCGCACCAGTATCTGACGGACAGCCGTCTGATCATCGGCAGCGACGAATTCGACAAGACCTGAAAGGAAACATCATGTGGTATTTCGCCTGGGTACTCGGCATCGGCTTCGCCGTGCTGCTCGCCATCCTCAACACCCTGTGGGGCGACTACGAGGAAAACCGCGCGCAAGACGAAGCAGCCTCGCGCTCCGAGACTGCTTGAAGCGGTCTCCCCGCCGTAATCATCGAGGAAACGACATGCAAATCGCCATCACCAGCCAGAATCGCAAAACGATTACCGAACATGCCGGCAAATGCCGCAAATTCTGGATTTACGACATCAACCAGGAACAAATCGCCGAACGGCGACTGGTCGAACTACCGATCGAACAAAGCTTTCACGCCAGCCATGGTCTGCCGGAAGCACTCACAGGCGTCGAAGTCCTGATCAGCCGCGGCATGGGCGGCAATCTGTATCAACGACTCATCAGCTTGGGCATCCAGCCCCTGCTCACCGATAGCGAAGATCCGGACCAAGCCATTGCCGATTTCCTGAGCGGCAAACTGGAAACCCACTCCCTGGAGGACGGCTGTCACGAGCACGAGCATGAGCACAGCCACCATCATCACCAGCATTGCCACGGCAAATGACTTCAGCGTGGACTGGCGCTGGAAGACGCCTTCCCGCTCTGCTAACATCCACGATGTCATGCCATTGGCAAGCCACTTCTTTCAACACCTAGCGGATCATCTCCCTGACATGAAACAAACCCTGCTCAACGACAAATACCCCGTTTTCGTCGCCGAAATCGCCAAGAACGAAACCACCTTCCAGTCGGTTCCGGCGCTGGTCGAATATTACAAGGCCAAGATCGCCGAAAACCCGAAAGTCCAGTTCATTGGTGTCTTCGACCACCTCGCCCACACCACCAAAATCGGCGGCGAGATCATGAGCGGCCTGCAGGCCGCCGTCGACGTCATCTTCTGCTTCGGCTTCGCCCTGCCCAATCCGCAGGTCCTTGCCGTGCGTCCCCGCTCGATCGGCATCGCCGACCTCGGCGACAAGTTCGTCATCAGCTTCATGGAAGCCCCCATGGCGCCAGCCAACCAGGCCATGGAAGCCTGGACCCTGGCGCTGCGCAACGTAGGCTGACTCCGAGTACCACCTCCGCAACACGCTTCGCCCGGCCTCGCGCCGGGCTTTTTTTCGCCTGCGAAAAAATCGCCCGACAGCTGTACAAATCAACAGTATTGCTTTACGCTTCAACCACTGTTCGTTTATCCAGTTACCGCATCGGGAGCAATTCATGAAACAGCTGCAAAAATGGTTCGACATCCTCGCCGGCATTTCCGAAGCCGAACGTCACCGGCAAGCGCTGGCCCAAGCCATCTTCAACCATGCCGGCCCGGACCTCAGCGCGCTGGCGACACCGGCATGCTGGCGTCGTGCCAGCCACGTGCGCTCCGGCCGGCGCTGACGTATTTCCCCCCCACGATGGCAGCCGCGCTTGCAAAGCCGACGGCAAGCTGCGGCATAATGGCGCTCCGAAACGACCCGGCAGTCGCCGTTAACAGGGGGAAAGCACAGATGAAGGCCATCGATATCGACGAAACCATTCGGCTTCATGTCAAATGGCGGCGGCAATTCCTGAATGCCTTCGCCGGTGGCAACTACGTCGATATGCCGCTTTCCGACCATCGCGCCTGCCACCTGCTGGGCTGCAAGGAAAGCGGCCTGCCGGCCGAGGTCGTCGCCGTGCACCAGCGTTTCCATGCCTTGGCCGACGAGATTGTCGAACTCAGCCAGAACGGACTCGGCGACTCCGCCGACCTGCTGCTGCCCGAACTCAACGAAGCCGCCCACCAGTTCGCGGCGGCGCTCGACCAGCTACGCTAGCTTCAGGCGCCACGCGGCAAGCAGGATCCAGGCCGCGAACAGGGCGCAGAAACAAAGCACGCCTGCCAGCAACGGACGCTCGCGCCCCGGCAGCAGGCTGACCACCAGACGGCGTGGCGCCCGGGTGAGCAGTTCGAACAGGCGGTAGATCATGTTCTCCTGGCGCCGCTCACCGGCCAGCAGGGCCATTGCCGCAAGGCCGAGCAGGCTGAGGCCCAGCATCTCGATCACGGCGCGCAAGGCGCCGATCAGGAACAACAACACCGCCTATTCTTCCCTGATCTCGTATTCGGCATCGAGAGCGCTCATGCGCTGGCTGTAATAGACAATGATGCCGAGATAACAGAGCAATATCCCCTGCGCCGCGAAGTAGAAGCCGAAGGGAAAGCCGAAGAACTGGTATTCGTTGAGTTCGCGGGCGAACCAGATGACGACGAAAGTCAGTAGCGCCCAGATCAACAACAGCCAGGCGGTCAGCCGGCGCGTCTTGCGCCAGTACGCGGAAACCGCCTTCATCGGCCCTCTCCCGGTTCGCGTATGCAGGCCAGGAACTCCGCCGTCTGCGGCGACTGCCGGGTCAGCAAGCTGACCACGACATTGGTGACGAAACCGGCGACGATGCCGAACACACCGGCCGAGGTCGATTTGAGATGAAACCAGGGGTCGAGCGTGCCGTCGGCGAAACCGAGCCAGGAATAACCGCCGAATTCGAGACGCAAGATGTAATAAAGCGTCAGCAGCAGGCCGACGACCATGCCGGCGATGGCGCCGGCGCGCGTCGCCCGCGCCCAGAAGATGCCGAGCACCAGCGCCGGGAAAAGTGCCGCACCGGCGATTGAAAAGGCCCAGGCGACCATCGACAGGATGGTCCCCGGTTTCTGCGCGGCAACCGTCGCCGCCAACACGGCGACGAGGAGCAACAGCGACTTGGCGATGACCAGCCGGAACTGGGTCGACGACTGCGGCCGGAAGACGCGGTAATAGACATCGTGCGACAGCGCGCTGGTGATCGTCAGCAGCAGGCCGTCGGCGGTGGACAGCGCCGCCGCCAGGCCGCCGGCGGCGACCAGGCCGGACACGACATAGGGCATGCCGGCGATTTCCGGCGTCGCCAGGACGATCACGTCCGGATTGAGCGACAGCTCGGCGAACTGCAGGATGCCGTCGAAGTTGATATCCTCGATCGACACCAGACCGACCTTGCTCCACGCCGCCACCCAGCCCGGCAGCTTGGCGATCGGGATACCGGCAAGATGAGACAGCACCTCGAACTTGGCGAACACCGCATAAGCCGGCGCCGTCACGTACAGCGCGGTGATGAAAAGCAGCGACCAGAACACCGACTGCCTGGCCTGCGCCACCGTCGGCGTCGTGTAATAACGCATCAGGACGTGTGGCAGCGCCGCCGTGCCGACGGTCAGGCAGAAGATCAACGCCAGGAAGTTGATGCGCTGGGCATTGCGTTCCGCCGCCGTCTCCCCGGGAAAGGGTTCGGCGTGGGGGGTCGGCGGCTTGCTGCGATCAAGCGCCAGGTACATGTCCTTTTCCCACTGCTCGCGGGCCTGCGCCGGATCGGGCGGCAACTCGCGGCGCTGGCGTTCGAGAGCGACGATATCGCGCATCTGCGCATCGGAAGCCTTCAAGGCGTTGATCTCGATCGACAGCCGTTCGCGTTCCTGGATCAGCGAATGCGGCAACTGCATGATCTTCTGCGCATAGAGATCGGCCCGGTCGGCGTAGAGCGCGCGCACCGCAATCTCTTCCGGGGAATTGAAGAGCTTCTTCTCGAGTTCGGTGACTTCGGCCAGCACCTTGCCATACACCGCCTGCGGCACCGGCACGCCGGTGACGTTCCAGGACAGGATGGCAACCGGCGTGATGTAGGCGACGATCAGGATCAGGTACTGGGCGACCTGCGTCCAGGTCACCGCCCGCATGCCGCCGAGGAAGGAGCAAACCAGGATGCCGGCGAGGCCGACGAAGACGCCGACTTCGAACTGCAGGCTGACGAAGCGGCTGGTGATGACGCCGACACCGTAGATCTGCGCCACGACATAGACGAAGGAAGCGAGGATGGCCGCGAACACGGCGATCAGGCGGATGGCGTTGCCGCCGTAGCGGGCGCACAGGAAATCGGGAATCGTGTATTGCCCGAAGCGGCGCAGGTAAGGCGCCAGCAGCAGGGCGACCAGGACGAAGCCGCCGGTCCAGCCGATGACGTAGGCCAGCCCCTGGAAGCCCTGCAGGTAGAGGGTGCCGGCCAGCCCCATGAAGGAGGCGGCGCTCATCCAGTCGGCGCCGGTCGCCATGCCGTTGAAGAAGGCCGGCACCCGGCGGCCGGCGACGTAATACTCGGAAACGTCGGTGGTCCGGCTGAAGACGCCGATCAGCGCGTACATCGACACGGTAAACACCAGGAAGGCGTAGCCGACCCAGCGCGGCGGCATGCCGGCACGTTCGAGCACAGCCAGGAAAAAGATGAAACCGAAGAAAATCCCGGTGTAGTAGAGGTAGTAACGCTGCAGCCGGGTCAGGGAGGCGAGCATACCGGCGTCAGTGGGTACGGCGCAGGTGGCTGCTGGCCTTCGATTCGTCGATCAGCGCGGCGACGTCATCGACCCCCTTGGCGTGTGCGCGTACCACCAGCATCTGCATCAGGCGCGCCAGCAACAGGCTGTTGGCGATCGGACTGCGCCGCCCTTCGCCGGCATCGAGCCCGAAGGCGTCGAGCCAATCGTCGAGCGGCAATGGCTTGACGCTGCGCTCGCCGAACAGCGCCGGCAACAGCCAGACCAGATCGACCCAGCGTGGCTGGAAAGTGACGCCGAGGCGCTTGCGGATCAACTGTTCCAGAAAGGCCGCGACGTAGGCGGCATGGTAGGCGACCAGCGGCGACTTGCCGACGAAGCGCAGGAAAACCGCCAGTTGCCGGTCGAGCAGTGCCGGGGCGGCGCCCGCCGGGTCGAGGTCGATGCACAGGCTCTGCTCCGGGGCGATGACGCCCTTGTGCAGGACGGTCGCGGCGATCCCGGTCAAGCGGTCGCGCTCGGGGTCGAGGCCGGTGGTGGCGATATCGACGACGACATAACGGGTCAGGAAATGCGAGGATTCAAACGCTTCGCCCTGACTTGCCGACCAGGCGTTGACCGCGTTGCGCACGTCCTCCGGGAGCGTCCCGCTGGCGCCTTCCCCGAACAGGAGTTTCTTGATCCCGAACATGATCAGTTATTCACCTGGTAGTCGAGTTTCAGGCGCGACTGGATCTTGCGTGCCTGGCGGAAGGATTCCTTGAGGATGCGGCGATCCAGCTCGTTGAGCTTTTCCGGATCGATCAGGTTGTCGCCTTGGCGCCCCGGCTCGCCTTCGAGGTACTGATGCTGCAGGCGCAGTAACTGGATGAAGTTGAGGCCGTCGAGGACGGCGTTGATCTCCTCGCCGCGGATGTTCATCTTCTGCGCCGACAAGCGCAGGCGCTGCAGCGTGTTGGTCCCGTGCACGCCGGCAGCGAGCGCGTAGATGCGCGCGACGTCGACGAAGATGCGCGAGCCGTACTTCTTGAGGTCGATCTTGCCCGGATGATCGGGCTCCAGGTCGGTGACGAAATCGCGGATCTTGCCCAGCGGCGGCCCGACCTCGAGCGCGTTGCGCGCCATCGCCTGCAGGAAGATCGGCGTCGCCGACGCCTGATCCAGCAGATGGCGGCGCATCGCGTCGGGCAGTTCGACCTTGCCGTAGAGCGGCCGGAAATCGAAGAAGATCGTCGCGTTGAGCAGCGCCACCGGCTCCGGCGTGCGGATCCACTTGCTGAACTGCGCCTTCCATTCGTCCAGCGTCAGGCACCACTGCGGATTGCTGGCCATGATGTTGCCCTTGCACAGCGGGAAACCGACCTGGTCCAGGTCCTGATTGGTGGCCAGCGCGAAAGCCAGGAAGCGCTGCTTCAGCGCGTCCTTGTCCTCGCCGTCAGGAACAACGAAGACGATGCCGTTGTCCTGGTCGGTGCTGAAGGTCTGCTCGTCGCGCCCTTCCGAACCGAAAGCCAGCCAGCACCAGTCGATGCCGGTGAAATCGTGGTTTTCCAGGTTGAGCTGGATGACGCGCCGGGTCAGCGCATCGTTGAGCGCCGAGATGAACTGGGTCAGTTGCTCGGCGCCGATGCCCTGGGCCAGCATGTTGAACGACAGTTGGCGGACGTCGGCGGCCGAGGCCTTGAGCGCCGCGACATTGGGCGCCGCCTCGATGGCCTGGCGAATCTGGCGCAGGCCGACGCGCTGCAGCGCGAACAGGTCGCGCTCGGAAACGACACCGGACAGGCAGCCGGCGTGATCGGTGACCAGCACATGGCGGATGCCGTGCGTCGCCATCGCCAGCATCGCGTCGTAGGCCGTCGCGTGCTCGTCGAGGGTCAGCGGCGACGCCGACATCGCCGCGCTGATCGGCGACTCCAGCGGCAGTCCGGCGAGGACGACGCGGTCGAGCAGATCGCTGCGGGTGAAGATGCCGAGCGGCTTGCTCTCCGGATCGACCACCACCATCGAACCGATGCCGGCTTCCGACATCGTCTGCAGCGTCTGGCGCAACGGCGTCTCAGGCTGCACCGCCAGCGGATTGCGGGCGCCGATGCCGGCCAGCGGCGAGTTCAGCGTCTGCTGCTCGCTCGCCTTCTGCGCGAACTGCGCCTGCAACTGGCGCCGCGACTGGTCGAGCAGGCTGGCGATGTACTGGGTGCAGAAAAGGTTGAATTCCGGGCTGGTCGCCATCAGGACCAGGTAGTCCTCGGCCGGCAACTGGTAGCAGAAGCTATCCTCGAGCGCGGTGTAGAGGTTGGTCGACGGGCGGCCGGCGGTCACCGCGCCGATCGGGAAACTCTCGCCGGGACCGAGGCTGAGGATGGAATACTCGGTCACCGTCACCTCGCCGGCCTGCCGCGCCTGGACCTTGCCCGATTCGATCAGGTAGAAGAAACGGACGTTGCCCGAATCGGGACCGACGATCACGCTGCCCGCCGGATAGAAGGCGACGTGCGCCTTGTCGGCGAAATGCTGCAGGGCCGCCGGCGCCATCTTGTTGAACGGCGCATGGCGGACCAGGAAGGCCTGGGTCGCCGCCGCCGCCCGCTGCTGCCCGGCTTGCCGGAGCATCGCCTCGAGCTGTTGAACATCCATGACTTCCCCCGTCTCCACTGTTTCTTGTTTTTGGCTCACGACAATCCCCTGCCGATGGACTTTCAAAGTAGATAGTTTAACTTGAGTCGTTGCTGCAGACGCCTGGCCTGGCGCAAGGACTCCTTGAGTACGGCGAGGTCGAACTCGTTCAGTTCGCCCGGCCGGAACGCGCTGTCGCCCGGCTCGGCGCTTGCCATCGCCTGTCGTTCGAGACGCAGGCCGAGCAGACTGGACAAGGCCTTGGTGGCGGCGGCGACTTCCTTAGGCTGCATGCTGCCGGCCGCCCCCGCCTGGCGCAGCCGCTCGAAGCTGTTGACCGCCGGACTGCCAGCGGCCAGCGCCAGAATGCGCGCAACGTCGACGAAGATGCGGCTGCCCAGCTTCTTGAGGTCGAGGTTCGCATCGTCGTCGACCACGACATCGCCGAGCATCCCCAGCGGCGGATGAACGACCAGCGCGTTGGCCGCCATCAGGTGCAGGAAAGCCGGATTGTCACTGCTCAGGTCGGCGATGCGCCGCCGCAGGCGCCAGCCAAGCGACAACTCGCCGTACAGGGGACGCAGATCGAAAAAGATCGTCGCGTTGAGCAAGGCCGTCGGATCGGGACAACGCACCCAGTCGAAGAAGCGCTCGCTCCATTCATCGTAGGAGAGGCACCACTGCGGGTTGCCGGCCATGATCTGGCCGGGACAGAGGGTGAAGCCGCAAGCGGCAAGCTGAGCATTGACCGCCTGCGCGAAAGGCAGGAAGAGTTCGCGCAGGGCGCGCGCTTCGGCGGCGCCGTCGGCGACGAAAACCAGGCCGTTATCCTGGTCGCTGACCAGGGTCTGCTCGTCGCGCCCCTCGGAGCCCATCGCCAGCCAGCACCAGGCGGTCGGCGGCAAGCGCTGACGAGCGGCCAGCAGGTCGACGACGCGCCGCGTCAGGCTGTCGTTGAGCCGGGAAATGGTGCGCGTCGCCAGCTCGCCGGAAAACCCGAACGCCGGCAACCCGGTCAGAAACTCCCGCAGGCGTGCGGCGACTACCGGCGCCTGGTCGATCCGCTCAAGTCCCGCCAGTTCCGCCTCGATGGCAGCGATCGCCGGTCCGGGATCGGTGGTACCCATATCAGTACTTGATGCGGGAGAAATAAGTCTTTTCCGAGGCTTCCAGCGCCTGACGGACGGTGACGATGCCCTGCTCCTCAAGCAGTGGCAACAGCTTGAGGAAGACTTCGCCGGTCGCCAGCGCATCGTCGAGCGCGTTGTGCCGGGTGTTGATGCTGATCCCGAGGCGCTCGAGCAAGGCGTCGAGCTTGTGCGATTCCTGGTTCGGACTGACCACCGCCGACAGCAACAGGGTATCGAGCACCGGCTGGGTGAAGCGGATGCCGGTGCGCTCTTCCTTCAACTGCAGGAAGCGCATATCGAAGGCCGCGTTATGGGCGATCAGCACCGTCTCCTCGCAAAAGGCATGGAAGCCGGGCAAGACGATGTCGATGTTCGGCTGACCGCGCACCATGTCCTCGGTGATGCCGTGGATCGGGATCGACTCCGGCTTCAGCGGGCACTCGGGATCGACAATCTGGTTGAAGATTTCCTGCTTCAGCAGCCGGTTGTTGACGATGCGCACAGCACCGATCTGGATGATCTCATCGCCGTTCGACGGCTCCAGCCCGGTGGTCTCGGTGTCGAAGACGGTATAGGTCAGTTCGGACAGCTTGCGGTCGAGGTCGATCGACTTGTCCTCGAACTTGAAGAGGTCGAAGTCGTAGTATTCCGGCCGCCCGGTGCTGCGTTCGTCGGCGACTTCGGTGACCGGCACCGCCACCGGCAGGACGAAGCGGAAGAAGGCGCGGTGCGCGGCCTTCTCGCGTTGGTACCAGATTTCGCCGCCGTGGCGGTCGATGACGTCGCGCAAAGACAACGACGAGGTCTCGCCGAGCGCCTGCATGGTCTCCATTTCCCAGGAATAGAAGGTTTCCGAGGAAATCGCCTGGCCGATCCAGATCAGGTCGAGATAGGCGAGCTTGCCCTCGCAGACGGTGCGGAAGCGCAGGTCGCGAATCTGGTAATGGTCCTGCAGGCGTTCGGCAATGAAGAGCAGCGCGAACACCAGCGAGAAGCTGTCGGCCTTGATCCACAAGCCGTCATCGACTTCCTCGGTCTTCGTCGGCAGCTTCAGCTTGTCCTCGATGCGGCGCTGAGCGGCGCTGATGATGTCCATCGCCAGCACGTCCTCGAGCGGCCAGCGGGTCTTCATCGCATCGGTGAACTCGTTCATCGTCTGGTCGAGCCGCTTGCTCATCCGCGACGCCTCGTCATCGACCACCTTGACGAAACGCTCGCGCAGTTCCGGGTCCATGTCCGGGTAGTCGATCAGGTTGGCGACCGCCGCCCGGATGCTGCCCAGCGCCGCCCGGCTGCCCTCGGTCAGCGAATGCAGCGCGTTGTCGCGGCGCGCTTCCTCTTCCAGCGTGCGGGTGATGTTGTCCACGGTCAGCACGAAACCGCTCATTGCCGGCTCGCCCTCGTCGCCGCCCGACAGCACCGGCACCATCTGCACGCGCAGCAGTTGTCCGCCGCGCGTCGTCGTGACGAAATTGGCGATCGCCGATTTGCCCCCGACCAGACGCTGGCGGATGATTTCCAGCGAATGTTCGACCTGGTTCTTTTCGAGGATTGAAAAAATCGAGCGACCGAGACCGATCAGCGCCCCGCCCGCCGCCGACGTCGGCCCCTGCGACAGCGCCTTGAACTGCAGGCGGGCGCGGTTGTTGTAAAGGAGGATGCGACCGTCGAGGTTGCAGACGACAACCGCCTGCGCCAGTTCCGACATCAGCGCGGCGAGGCGGTTCTTCTCCGCCTCGACCGAAGCATTGGCCTCGGCGATGCGCGCCTCGACGTCGTCGAGCAAGGCGTCGCGCTGCGCCGCCAGATCGTTGGCCACCTGCGCCACGCGCTGCACTTCCGGCGGCCCCTGCAGCTTGACGCGGAAATTGCGGTTGGCGCCGAGCATCAGGCGCAACTGCTCGGCCATGCCGCGCAGCCCCTCGACGTACTGCTTGAACAGATTGTGCAGGACGGCGATACCGATGGCAAAGCCGAACAGCGTCATCAGGGTGCCGATCGGCAGGCGCGACAGCAAGAGATCGAGCAGCAGCTTGCGCTCGGTTTCCTGCATCTCGACCCAGACCAGGAAGGAAGTGACGACGAAAGGACCGGTCATCAACAGACCGAGTACGGCAATGGCAAGCAGGAAGCGGGCTTTAGCCTTCATCTCAACGACCCCGTGTATTTTTTTGCCGGTACGCTGGCAAGCGTCTGAGAGGCGACCACCGGCCGGTAGTCGCGGCATGCGTTTCAGGCTAGGCCGAGCATCTGCCTGACCCGGGCCACCAGATCCTTGGTCGAGAACGGTTTGGTCACGTAGGCATCGGCACCGATCGCCAGCCCCTTCGCCACTTCCGTCTCGCGCCCCTTGGCCGTCAGCATGACGATCAGCAAGCCACCCTGCGCCGGATCGGCACGCAGCGCCTCGCAGACCTCGAAACCCGATTTCTTCGGCATCATGACGTCAAGCAGCAGCAGATCGGGGGAAAAAGCGGCGACCTGGGCCAGCGCCTGTTCGCCATCGGTGGCAGTGGCGACTTCGAAGCCTTCCTTTTTCATCAGGAACTCGAGCGACATGACGATGTTGGGCTCATCGTCGACGATGAGTATTTTCTTGGACATTAGGTTTGTCTCCCTACTTATGCATCCGGCGCCGGCAAAGGCACCGTGAAAACGAAGGTGGCACCGGCACCCGGCGCACTTTCCACCCACAGCTTACCACCAAAATACTCGACGATTTGCCGGCTGATCGGCAGCCCGAGGCCCGTCCCCTGAGGCTTGTCGGTCATCGTGTTGCCGCCCTGGCGGAACTTCTCGAAGACCTGCGTGCATTCCTCGGCGGTCAATCCCGGCCCGTTGTCGGCAACGGCAACGCGCAAGACGGCATCGTCACGGACAACGCTGACGCGAACCTGACCGCTGCCGCCGGAAACGAACTTGACAGCATTCGACAGCAGGTTGACGACGACCTGCGTCAGCCGGTCGCGGTCGGCCAGCACGCTCGGCAAATCTGCGGCGATGGCATGCGTGAGACTCACCTTCTTCTCGCGGAACAGCGGCTCCAGCGCCACCATCGCCTCGTTCACCACCTGACCGACGTCGACCTCGCCGGTGGTCCATTCGGCGCGCCCGGATTCCAGCTTGGCCATGTCCAGCACCTGGTTGATCAGCCGGGTCAGGCGCTCGGTTTCGCTGACGATGACCCCGAGGAAGCGCGTCCGTTGTTCGAGCTCGAGGCGCGGATCGTCGTAGAGCATTTCCGACAGGGCGCGAATCGAAGTCAGCGGCGTGCGCAGTTCGTGCGTCACCGTCGAGATGAAGTCGTCCTTCATCCGGTCCACCTCGCGCAGGCGCTCGTTGGCGGCGCGCAGTTCGTTGGTTGCCGCTTCGAGCGCCCGCTGCTTGCTTTCCAGTTCGCGGCTGTAGGCGCGCACCTGGCTTGCCTCGTCGAGGATGTCGAGGACTTCTTCGAGGCGCAGATCTTCCTCGCGGGTGACGCCGGCCATCAGCGCTCGCGCGCTGGCCGAACCGATCGCCGCCGCCAGTTCGGTTTCGGCGAAATGCACGAAGCCGGCGTCCGGCGGCAGGCTGCGCCAGTCGGCCAGGCCGCGCATCCGGGCATGGGCGGCCAGTTGCTGACGGGCTCGCGCCGGGCCGAGGAAACGTTCGAGCAGACCGGTGATTTCCGGCAAGGAGGCATCACCCCGCCACAGCCGCGCATCCGGCGCCCGCTCGCCGTGCCGAAAGACATCGACGAAACGTTCGGCCTGCCCGGCCTCGACGGCGTCCGGCGTGCTTATCAGCGACACCAGGACATAAGCGCCGAGGTTGGCGAACAGGCTCCACCACAGACAATGCGAAATCTCGTCGAAGCCGCTCAGACCGAACAAGGCCTGGGCGCGCAGCCATTCGATGCCGAACAGACCATGTTCGACGAAGCCGTTGCCGATCCAGCCGGAACGGGCGAACGACGGCAGCAGCAGCGTGTAGGCCCAGACCACGAAACCGGCGAGCAGACCGGCCAGCGCGCCAGCGCGCGTCCCCTGCTTCCAGTACATGCCGCCGAACAAGGCCGGCGCGAACTGGGCGACTGCGGCAAAGGAAATGAGCCCGATGCCGACCAGCGCGTAGGCTTCGCCGGCAGCCCGGAAATAGATGTAGCCAAGGAGCAGGATGAGAACGATGGCGACGCGCCGGATGGCGATCAGCGTCCCCGAGAGATCGGCGTTCTGGCGCCGCGCCAGCCAGGTCGAGCGCAGCAGCGCCGGCATTGCCAGGTCATTGCAGACCATCGTCGACAAGGCGATGGTCTCGACGATGACCATGCCGGTCGCCGCCGACAGGCCGCCGACGAAAGCGAGCAGAACCAGCGCCTCGGCACCGTGGGCGAGCGGCAGGGTGAGCACGAAAGTGTCCGGATTGTGGCCGGCCAGCCGCGGCTCGGTCAGTCCGCTGGCGGCCAGCGGCAGGACGAAGATATTGATCAGCAGCAGGTAAAGCGGGAACAGCCAGACCGCGCGCTTGAGGTGCGATTCGTCCACGTTCTCGACGACGATGATCTGGAACTGCCGCGGCAGCAGCAGGATCGCCAGCCCGGAAAGCAGGATCAGCGCCGCCCAGTTGCCGGCACGCGCCGCATCCGGCGCAAACAGCCCGGCCAGCGCCGGCTGTGCGCTCGCCCGGGCGAAGACATCGGCAAAGCCATTGTGGATGCCGTAAGTGACGAAGAGGCCGACGGCGCAGAAGGCGACCAGCTTGACCACCGACTCGACGGCGATCGCCGCCACCATGCCTTCATGGCGCTCGGTGGCGTCGAGGTGGCGGGTGCCGAAGAGGATGGTGAACAAGGCCAGTACTGCCGCCACCAGTAGCGTCGAATCGACCCCCAGCAGACCGGCGGCGGTCCCGGAATCGGGAAACAGGATGTCGAGGCTGGCCGCCACCGCTTTCAATTGCAGCGCGATGTAGGGAACGACGCCGATCACCGCGATCACAGTGACCAGCCCGGCGAGTAGCGGGCTCTTGCCGTAGCGGGCGGCAATGAAATCGGCGATCGAAGTGATGCGCTGCGCCTTGGCGATGCGGATCATCTTGATGACGACGCCGACGCAGAGCAGCATCAGCGTCGGCCCGAGATAGATGGTGAGGAAGGACAGCCCCCCCGAGGTGGCGCGACCGACGCTGCCGAAAAAAGTCCACGAGGTGCAATAGACGGCGAGCGACAGCGCGTAGACATTGGCGTTGATGATCGAGCGCCCGGCGTCGGCGCGCGCGTCGCCCCAGCGGGCGACGCCGAACAGGAGGCCGAAATAGGCCACGGTCACCAGCGCGACGAAGCCCCCGGAAAGCATCTAGCGCCCCGGCCTTTCGGCAATCCAGGCGGCCAGCGCGATCGCCCCGCCCCAGACACCGAACAAGTAGACGAGACCGGCGGGGAAGCCCAACCATTCACCCTGCGGCAGACCCAGCAAGGGGAAAGTCAAGAGTGGCAACGCCGCCAGCGCGACTGCCGTCAGGCGTTGCCGGGTCGGCCCGCTGCGCTTCATCTCGCCCCCGGAAAAAATGGAAAAACGGCTGACACGCCAAGCGTGTCAGCCGTTCTTGGCATGCAGTCTGGTGCGACCGCATCGGCGGTCACCTTATGGGCGACCATTGTCTCCTCCTTGCCCTTTTTGTCTTGTCGAAGCAGCCTGGCAAGCGTGCTGCCTCGTGATTGGCGCGACCGGCCGTCAAGCCGGTCGCTGATGTTGCTTAGCCCTTCAACTGCTCGAGAATCGCCGGGTTTTGCCTGACGGCGAAACCCGGTACGACCGCTTTAGCCCTTGAGTTGCTCCAGAATCGCCGGGTTTTGCCTGACGGCGAAACCCGGTGCGACCGCTTTAGCCCTTGAGTTGCTCCAGAATCGCCGGGTTTTCCAGGGTCGAGATGTCTTGCGTCAGTTCCTCGCCCTTCGCCAGACCACGCAGCAGACGACGCATGATCTTGCCGGAACGGGTCTTCGGCAGGTTGTCGCCGAAGCGGATGTCCTTCGGCTTGGCAATCGGACCGATTTCCTTGGCCACCCAGTCGCACAGTTCCTTGACCATCTTCTTGGTCGCTTCCGGATCGGTCGGACGCTGACCCTTGAGCACGACGAAGGCGACGATCGCTTCACCGGTCAGATCATCCGGGCGGCCGACGACGGCGGCTTCGGCAACCAGCGGGTTGGCAACCAGCGCCGATTCGATTTCCATCGTGCCCATGCGGTGACCGGAGACGTTCAGCACGTCGTCGATACGACCGGTGATCGTGAAGTAGCCGGTGTCCTTGTCGCGGATCGCACCGTCGCCCGCCAGGTAGAGCTTGCCCTGGAAGTCGGCCGGGAAGTAGGACTTGACGAAGCGCTCGTCGTCGTTCCAGATGGTGCGGATCATCGACGGCCACGGCTTCTTGCAGACGAGGATACCACCCTGGCCCCACGGCAGTTCGGCGCCGGTCTCGTCGACCACGGCGAACTGGATGCCCGGGAAGGGCAGCGTGCAGGAACCCGGCACCAGCGGCGTCGCGCCCGGCAACGGGGTGATCATGTGACCACCGGTTTCGGTTTGCCAGAAGGTATCGACGATCGGGCAGCGCGAGCCACCGACGTTCTGGTAGTACCACTCCCAGGCGGCCGGGTTGATCGGCTCGCCGACCGAACCGAGGATGCGCAGGCTGGACAGATCGTAGCTCTTCGGATGCACCGCCGGGTTGGCATCGGCGGCCTTGATCAGCGAACGGATCGCGGTCGGCGCGGTGTAGAAGATGGAAACCTTGTGATCCTGAATCATCTTCCAGAAACGGCCGGCGTCCGGATAGGTCGGCACGCCTTCGAAGACGATTTCGGTGGCGCCGCAGGCGAGCGGACCGTAGGTGATGTAGGTGTGGCCGGTGACCCAGCCGATGTCGGCGGTACACCAGAAGGTGTCGCTATCCTTGATGTCGAAGGTGTACTTCATGGTCAGGATGGCGTGCAGCAGATAGCCGCCGGTGGAATGCTGAACGCCCTTCGGCTTGCCGGTGGAGCCGGAGGTGTAGAGCAGGAACAGCGGGTGTTCGGCACCGACCCATTCCGGTTCGCAGGTTTCCGGCTGGCTGGCCAGACCTTCGTGCAGCCACTCGTCGCGGCCGGCAACCATGGTGACGTCCATGCCGGTACGCTTGAAGACGACGACGCCCTTCAGCGTGTCGCAACCGCCAAGGGCGATGGCTTCGTCGGCGATCGCCTTGAGCGGCAAGGACTTGCCGCCGCGGAACTGGCCGTCGGCGGTGATCAGCAGGGTGGCGCCGGCATCGTTGATGCGGTCGCGCAGGGCCTGGGCGGAGAAGCCGCCGAAAACGATCGAGTGGGTGGCGCCGATACGGGCGCAGGCCTGCATGGCGACGACGCCTTCAACGGTCATCGGCAGATAGATGACGACGCGGTCGCCCTTCTGCACACCCTTGGCCTTGAGCAGGTTGGCCATCTTGCAGACCTTGACCAGCAGTTCCTGATAGGTGACCTTGGTGACGTCGCCATTGTCGGCTTCGAAGACGATGGCGACCTTGTCGCCCTTGCCGGCTTCGACCTGACGATCGAGACAGTTGTAGGAGACGTTCAGCTTGCCGTCGGCAAACCACTTGTAGAACGGTGCGTTGGACTCGTCGAGCACCTGGGTGAAGGGTTCCTTCCAGGTGATCAGTTCGCGGGCACGCTTGGCCCAGAAACCTTCGTAGTCGGCTTCCGCTTCCGCGCACAGCGCCCGGTAGGCGTCCATCCCCGAAACCGCCGCGTTCTTGACGATTTCGTCGGACGGATAATAAAGCTGCACGGACTCATTCGACATATTCTTCTCCTCTGCGTTACATCGCATTTGTGTTGAAAACAACCGGTCGGGCCTCGGGAATTTCCCGGATTGCAGCTAGGCCTTGCGCGCCGTCGCCACCTCGTTCCCCGGCGCAGCGTCAAGCCCTAATTACACTTCGATAATCTTACAATGGCCTTACGAAATCACGCTGCGGCGCAGCATTCGGCGGTTTCGGGCAAGCCTGCCGCGCCATGCTAAACTTTGCGCCCCCAAGCCAACGCCATCCCATAAGACAAATATGTCCTTGCATAGCGCCCCCACGCCGGCCCGTTTCCTGCAATCCTTCATTTTCGCCAGCCGCTGGATCCAGGCGCCGCTCTACGTCGGCCTGATCGTCGCCCAACTGGTCTATGTCTGGCTGTTCATGGTCGAACTCAGCCATCTGGTGTCCGGTGCCTTCGGGCCGCACAAGATGACCGAAGCCGACATCATGCTGATCGTCCTCGGCCTGATCGACGTCGTGATGATCGCCAACCTGCTGATCATGGTCATCGTCGGCGGCTATGAAACCTTCGTCTCGCGCCTCGAACTCGAGGACCACCCGGACCAGCCGGAATGGCTCAGCCACGTCAACGCCGGGGTGCTGAAGATCAAGCTGTCGACGGCGATCATCGGCATCTCGTCGATCCATCTGCTGAAAAGTTTCATCAACGCCGGCAACCTGCCCGAACACACGCTCTACTGGCAGGTGGCGATCCACCTGGTGTTCATCGTCTCGGCCGTCGCCATGGCCCTGGTCGACAAGATCATGACCCAGACCCTCATTCTTCAACACAACAACCACTGACCCGGAGTTGCGCATGACCGCCATCAAGCAGGAAGACCTGATCCAGTCCGTCGCCGATGCCTTCCAGTACATCAGCTACTACCACCCGCTCGATTACATCAAGGCGCTCGGTGAAGCCTACGAGCGCGAAGAAGCGCCGGCTGCCAAGGACGCCATCGCCCAGATCCTGACCAACTCCCGGATGGCCGCCGAAGGCCATCGTCCGATCTGCCAGGACACCGGCATCGGCATGGTCTTCATCAAGGTCGGCATGCACGTCACCTGGCCGGATGCCACCATGAGCATCCAGGAAATGATCAACGAGGGTGTGCGTCGCGCCTACGCCAACCCGGACAATCCGCTGCGCGCTTCCGTGCTCGCCGACCCGGCCGGCGCCCGCCGGAACACCAAGGACAACACCCCGGCCGTGGTGCATTTCGAGATTGTCGAAGGCCATCACGTCGAAGTGATCTGCGCGGCCAAGGGCGGCGGCTCGGAAGCCAAGTCCAAGTTCGCCATGCTCAACCCGTCCGACGACCTGGTCGACTGGGTCCTGCACAAGATTCCGGAAATGGGCGCTGGCTGGTGCCCGCCGGGGATCATCGGCATCGGCATCGGCGGCACGCCGGAAAAGGCCATGCTGCTGGCCAAGGAATCGATCATGGCGCCGGTCGACATCCATGAACTGAAGGCGCGCGGCCCGCAGAACCGCGCCGAGGAACTGCGTCTCGAACTGTTCGAGAAGATCAACGCGCTCGGCGTCGGCGCCCAGGGCCTCGGTGGCCTGACCACCGTGCTCGACGTCAAGGTGCTCGACTATCCCTGCCACGCCGCGAACCTGCCGGTCGCGCTGGTCCCGAATTGCGCCGCCACCCGCCACTGCCACTTCCACCTCGACGGTAGCGGCCCGGCCAAGCTGGAAGTGCCGAAGCTGGAAGACTGGCCGGCCGTCACCTGGACGCCGGACCTGAAGTCGGCGACCCGCGTCAATCTCGATACCCTGACCAAGGAAGAAGTCGCCTCCTGGAAGGTCGGCCAGAAGCTGCTCCTCAACGGCAAGATGCTCACCGGCCGCGACGCCGCGCACAAGCGCATCGCCGACATGCTGGCGGCGGGTGAAAAGTTGCCGGTGGACTTCACCAACCGCATCATCTACTACGTTGGCCCGGTCGACCCGGTGCGCGACGAAGTCGTCGGCCCGGCCGGCCCGACCACTGCCACGCGCATGGACAAGTTCACCCGCATGATGCTGGAAAAGACCGGCCTCATTTCGATGGTCGGCAAGTCCGAGCGTGGTGAAACCGCCATCGCGGCGATCAAGGATAACAAGAGTGCCTACCTGATGGCCGTCGGCGGCGCTGCCTACCTGGTCGCCAAGGCGATCAAGTCGGCCAAGGTGGTCGGTTTCGCCGACCTCGGCATGGAAGCCATCTACGAGTTCGACGTGCAGGACATGCCGGTGACGGTGGCCGTCGATTCGGGCGGCAACAACGTGCACGAAAGCGGCCCCAAGGAATGGCAGGTCAAGATCGGCAAGATTCCGGTCAAGAGCTGATCCGGCACCACCGCCGGCAAAGGCCGTCCGCGCTGCGCGGACGGCCTTTTTTCTTGGTGGAGGACGATCCGGATAAATTTCGTAACAAATCGTCGCACAAGGACTGATGGAAAAATCGCTGGCGAGCGCAAATATACGGCCCGTAACCATCACCCGAGGAGGACCGCATGTCACTCAACCGCCTGAAGCTCACCGTCGCCGCCATTGCCGTCTCCGCCGCCATTGGCGGTGCCTGGGCCCTGGGCCAGGCACCGGTTGCCGCAGCCACGCCGGTGGCGCCGCCCCCGGCCCCCGTCGTCGCCCCACTCGCCGCGCCCGTTCCCGCTGGCTACCCCGACATGCGCAGCATCGTCGCCAGCAACGCGCCGGCGGTCGTCAACATCAGCGTCAGCGGCAACCGCAAGACCGCCGCCAACGTCCCCGGCATGCCGCAGATCGACCCCGACGATCCCTTCTTCCAGTTCTTCCGCCAGTTCCGCGGCATGGTGCCACAGGACAACACGCCGGTACGCGGCCTCGGCTCCGGCTTCATCGTCAGCCCCGACGGCACCGTGCTGACCAACGCCCACGTCGTCGCCGACGCCGACGAAGTGATCGTCAAGCTCAACGACAAGCGCGAGTTCAAGGCCAAGATCCTCGGCATGGACCAGGCCAGCGACGTCGCCGTGCTCAAGATCGACGGCAAGAACCTGCCGACGGTGCGCGTCGGTAGCGCCAAGGCGTCGCAGGTCGGCGAATGGGTGCTCGCCATCGGCTCGCCCTACGGCTTCGAATCGAGCGCCAGCGCCGGCATCATCTCCGCCAAGTCGCGCAGCCTGCCGGACGGCAGCTACGTTCCCTTCCTGCAGACCGATGTCGCGGTCAATCCCGGCAACTCCGGCGGCCCGCTGTTCAACATGCGCGGCGAAGTGATCGGCATCAACTCGCAGATCTACTCGCGCAGCGGCGGTTACCAGGGTCTCTCCTTCGCCATCCCGATCGAGGTGGCGATGAACGTCGAGCGGCAGATCGTCGCCCACGGCAAGGTCGAGCGCGGCCGCCTCGGCGTCGCCATCCAGGAAGTCGACCAGGCGCTGGCTGACAGCTTCGGCCTCGCCCGTCCCGCCGGCGCCCTCGTCTCCTCGGTCGACAAGGACGGTCCCGCTGGCCGCGCCGGCCTCGAAGCGGGCGACGTGATCCTCGGCATCGACGGCCAGGCGGTGGAGATCTCCGGCGAACTGCCATCGATCATCGCCGCCAAGCGACCGGGCGAGACAGTGCGTCTGCAGGTCTGGCGCAACAAGGCGGCGCGCGACATCACGGTGAAGGTCGGCGCCTTCCAGGACGACAAGGTCGCCGCAGCCGAACCGGCCAAGGCCGACAAGGGCCGCCTCGGCGTCGCCGTCCGTCGGCTGACCCCGGAAGAACGCCGGCAAAGCGGCATCGCCGGCGGACTCCTCGTCGAACAAGCGAGCGGCGCTGCCGCCCGTGCCGGCATCCGGCCAGGCGACGTGATCCTGTCGGTCAACGGCGAATCAGTAAACGACACTGAGCAGTTGCGCCAGTTGATCGGCAAATCCGGCAAGAAGGTCGCCCTGCTGATCGAGCGCGGCAAGGCCCGGCTTTTCGTGCCGGTCGAACTGGGCTGACGCGGCAGCGCGAAAAATGACACAGGGGCCGGCGCAAGCTGGCTCCTTTTTGCTGGGTGGCGGCCAAGTCAGCTGGGCATTGCCGTAGAATCACGGCGTCGCCTGCGGCTGCCACGCCCATCATGAACGCGCAAGACCTCGCCCACCTGATTCCTCTCTCGGACCTCTCCAGCGCCGCCTTGACCCAGGCCTGCGCGCTGGCTCGCCCCTTCGTCGCCGAGCCCGGGCAACTCGTCTTCCCGCAGAAAAGCGCCGATGCTCACAGCTACTATCTGCTGTCCGGCGAAGTCGCGCTCGACCGCGAGGACGGTTCGTCGCCGACCCGCCTGAGCGCCGGCACGCCTGCCGCCCGGCACCCGCTGGCGCGCCAGAAGCCGCGCGCCTTCAGTTGCCGGGCGATGTGCCGCTCGCTGCTGGTGGTCTTCGGCGACGACGACCTCGACCACCTGCTGACGCGCGACCAGGCCACCGCCTATGAAGTCACCGAGTTCGAAGGCGACGATCCGCAATGGATGTTCGACGTGCTAAAGAATCCGGCCTTCAGCAAGGTGCCGCCGGGCAACCTGCATCGTCTCTTCGGCCGCTTCGAAGCGCTGCCGGTTGCCGCCGGCCAGGTCGTCGTCCGCCAGGGCGAGCCCGGCGACCACTACTACCTGATCCGCTCCGGCAGCGCGCGCGTCACCCGTCGTGCCGGCGAGCAGAAGGAAATCGTCCTCGCCGCCCTCGCCGCCGGCCAGGGATTCGGCGAGGAGGCGCTGCTTTCCGGCGAGCCGCGCAACGCGACGGTGACGATGACCAGCGCCGGCGAACTGATGCGCCTGCCGGCCGCCGATTTCGACGCGCTGCTGCGCGCGCCGCTGGTCCGTCAGGTGACGCTGCTCGAAGGCGCCCGCCTGATCAAGCAGGGTGCGCGCCTGATCGACGTCCGGCTGGAAGCCGAATTCGCCGCCGGCAGCCTGAAGGGCAGCAGCAACATCCCCTTGTATTTGCTGCGCCTGAAAGCCGACAGCCTCGACCGCCGCGTACCCTGCATCCTGTTCTGCCAGAGCGGTCGCCGCAGCAGTGCCGCCGCCTTCCTGCTCGCCCAGCGCGGTTTCGACGCGCGGGTGCTGAGCGGCGGGCTGGATGCCCTGGACGGAACGGCCTGAGGCCGGAAAATCCCCGGAAAACGGCCAAGTTCGGGTAAAGTGCGCGGCTTTTGCCGCCTGCCTGCCATGAAATCCGCCAGACGCCGTACCACCTACCCTGCCGTTTCCTTCCCGCCGGCACTCGACGCTCTCGTCGACGCCGAAGTTCAGGAGAAGGGCTACAGCAACCACCCGGAAGCGATGCAGAGCTTCAGCAAATACCTGAAGCGGGCCATCGCCTTCGAGCAGAAACAGCGCTACGGCCGCTGAGCGGCCGTAGCTGGCGGATCAGTTCAGTTTTTCCGGACTGCCGCAGCACTGCTTGAACTTCTTGCCGCTGCCGCAGGGACAGGGATCGTTGCGGCCGGTTTTCGGTTCCTCGCGCTGCACCGTGCCGCCGCCGCGCTTGGCGCGCCAGAAGTTGTACAGGGTCTGGACGATCACCGGCAGGTTTTCCTGGATGTCGGCGATCAGCCGCGCTTCCTCGGCCGGCGGGAACCAGCGCTCGCCGTTCTTCTCGGCGTCTTCCTTGAGCATGCCGTTGAGCACGAACAGCGGTTCGAGCAGTTCGTCGAGATCGTCGGCGTGCTTGCCGGCGAGGTCGTACCAGTCGCCGCCCAGCCCCGCGCCGTAGATGTAGGCGTCGGCCCAGGCCGCGAAATCGTATTCCTCGGAACCTTCGTCGACCGGGTAGAGCAGCGGCGAGACCATTTCGTCGGCGAGCAGCGCTGCAGCGATGCCGTTGTTCAGGCGCATCAGCAGTTCGACGGTTTCGCCGACCAGCGGATCGTCGCTCTTCTCGATACCGGCGCCGAGTACCTCGGGTAGCCATTCGCCCGGCGGGATCGGCTGCGGGCAACTGACAACGGCGCAGATCAGCGCCTGTGCTTCGTCGAGGCGCATCGCCTCCTCGCCGAAAACTTCTGCCTCGAGCAATTCTTCAAGCCGGTCGAGATCGGCTTCGGTCAATGGATTCGGATTCATCTGTGGTTCCTCGGGAATGGTTGAATCATAGCCCAGATTGCCGGTCATTCAGGCGCGGCCGGCGAATTCGCGGCCCTGGCGTCGCCCTGGGCCGGATCAGAATTCGTTCTGCAAACGTTTGTAGCCCTGTACCAGTTCGTGGCTGGTACGCACGACGTCTTCCGAGAATTCGGTGGCGGCGGCGCTGACGCGCGGGACAGAGGAGAGATCGGTCTTCGGCCTGATGCGCAGGGAACAGGCGCGTTTGCGAAGGCGAAGCGCTTGCGCATCAGCATTCGGCTTTCGTCTCGCCGACGTCGCGCACCCCACAGAACATGGCGAAGGCCTGTTCGATCATGCCCCGCGGAATGTCCCGCACGATGAAGACCAGGCGGCTGCGCCGGTCGTTGTAGGGAGCCTGCGCCGGCCAGTCGTCGAGCCGGCTGTAGGGATACATGACGTGCTGCACGCACTGCACGACGCGCGGCTTGTGGTCGCCGACCACATTGAGTAGCCCCTTGATGCGCAGGATGCGGTCGCCCATGCCGTCGAGCAGGGTCGCCACGGCGTCGGCGAACGAAACCCAGGCCAGGGGCTGATCGAAGGTCAGGGCAAAACTGTAGACATGGGCATCATGACGATCGACATCGTGTTCGTGGTGGTGATGACCAGACGCCCGCCGAGCTTCCTCGCGCACTTTCTCCTCGGCCAGCCAGCCGGCGACGTCCGGCGTCTTGGCGGCGGGGTCGTAGAGACCGCAATCGGTCAACGCGGCGACGGCCAGAACGCCTTGCCGTACCGGGAGCTGGGCAGCGGCCGGGTTGAGGCGGGCCAGGGTGCGGCCGACCGCGGCCAGTTGCTCGCCGCTGGCTAGGTCGCATTTGCTGAGCAGCAGCCGATCGGCCATCGCCACCTGCTTGACCGGCTCGGGATGGTGGGCGAGCTGGCCGAGGATGTGGGTGCTATCGACGACGGTGACGACGCCATCGGTACGGAAGCGCTCGGCAATGAAGAAATCTTCCATCAGCGTGAAAATGACCGGCGCCGGATCGGCCAGCCCCGTCGTTTCGATGATGACCCGGTTGAGCGGCGGCAGTTCGCGCCGCAGGCTGCGCATGAAGAGTTCCTTGAGGCTCTTCTCGAGGTCGCTGCGCACCGTGCAGCAGATGCAACCGGAATCGAGCATGACCAGGTCTTCGTCGATTTTGGTCACCAGATGGTGATCGACCGCGACACTGCCGAATTCGTTGATCAATACCGCGGTCCGGTTCATCTCGGGCTGCGTCAGCAGGTGGTTGAGCAGGGTCGTCTTGCCGGCGCCGAGGAAGCCGGTAAGCAGGGTGACCGGAATGCGTCGGTCGCTGGCGGAAGGATTCATGGCCTTGCCTCGCTGTTGTGCTCGCCGCCAATGCGGCAAGCGGACAGGACGGCGGCGCGCCCGGCAGGCGTGGAGTTTTTCATCGGACTGGGTTCCGGAAGGCGGCTCGCTGGCGACAAGCAGCGGCGGGATCGGGGGCGGAAAAATGCAATGTTATAACACCGCACCGCCGACTTCCATGCCGGACAGGCAGCCAGCACGTATTCGCAAGGCTCAAGGCCATCCACAAGCGCCCTTCCCCTACCCGTTCGCCCCGGCATGCGCTGCTCCGCCCCGCTGCTGCATGAAGCGCCCCGGCGGCACGCCGAAGGCGCGTTTGAACATCGCCGAGAACGCCGCTGGGCTGGCGTAGCCGAGTTCGGCGGCGACTTCGCCGCTCGGGCGGCCGCGGCCGATCAGGTCGAGGGCGCGGGCCAGGCGCAGTTGCTGGCGCCAGGCGCCGAAGCTCATCTTCAGTTCGTCGGCGAAGAGGCGCGCCAGCGTGCGTTCGCTGGCGCCGACGCGGGCCGCCCAGTCGGCGAGTGGGCGGTTGTCGGCGGGGTCGTCGAAGAGCGCGCCGCACAGCGCCTGCAGCCGGCGGTCGCGCGGTAGCGGCAGGCCGAGCGAAAGCGGCGGGGCGATGCCGATTTCGCTGAGCAGGAGCTGGATCATCTGCTGGCGGCGCGCCGTTTCGCTTTCGCCAAGCGCGCTCAGGGCTTCGATCAGCGCCCGCATCAGGTCCGAGACCTCGACCACCGAGCAGGCGTCGAGCGGCAGCGGCGCGGCTTCGGTGGCGATGTAGACGGTGCGCAGCTCGACCTGGCCGAGCATCACCACTTCGTGCTCGATGTGCGGCGGAATCCACACCGCGCGGAAAGCCGGCACCAGCCAGGCCATGCCGGCGGCAGCGATGCGCAGCGCGCCGCGCAGCGGGAAGGCGAGTTGCGCCCAGTCGTGGCTGTGCGCCGGCACATGGACGTCGGCCGGCAGGCGGCGCAGGTTGACGGTGAGCGGCTCGGCGGCGGTCGGCGCGCGACGCGGGCAGGGATCGAAAGGCAGGGTTGTCAGCATTGCGATAATTTTTGTCGGACTATCGCGTTCGCGTCAATAGGCCGGCTGGTTAAACTCGTCGCATAACAAAAGCCCCACCCCGACCCCGACATGACGACCACCACCCTGCCCCGCCCCGCCGCCGGCGACATCGAGACGATCGCGCTGATCGGCTTCGTCCATGGCGTTTCGCATTTCTTCCACCTCCTACTGCCGCCGCTGTTCCCGTGGCTGATGGCCGATTTCGGCCTCAACTTCACTGCCGTCGGCGTGACGATGACGGTCTTCTTCGTGATTTCCGGGATCGGCCAGGCTGCCGCCGGCTTCTTCGTCGACCGTTTCGGCGCCTTCCGCGTGCTCTTCGCCGGCATCTGCTGCTTCGTGCTGGCCGGCGTCACTCTGCACTTCGCCAGCGGTCTGCCCTGGCTGATCGCCGCCGCGGCGCTCGCCGGGCTGGGCAACAGCGTCTTCCATCCGGCCGATTTCACGGTGCTCAACCGGCGCGTTTCGCAGCCGCGCCTCGGCCATGCCTTCTCGGTGCATGGGCTGTCCGGCAACCTCGGCTGGGCGGCGGCGCCGGTGTTCATGACCGGCATCGCCGCCGTCGCTGGCTGGCGCGAGGCGGCGCTCGGGGCCAGCGTCGTCGCCATCATCGCCCTCGGCATCCTGAGCTGGCGCCGCCTGGCGATTGCCGACCCGCTCGCCGAACACGCCGCCAAGCAGAGCGGCGAAGCCGTGCCGCCGCTCGCCTTCCTGCGCGTGCCGGCAGTCTGGCTGTGCTTCCTGTTCTTCTTCCTGATCACCGCCGCCTTCGGCGCCATCCAGAACTTCGCCACGCCGATCCTGCAGGCGCTGTACGCCTTCAGCCTGGGTAGCGCGGCGACGGCGCTGTCCACCTATCTGCTCGGCGGCGCCGCCGGCATCGTGCTCGGCGGTTTCCTGGCGCAGAAGAACGCGCACGACGGGCTGATCGCCGGCGCCCTCGGCGTCGCCGCGTTGCTCGCGCTGCTTCTTGCCAGCGGCCTGCCGCCGGCCTGGAGCATCCTGCCGTTGATGGGGGCGATCGGTTTCTGCACCGGCGTCGCCGGTCCGTCGCGCGACCTGCTGGTGCGCCGTGCGGCGACGGCGCGCTTCGGCCAGGCGGCGTTCGGGCGCATCTACGGCTTCGTCTATTCCGGGCTCGACCTCGGGCTGGCGACGGCGCCGCTGATTTTCGGGCGGCTGATGGACAGCGGCAATTTCAGCGGCGTGTTGTTCGGCATCGCCATCTTCCAGGCGCTCGCCATCTTCACCGCGCTGCGCGTCGGCAAGGCCGGCTGAGCTACAGGCCGCGCGCCCAGGCCGGGCGCAGCGGCGCTTCGCCAGCGATGGCCTGGCGCACCTGGGCAAGCAGGCGTTCCTTGTCGGCACCGAGCGTGCCCTTGAGGACCAGCCAGTTCGACGCGTGGTCGGAACGAAAGACCGTGCGCTTGAGTTCCAGGCCGCTCAGTAAGATCTCCATCTCGGCGAACAACTCCGGCTGGGTCAGCGGTTCCCAGCCGGGAAAACCGGCGCGCAGGCGCTGTTCGCCCTTGGGAAAACTGACCACCAGCGTCGCCAGATATTCGGGCTGGGTGGCGTTGGCCAGGCACGCCGAGTTTTCGGCGTGCTGACGCGACAGTTCGCGCCCGCCGAGACCGTTGAGGATCATCACCGACCGGCTGATACCGGCGGCGCCGAGCTTGTTCAGCGCGTCGACGGTGGAGTCGAAGGTTTCGCCCTTGCTGACCGCGGCGAGCACCGTGTCGTCGCCCGATTCGGCGCCGACATAGACCATGCTCAACCCGGCGGCGGCGAGTTCGTCGATCTCCTGCTGACTTTTCTTCTTCAGGTTACGCGGCAGGCAGTAGCTGGAAATCCGCCGCACCGCCGGCAGGTGGGCACGGATCGCCTCGAGCACGGTGAGCAGGCGGCGCGTCGGCAGGACCAGCGCATCGCCGTCGGCCAGGAAGACGCGGCGGATGTCGCTGCCGTAACGTTCGCCGGTGGCGCGGATGCTGTCCAGCACCTCAGCCTCGTCGCGAGCGCGGAATTTCTTCTGCGGCGCGGTGTACATCTCGCAGAAGGTGCATTGGTTCCACGAACAGCCGTCGGTCACCGGCAGGATCAGCGATTCGGCTTCCGACGGCGGCCGGAACACCGGCTCGACGTAGCGGATCGGGATCATGCGCCGGCCATCCTTTCGGCGAACACCGCCGGCACCTTGACCTTGCTGCGCGTCGCGTAGTCGAAGAAGACGATGCCGTGCTTGCCGCGCGCCACTTCGCGGCCGCTCGCCTGGTCGTTCAGTTGCCAGACCAGGTCGCAGCCGTAATCGTGGAAATCGGCGGCGGCGAAGGCGATCACCAGCGTCTCGCCGTGGAAGGCTTCGGAACGGTACTGGGCGGCGACGTCGGCAACGACGATGCCGGGCCCGCCGACGTCGAGTTCGCTCCAGCCGAAATGCTTGAAGAAGCGCACCCGCGCCTCGGCGACCAGCATCAGCAGCGCGGCGTTGTCGAGGTGGTGGCCGTAGTTGATGTGCTGGATGTAGATCGGGATTTCGGTGCTGAAAACGAACTTCTCGGGCAGGGCGATCTTGATGCGGGGCATGGTGTCAGTCCGGCGGATAAAGGCGGCATTCTAGGCCGGCGGCTCATTTGCCGAACAGGCCCTTGAGTTTGTCGCCAAGTTTTTCTTCCAGCTTCTTGCCGGCCTTTTCCTTCAGTTCGTCCTTCTTCTCGTCGAGTTTGGCTTTCGCCGCGTCCTTGAGCAGTTCACCGGCCTCCAGCGAATAGGAAAGATTGTCGAAGGGCCCGCGCAGGCGGACCGGCACGGTGATCCCGCGCAATTCGTCGCGTTCCTTGCCTTCCTGCCCCTTCGAGGTTTCGACGACGCTGACTTTCGCCAGGTAGTCGATCTGGCTGTTGCCGATATCGATGTCGCCGGCACCGGCCAGGCGCAGGAAGGGCGATTTCATCGCCAGGTCGTCGTTGTGGGCGACGCCGTTGGCGATCCGGAAGCTGGCGACCAGTTCCGAGAAATCGGTCTTCTCGGCAGCGTTCGGCGCGCTCGCCGCGCCCTTGCCGCCGCGCAGCACCGCCTTCGCGTCGCGCAACTGCTTGGCCAGGTTGACGCCGCGGATGGCGCCATCCTTCAGTGCCAGCGAGGCCTGCCCGGCCAGCCCGCGCTTCAGCGCATCGACCGTGGCGCCACGGGTATTGACGTTGAGCGTCACCGTGCCGCGACCTTCCAGCGGCTCCTTGTGGATCAGGTCGGCGAGCAGCGGGCGGATGTCGATGCCGGAGAGGTTCTGGCGGACGGTAAACACATTGCCCCGGGCATTGACCCCGAGCGCGCCGTCGAGGCTGCCGCCGTAGAGCTTCGCCTGCATCGACGTCACGTCCAGCCGGCCGTCGGCGGCGGCCAGGCGCGCCGCCAGCGCCGAGAGTTTCAGGCCCTTCGCCTGCAACTGGCCGATGGCCAGCTTGCCGCGGAAGTTGAGCGCTTCGAGCGCGCTCAGGTCGATCTTCGCCGCCGGCTTCTCCGCCTTGCCGCCTGCGCCAGCATCGCCGCCCGCCGCGCCCGGCTTGGCCGGCGGCAGGTAGTGATCGACGTTCAACTGGTCGATGTTCAGGTCGAAATCGAAGAAGAGCGGCGACAGGCGTTCGACCGCCAGTTTCAGCGCGATGTTCGAGGCGTCGAGCTGGGTGTCGAGCGTGAGGTCGGCGGTGGATTTGCCGAGATCGAGCGCCAGCTTGCCGGACAGCGGCAGCTTGACGCTGCCCATCGGCATGGCCGGGCTGCTCAGCGCGAGCTTGCCGGAAAACGGCGTCGCCAGGCGCTGCTCGGCAAACTTGATGGCGGGCAGTTCGATGCTCGCTTCGAAGCGATCGTCGCCGCTACTGCCGCGCAGCGCCAGCTTGAGTTGGTCGATGGCGAGGCTGCCGGCGGCGCCGTCGGCCTGGACGCGGCCGGTGGAGAAATCGAGCGCCGACAGCTTGGTCGTCTTGCCGGCCATTTCGTCGCGCCAGGTGAAGCGGGCGTCGCGCAAGGCCAGGCCGGCGATGTCGAGCTGCAGCGGCTGGCTGCCAGCGGCCGGCGCCTTTTCTTCCTGGTTGGCGGGCTTTGCCGCGGCCTCGCCGGCCGTCAGGTCGTCGATGTTGAGCTTGCCGTCGCGACGCTTGACCAGGGTCAGCGCCAGGCCGTCGATGCCGATCTCGCGTGCTTCGACCTTGCCGGCCAGCAAGGGCATCACCGCGACGGCAACGCGCAACGATTCGAGCGCCGCAAACTCGGTCTTGCCGTCGGCTTCGGACAGGCTGACCTGGCCGGCGCTGACCGCCACTTCCGGCCACAGCGAGAGGCTGACATCGCCGCCAATCACCAAGGTACGACCGGTCTTGACCGCCACCTGTTCGACCAGGTGACGCTTGATCGCCGCCGCATCGAACAGCGCGTAGGCGACGCCGGCGGCGAGCCCGAGCAGGGCGATCAGCGCGGCAAGCGCCAGGGCAAGTTTGCGCAGGACTGACATGTTCAGAGCACTCCGAAAATCCGACAGGCGACAGCCTAGCAAAAGCCGGCATCGATGACTGTTCGCAAGTGTAAGACTGCAGCCGTGCAGTCATGTGACAGCGTTAAACTTTCACCATGCCGCTCAGCACCGTCCGAGAAATCTTCGTCGCCTTCCTGCACCTCGGCCTGACCGCCTTCGGCGGGCCGGTCGCCCATCTCGCCTACTTCCGCGACGAATTCGTACACCGTCGCCGCTGGCTGAGCGATGCCGCCTACGCCGACCTGGTCGCCCTGTGCCAGTTCCTGCCCGGCCCGGCGAGCAGCCAGGTCGGACTGGCGCTCGGCCTGCAGCGCGCCGGCTATCGCGGAGCGCTTGCCGCCTGGTGCGGCTTCACGCTGCCGTCGGCGATCCTGATGATTCTTTTCGCACTCGGTCTGGCCGAATTCGGCCAAAGCCTGCCCCACGGACTGCTCACCGGACTCAAGATCGTCGCCGTGGCGGTCGTCGCCCAGGCGGTCTGGGGCATGGGCCGCAGCCTCTGCCCGGACTGGCCGCGGCGCCTGCTTGCCCTGCTTGGCGCCGCACTGCTGCTGGCCTGGCCGGGTATCGCCGGACAACTGGCGGTGATCGCTGGCGGCGCGCTGGGCGGGCTGGCGCTCGGTGCCGCCGTCCCGGCCGCCGGCCCGGAACGGCTCGCCGACGGCATCGGCCGACGCGACGCAAGCTTCTGGCTGGCGCTCTTCGCCGCCGGCCTGCTCGGCCTGCCCTGGCTCGCCGCGACGCTCGCCACGCCGGCGCTGGCCATGGTCGATGCCTTCTATCGCGTCGGCGCGCTGGTCTTCGGCGGCGGCCACGTCGTCCTGCCCTTGCTGCAGACGGCCATGATCGACCTTGGCCGGGTCGACAATGAAACCTTCCTGGCCGGCTACGGCGTTGCCCAGGCGGTACCCGGCCCGCTGTTCACCTTCGCCGCTTTCCTTGGCGCCGCCGGCGGTGCCACGCCGAACGGCTGGGCCGGCGGCCTGCTGGCGCTGGCGGCGATCTTCGCCCCGGCCTTCCTGCTGGTTGCCGGCGCCCTGCCCTTCTGGGACGCGCTGCGCGCCAACGCCCGCGCCCGGGCGGCGCTGGCCGGGATCAACTCGGCGGTGGTCGGCATCCTGCTCGCCGCGCTTTACGACCCGGTATGGACCGGCGCCATCCACGGCCCCGGCGAACTGGCGCTGGCCGCCGTCGCGCTGGCCGCGCTGACCTGGGGAAAACAGCCGCCGTGGCGCGTCGTCGCCGGCTGCGCGCTGGCCGGGGCGCTGCTCCTCTAGCTTTTCGCTGCCGCGCCGCAGGCGTGGCAGAAGCGGGCGAAGGCACTCTTGCGTTCGTTGCAGGCAGTGCAGTGGTCGAACAGGCAGATGCCGCAATGCGGACAGTAGTCGATCGCCGTGTTGGCCAGATCAACGCTGCGCTCGCAGCCCGGGCAGACCTTCTTGCCCAGCCGTGCCAGGGCGACGTCGTAGGACAGTTCCTTGCGCCGTTCGACGTCGGGCAGCGCCTCGGCCAGCTTCTGGCGCTCGAGGTAGCGGTTCAGCGCCAGGATCGCGTAGCGGCCGACCAGCACGGTGAGGACGATGCCGACGCTGTAGCGGATCCAGCCGCCGTAGCTCGGGATGTAGGGCACCAATTCGACGAAGAAGGCAAACAGCGCGAAGTAGATGAAGCCCCAGACGAACGGCCACCAGGTGCTCTTGCGCTGCTTGGCGAAGAGCCAGCCGGCGACGCCGAGCAGTGGCAGAGTCAGTGCCAGGCGATAGCCGAAGACGCGCAGTTCCTGACTGCGCATTTCGTCGTGGTAGCGTTCGGCGGCGGCCGCGCGCAGTTCGCCCAGTGCCGACTGGGCGCGCGCTTCCGCCTGTTGCTGGTCGAGCAGCGTTTGCTGCTGCGCCTGCACCGCGGCCAGCGCCTTGCGCTCGAGGGCCTTCAAGGCGTCAAGCGCGGCGGTGCGGACGATCAGTTCGCGGTCCTGCTCGGGGCGCTCGGTGGCGCGCCGGGTGGCCAGCCAGTTGGCGAAGGTGTCGCGGGCGCTGGCGGCGTCGGCGCGGGCGACGTTGTGTTTCAGTTCGGCCTGGTCGAGCGCGTCCTGCGCCGCCTGGCGCGCGAGCTGGGCGGCGTCGATCTCGGCGCGCAGTTTGCCGGCGGCGACCGGGTCGAGAAAATTCTCAAGGCTCAGCGTCGCTTCGACGCGCGGCAGGTTCTCGACGATGTTGCCGCCAAGCCCGATCAGGAAACTGCCGAAAGCCAGGGCGACCAGCCACAATCCGAAGCGGAACCAGCGTTCCGACCAGCGCAATGCCTTGCTCATCTTCTTTCTCCGCAGGTGGTGACGGGTCGATGATACGCGCATGACCGGGAATTGACTTCGCCCGGCCGCCGCCTACAATCGCGCCAGTCATGAGACCCACCGCCTTCCGCCTGCGCCCCGCGCAGGCCGCCGATCTTTCCGCCATCCTCGCCGTGCAGCACCAGTGCTACCTGCCGTCGATGAACGAGGACGCCACCACCTGGGCCGGCCGTCTGGCCGCCGCCGCCGGTTTCGTCTGGGTCGGCGAACAAGCCGGCGCAGTCGGCGCCTATCTCGCCACCTACCCGTCGCGTCTCGGCAAGGTGACGCCGCTGGGCGGCGACTTTGCGCCCGCCGCCAACGCTGACTGCCTCTACCTGCACGACCTCGCGGTGGCGCCGAGCGCCGCCGGCCGCGGTCTCGGCGCGCGCCTGGTCGCGTGCGCGCTGGCCGCCGCCCGCCGCCACGGCTGGCGGCACGCCGCGCTGGTCTGTGTGCAGGACGCCTATACCTTCTGGCTGCGCCAGGGCTTCAGCGAACCGGCGACGCTGGCGCCGGCCGCGCAGGCGGCGCTCGCCAGCTATCCCGGTCCGGCGCGCTACATGACGCGCCCGCTCGACTGAGCCTCAGATCTCGCTGATCACCGCCGCCGCCGGCAGGCGCGACTTCGGCAGCCGGGCGTTGAAATCGTCGCCACTGCTGTAACCGAGCGCGGTCAACACGACGCAGCGCAGCCCCTGCGCCTCCAGGTCGAGCGCGGCGTCGATCGCCGCCGCGTCGATGCCTTCCATCGGGCAGGCGTCGATGCCGAGCGCGGCGGCGCCGAAAAGCAGCGCTCCGAGCGCGATGTAGATCTGCTTTTCGGTCCACCGCGGCAGATCGTTCAACTGGTCGCGGTGCAGGTTGGTGTAGAAGCTGCGCGCGTTGTGCTGGGTCGCCTTCGCCTCGGCGGTGGCAAAGCGGCCGTCGGCATCTTCCTGGTCGGCCAGCGCCTGCAGGTGGGCGTCGTCGAGATCGCGGCGGACACAGTGGACGACCACGTGCGACGCGTTGCGCACCTTGGGCGCGTTGTACTCGAAGCGGCCGGCCAGCGTCGCGGCAATCTTCTCCTTGCCTTCGGCGGTGCTGGCGACGATGAAGTGCCAGGGCTGCGAATTGACCGACGACGGGGCAAAGCGCAGCAAGGTCTTCAACTGTTCGATGGCGGCGGGATCGACCTTGCGGGTCGGATCGAAGGCCTTGCAGGTACGGCGGGTGGTGGCGATTTCGGCAACGTTCATGAAGGGTTCTCCAATGGGGGACGGGACTTGGTCAGCGAGCTTAGCAGGAAGTTCGCCGCTTCAGATCAGGCCCATGTCGCGCGCCAGCACCGCCGCTTCGGCGCGCGACGAAACGTTGAGCTTGCGGTAGAGGTCCTTCACGTAACCGGCCACCGTATGCTGCGAAATCGCCAGCAGGCGCGCCGTCTCGGCCTGCGTGATGCCCTTGGCAATCAGCCGCAGGACTTCGGTTTCGCGCGCGGTCAGGGCCACCGGCGGCGTCACCGGGCGGTTGAAGAAGGCCAGCATGCGGCGGGCGATGGCCGGCGACAGCGGCGGCTCGCCGGCGGCGATACCGCGCAGCGCGACGACGATGGCCGACACCGGCTGGTCCTTCAGCAGATAGCCGCGGGCGCCGGCGCGCAGGGCCGGGAAGACGTGGCCATCGTCGTCGTAGATGCTGGCGACGACGCACAGCGTCGCCATCCGTCTCGAAGCCAGCGAGGATGCCCTGCACCTGAGCATCGCCGACGACGGCCGCGGCCTGGCCGAAGACGCCCTGCCGCGCGGCCGCGGTCTGCGCAACATGCAGGTGCGCGCCCAGCGACTGGGCGGCGAAGTGGTGCAGGTCAACGGCGACGGGGGCGGTTGCCGGATCGCCCTGCGCGTCCCGCTCACCGCCCCCGTCGCTTGATTCCCGGCGCGTTTAGAAAGCCACGCGCACCCCGACGCTGCCCGACCATTGCGGGTCGTTGCCGTCCGACGCGACATTGACCGAAGTCGCCAGCGCAGCGCTGCGCGTCAGGCGGTGGTCGATCTCCAGACCGAGCCGGCCCCAGGTCTCGGTATCGTGCGAACTGCCGGTGTTGAAGGCAAAGCCGCCGGCACCCAGCAACAGACCACTGCTACCGCCGCTGCGGTTGCGCGCAACGACCAGTTCGCCGCTCGCCCGCAGGTCGGTGTTGGCACCCAGCGCCAGGCGACCGACCAGGCCGCCGCGCAACTCGTCGCTGCGCCGCTGCTGGCTGCCGTAGGCAACCGGGAAACCGCCGCCGGTTTCGGTATAGCTGTCGAGCTTGCTGCTGACGTGCGTGTAGGCGACGAAGGGGCTCCAGGAAACCTCGCCGGTCCGCCAGGCATCGTAGCGATCGACCCGCAGGCGCAGCGCCCAGCTCGTCGCGTCCGGCGTACCGGTCGACGCATCGGCGACGCCGGCATTCAGGTAACCGCGGCGCAAGCTGGTGTCCATCCGGCCATAGAGACCGGTCACGCTGTACACCCAGTCACGCCGGGTTCCGGGCGCGTAATCGGCCTCGAGCACCAGATAACTGCCGTCGGCCTTGCTACGTCCGCCAAAGGCCTGATCCTGCCGGTAGTCGTTGCGGCCGACGCCGACGCCCCAGCGCAGGTTTGGCGTCAGGTCGTGATAGACGCCGAACTCGCCGAGCACCTGACGGCCGTCGCCGTCCCGTTCGTGGGCGTAGTCGCCGGTCGCCCAGAAACCGATGCCGCGCTCGCCGCTGACGCCGGAATCGATCAGCGTCCGGTGGTGCGCGCCCCACAGGTTGAGGCCGAAGCGCTGCGAGATCGCATTCAGCGCCTGCTGCCACAGCGCCAGCGAACGGTTGAAATCGGTCAGGCCGATGACGCCGCTGCCGCCGCCGGTATTTCCGCCGCCGGTATTTCCGCCGCCCGTGTTTCCGCCGCCCGTGTTTCCGCCACCCGTGTTTCCGCCACCCGTGTTACCTCCACCCGTGTTGCCGCCTCCTGTGTTGCCGCCGCCGGTATTGCCGCCGCTGACCCTGGCCAGATAGCTTTGGGTCCGCCCATCGATCTGCCCCTTGCCGATGACGGCATTGCCGCTGGCATCGACCGCCACCGCATCGCTGAAGGTATTGCTGCCGACGGCGACGCCGTTGGCGGTGAGCCAGTCGCTGACCGTCTGCAGTCCGCCGGCGGCCGTCCAGCGGAAGGCGTAAGCGCCGCGGATGCTGGGAATCAGCGGGGTCGGCTGGTCGGCGCTGCCGACGACGACGCTGCCGTCGGCATTGACGCCGTTGGCGATGCTGTAGGTACCGCCATTCAGGGTGCCGAGGCCGAGCATGCCGCCCGCAGCGGTCCACCGGAAAGCCTCAGGGATATCGTTGACGCCGACGCCGCGCGAAATGCCGACCACCGTGCTGCCGTCGGCCGACACCGCGTAGGCGCGGCTGCTCGGGGTCATCGTGCCGACCACCGGATCGTTGTCGGAAGCGAGCACGCCCAGCCCCTGCATGCCACCGCCCGGTGTCCAGACGAAGGCCTCTTCGACCTGACCGCTGATATGGACGAGGTTGCTGCCCTGATAGCCGAGAACCATCGTGCTGCCGTAGCCGACGACCGTATCGCCGCTGGCATCGATGCTGCGGCCGAAACTGCTGGTGAAGGCGCCGCCGTTGAGATCCTGGACCGACCAGCCGGCAGCGCCGTCGAGCCAGCGCACGGCGTGGTAGCCGCCGCCGCTGGCATAACTGAAACCGGCCACCTTGCGGCCGTCGCCGGCAATCGCCCAGGCCTGGCTGGCGATGGTGCCCGGCCCGCTCGCCAGGTCCGGCAACTGGGTCATGGTGGCGCCGTTCCAGACCAGCGCCCGCGCGCTGGGGCTGCTGTAGCTGGGCAAGGCCCAGCCGGCGACGACCGAGCCGTCGGTGGACGCCGCCTGGGCGACCACCTGCTCGTAACCGGCCGGACCGTCCAGCTGCGTGTTGCCACCCGGCGAGAATTTGTAGGCGCGGTAATTGAAGGCGTCGAGACGCACCGTGCCGACCGCGACATTGCCGTCACCGGACAGCCCCATCACTGCGGCGCCGACGTTGGTCGGCAGGTTGTAATCCAGCCCGTCGATACCGGCCATGGCCGGCGCGTGCAGCAAACTGACCAGACCGCAGGAGAACAACGCGGCGACCAGACGTTTCGGCGTAAATGTCATTGCCAACCCCTGAAATATGTAAATTGTTGTAAACCCTGGCAAGTATCTTCAGAAGCCCCCTTGGTCACTACCCCGCAAACGCGGGGGGAGGCGGCATTTTCTGGCGCCGGCAAGCGCCAAGCCAGACTGGCCGAGCTGGCGCCGAGATCAGCAAAATGCGGGATTGCCCTTCCGCCCCCGGGGTATCTTCACATTCCTGTAAAAGCCCGTCGCACGACAAACCACTAGCACTACGGCATACTTCAAACCATCGTTTTGCATAACCGGAGATCAAAAGTGTCGGCAGCAGAAAACTACGTTCAGGAACTCGCCCTCGCCACCGAATTGCTGCCGCTGTCGCCAGCGGAAGAAGCCGGATTTGAGTCGCGAGCAAGCACCGCGCCCCTGGACGAGGCCAGCGACCAGGCCTCGCTCCTCGAATTCGGCATGAACCTGATGGAACGCCGCCAGCCGAAGCCGCCGCGCAAGCCGCCCCCGGCCGTCGACGCCAACGCCCTGCTCTCCTTCGTCGTCGGCGTCAGCCCGCAGGAACGCGAGGACGCACTGTATTCCGTCCAGCTCGCCTCGCGCAGCGCCAGCGCCCTGTTCGACCGCTTCAAGCAGACCGAAGCCTGGTACGGCAAGTACATCGAAACCCTGGAAAAACTCGGCTGGACCAGCGAGCAGTTCGCCTTCAGCAAGTACGAGCAGGCCGAGGGCGAACTGCGCATGGACCAGGCCGCGCTCGCCGTGATCGCCGCCATCGCCACGCAGAACCAGCTTGCCGTGCTCAACCAGTCGCTCGAAGCGCTCAAGGCGCTGGCCGAAGAAGACGGCGCGATCCGCCTGTTCGACTTCCACACCACCGCCGAGACGAGCGGCAATTTCCAGATCGGCGCCGTGCAGAAGTCGGAAGACGGCGTCATCTCGATGGCGCTCGGCGCCTTCCACTTCACCTCCGACGACCAGCGCCGCCGCTTCCTGTTCTTCTCCTGGGGCGAACGCAGCGTCGAATTGTGGACCGCCGCCCAGAAGATGACCTTCAACGCCAAGCACTACGCCCGCCTGCGCGACGCCGTGGAAGACAAGCTCGGCGACGCTGCCGAACTCTACATCGGCGAACTGGAAATCGCCTGAGCAACTGGCGACGCCCGACGCCTGACGTTAGAATCGGGCGGTTTTGAACATCCCGCGGTTTCCGCCGCGCCTGACTGAAACCGCCCGATGACCGATTACTCCGCCGCCTCGATCCGCGTTCTCAAGGATCTCGAACCCGTCAAGGAACGCCCCGGCATGTACACCCGGACGACCTGCCCGACGCACATCGTCCAGGAAGTCATCGACAACTCGGCTGACGAGGCGCTGGCCGGCTACGCCAAGAAGATCGCGGTGCGCGTCGGCGCCGACGGGGTAATCGAAGTTTCCGACAACGGGCGCGGCATCCCGGTCGAGATTCACCCGGAAGAAGGCCGGCCGGCGGTCGAGCTGGTGTTCTGCAAGCTGCACGCCGGCGGCAAGTTCAACAAGAAGGAAGCCGGCAACGCCTACCGTTTCTCCGGTGGCCTGCACGGCGTCGGCGTCTCGGTGACCAACGCGCTGTCGACCCGCCTGGAAGTCGAGATCAAGCGCGGCGGCGGCGTGCACAAGATCGTCTTTGCCGACGGCTTCGTCGTCGAACCGCTGGCGAAGATCGGCGAGGTCGGCCCGCGCACCACCGGCACGACGGTACGCATCGCGCCCGACCCGAAGTATTTCGATTCGCCCAGGATCAACCTCGGCCAGCTCGAACACCTGCTGCGCTCGAAGGCGGTGCTGATGCCCAATGTCAGCGTCGAGCTGGCGGTCGACGGCCAGGAAACCAAGACCTGGTGCTACCGCAACGGCATGGCCGACTACCTGGCCGAGATGATGGCCGGCACGCCGGTGGCGCCGATCTTCGTCGGCGAGAAATACGTCGAGGTGGAAAACGGTTTCGCCGTCGGCGAAGGCGCGACCTGGGCGCTGGCCTGGTTCGAGGAAGGCGGTGGCAAGCCGGAATCCTACGTCAACCTGATCCCGACGCTCGACGGCGGCACCCACGAGGCCGGGCTGAAGGCCGGCGTCTTCGACGCGGTCAAGGCCTTCGCCGAGCACCACGCGATCCTGCCGGCCAAGGTCAAGCTGGCGCAGGAAGACGTTTGCGGGCGGATGACCTTCCTCCTCTCGGCCAAGGTCCTCGACCCGCAATTCCAGGGTCAGACCAAGGAAAAGCTGACGTCGCGCGACGCCTACAAGCTGGTTTCGCAGATGGTGCGCGATCCCTTCGAACTGTGGCTGAACAGCCACGCCGACCATGGCAAAAAGATCGCCGAACTTGCCGTCAAGGCGGCGCAGAACCGCATGAAGTCGACGCAGAAGGTCGAGAAGAAGAAATCCTCCGGCATCGCCACCCTGCCCGGCAAGCTGACCGACTGCGAATCCGACGACATTTCGCGCAACGAAATCTTCCTGGTCGAGGGCGATTCCGCCGGCGGCTCGGCCAAGCAGGGCCGCGACAAGGAAACGCAAGCCGTCCTGCCCTTGCGCGGCAAGGTACTCAACACCTGGGAAGTCGACCGCGACCAGTTGTTCAAGAACAACGAAGTGCATGACATTTCCGTCGCCATCGGCGTCGACCCGCACGGCCTCGACCAACTCGACACGGTCGATGTTTCCGGCCTGCGCTACGGCCGCATCATCGTCATGTCCGACGCCGACGTCGACGGCTCGCACATCCAGGTGCTGCTGTTCACCCTCTTCCTCAAGCACTTCCCGGCGCTGGTCGAGAAGGGCCACATCCACGTCGCCCAGCCGCCGCTGTTCCGCGTCGATGTCGAGGCCAAGGGCCACACGCGCAAGATCTATTGCCTCGACGAGGCGGAGAAGGAACAGACCCTGCGCAAGCTGCGCGACGAAGGCGTCAATGAAAACAAGATCACCGTCTCGCGCTTCAAGGGCCTGGGCGAGATGAACCCGGACCAGCTCTGGGAAACCACGCTCTGCCCGGACACCCGCCGCCTGGTGCCGTTCCAGGCCGAGCGCGAGACGATCCGCCGCATGCACCAGACCTTCACGCTGCTGATGGGCAAGGGCGAAGCGTCGGGCCGCCGGCAGTGGATGGAGAAGGACGGCGGGCTGGTGGAAACCGACGTCTGAGGCAGGGCAACGCCAGCCTTGCCCTCCTTTCAACTACCCCCGATATTCAATCTCACCGGCGTCGGACGCCGGCCACGCCGCGCTGCCCGCGACGAACCAGGTCTGCCGCTGGCCATCCGGGAAGACTAACGCCACCCGCCAGGCCAGACGATCAGGGACGCCATCGAAGGAAAGCACTGGCATTTCCGCCCGAGCACCCCTACCCGCCGCAGCTTCAGCCCGGGCGGCGATGCTCGCCGGGTCGAGCCAGTCTGCGGCAGCCGGCGCGGCATCGAGCCGACCGCCAGCGAACAGCGAGAATCGCTGCAGGACCAGTTGCGGCGTCAGCAGGGCGTAGGCCGGCAGGTGTCCGGCGTCGACGAAGGGCGCCAGCCAGGCGTGCAAGCCGCCCTGCGCATCGAGTACCGGCAGCAAGTCGCCGGGTGGCACTTCCGGACAGCCGGGCAGGACGAAAGCGCCCGCGGCATGGAGGGCCGCGAAGCGCTTCGTCACTGCCTTGATGTCAACCGCCGTGATTTCAGACGGTATTGACGTGCGCGGTGAAGGCATAGCGATAGGTCTGCGTGTTGAAGTTCTCCCAGCGCGTGATCACGCCGGCATTGGGCGGCCAGGGATCATATACCAGCAGGCCGGAAAACCCGGGACTGCCGGCCAGCGCGAAGAGACTGCGGGTGTAGCCGGCGACGGCGCGCGAATGGCCCGGAATGAAGCTGATCAGCGGCCGGTTGGCACGGATTTCATTGACGTGCAGCGAAAAGGTCGGCGTTGCCACCATCGCCGCGCTCAGCGCCGACGAGGTCAGCTTTTCCAGAGTCTGGGGTACCTTGTTCTCGTCGCCGTAAGGCAGGCCGTTGGGATCGGCCAGCGTGCCCAGGCCGAGTTCCTCGGCGAGTCGCGTCTGCTCGTAGTTGTAGCGATAGAAATCGAGCAGCATCTGCACGCTGGCGCCGACGCACCAGACGCTGGTTTCCTGGCCGCGCAACTCGAAGCACGGCGCATGATCGCCGGCACGGTTGGAATAGCGCAACTGCTGGCTGTCGTGCAGGCGGCTGATGGCGATCGTCGCCGGCAGGAAATCGCGCGAGATGAAGAGATCGCCTGCACCCACCCGCTGACCCAGCGCCTTGCGCAAGCCGGCGGCCCGCAGTTCGAAGCGTTTGCCGGCGTCGGCCTTGCTCTTCCCCGGCAGTTCGGCGATCAGCGACCAGCGCTCGAACTGCCCGGGCTCGCCGCCCTTGCGCCGCTTTTCCGCCGTCGGGATCGCCGCCCAGGTAGCCAGTTCCAGCAGCGCCACCTCCTTGCCATCGAGCAGGAACTGAACGGCGATCTTGGGATAGCTGTAGGCAACGAAACGCAGTTCGTCGTAATCGGCAATGCGGGCGGCGCGGGCGCGGCGGGCAAAAACCGACTTGGCCTGTGCCAGCCAGGCGTTGGCGTTCCACTCGGCGTCCGGCGCCAGCGCCAGGATCGATTCGCCGAACAGGCTCTGCGCCGCGATATCGACGTAGCCGCGCTGACCGTCCGCCTGTTCCAGCGGCACCCGGTAAAACAGGATTTCGCCGTTGAGGTCGAAAATCGGCGTTCCCGGCATCAGTTCGCTCTTTTCCAGATCGACATCGGGCAGCGCCCGGGCCGCGTTGAGCAGGTTGAGTTCGGTGATGGCAAATTCATGCGCATCCTGCGCACTGAGGGAAAATGACATGATCGTTTCCTCCGTTGTGTTCCGGTTTTTCCGTGCCTGCCCCCGCCTGGTATCCTTTTCCGGGAAGCGGCAGACCATGCTCATGGCGCCCGGCAATGTCATGACATGGTTTTAAACATAGAACAACGGAATCATCAGTCAATGAAAACTTTCGCGCCGCCAGGCGGGGCCGGAAGGGCGTCGTTACCGAATGGCACAGCGCGCGGCTTCGTGACGGACTATCATCCCGCGCCATCTCCCCCCTGGCGCGCGACGCCACTTGCTGACGACACATCGTTGATGAACTCCGCTACGCCCAAGCTCCCCTTCCGCCACGCCCTGCTACTTGCCGGCGCCCTCCTGCTCGCCGCTTGCGTCACCACCCAGCCGGCACCACCGCCGGCGCCGCCGACGCCCCCGCCGACCGCCCACAAGCCGAAGATCGGCCTCGCTCTCGGCGGCGGTGCGGCGCGCGGCTTCGCCCATATCGGCGTGATCAAGATGCTGGAATCCCAGGGCATCGTCCCCGATCTCGTCGTCGGCACCAGTGCCGGCGCCGTCGTCGGCGCGATGTACGCCGGCGGCTACGATGCCTTCGCCATGCAGAAGCTGGCGATCCAGCTCGACGAGACGCTGTTCGCCGACTGGACGCTGCGCGGCCCCGGCCTGCTCAAGGGCGAGGCGCTGCAATCCTTCGTCAACCAGAACCTGAAGCGGCGTCCGCTGGAAAAGCTCAAGCTGCCCTTCGGCACCGTCGCCACCGACCTCAACAGCGGCGAGCGCGTCGTCTTCCGGACCGGCGACAGCGGCATGGCGGTGCGCGCCTCGGCGGCCGTCCCCGGCGTCTTCCAGCCGGTGACGATCAACGGCCACCAGTACGTCGACGGCGGGCTGACCAGCCCGGTGCCGGTGCGCGCCGCGCGCGAGATGGGCGCCGATTTCGTCATCGCCGTCGACATCTCGGCGGTTGCCGAGGGCCAGCCGGTCGACAGCATGAGCGCCATCCTCTGGCAGACGACGACGATCATGGGCAGCGTCATCGGCAAGACCGAGCTGGCCGAGGCCGACGCGGTGATCCGCCCGCGCCTGCCCTACGTCAAGTCCTGGGATTTCAACGCCCGCCACGAGGCGATGATCGAGGGCGAAAAGGCGGCGCTCGCCGTCCTGCCGACGATCCGCCGCAAGCTGGCGCGCTGAAGCGGGCGACCGTGGCGCACCGCACCGTCCACATGCCGAAGTACCCGGAGTGCTGGCAGAGCTGCGGCTCCTGCGCCAGCGGCGACGTCTTCATCCTGGAAGTGCTGGTCGCGCCGGGCGAACAGTTGCGCCACGACGACAACATCCTGACCCTGGAAACCGGCAAGGTGGCGCTCGACATTCCGACGCCCTACGCCGGTCGCGTCGTCGAAATCCATGTCAGCGCCGGCGACCACGTCGCCGAAGGCGCGCCGCTGGTCACGCTGGAGTGCGATTAAGCGGCTATCATCGGGGCGTCGTCACCGTGGAGTCCCTGCCGATGTCCAGCCCAGCCCTGCCCGCCCGGATCAACCTCGCCCTGCAGGGCGGCGGCGCCCATGGCGCCTTCACCTGGGGCGTGCTCGACGCGCTGCTCGAAGACGAATCGATCGATTTCGAGGGCGTCAGCGGCACCAGTGCCGGAGCCATGAACGCCGCCTGTCTCGCCCACGGCCTGCTGCACGGAGGCCGCGCCGGCGCGCGGCGGGCGCTGGCCGATTTCTGGCTGGCGATCGCCGACACCCTGCCGGCGCAATTTTCCGGCAACCAGGTGGCGAGCATGGCGCCGGCGCTGAAGATGATGCTGCAATGGACCGACCACCTCAGCCCGGAGCAGTTGAACCCCTTCGACCTCAACCCGCTGCGCGACGTCATCGAACGCCAGATCGACTTCGCCGCCCTGCGCGCCGCCAGCCCGGTCAAGCTGTTCATCGCCACCACCCACGCCAACTCCGGCAAGCTGCGCCTGTTCCAGAACCATGAACTGTCGGCCGACGTGCTGCTCGCCTCGGCCTGCCTGCCGACCATCCACCGGACCATCACGATCGACGGCGAACCTTACTGGGACGGCGGCTACAGCGCCAATCCGGCGGTCTTTCCGCTGGTCTACCACTGCCAGTCGGCCGACCTGATGCTGGTCCTGCTGACACCGCTGCACTATTCGGAAACGCCGGAAAGCGCCAAGGAAATCCGCGAACGCCTGCGCGAACTCGCCTTCAATTCGACCTTCCTGCGCGAGATGCGGATGTTCGCCCACCTGCGCGAGCAGATCGGCGACAGCAATCCGCTCCCCGACTGGCTCCTCGACCGCCTGCCGATCGCCCGCCTGGAGCGCCGCTTTGCCCGCCTGCGCTTCCACGCCATCAGCGCCGACAGCGTGCTCGGCGAACTGCCCGGCGACAGCAAGCTGGCGGTCAATCGTCAGTTCTTCGAAGAACTGCACGCGCTCGGCCGGGCGGTCGCCCGCCGCTGGCTGGACAGCAAGCGCGAGGCGCTCGGCCGGCAACCGACGCTCGACCTCGGCGCGCTGTTCTACTGAGCCGGCGGCTCGTCGACGACGATGCCCCAGTCGCCGAAGGTGTACCAGTCTTCGCCGAGCAGTTCGGCCGGATGCTGGGTGCGCCCGGAACCGTTGCCGCAGGCCATCTCGCCGGCCGGGCAATAGCGGTCGCAGCCCCAGCAGATACGCTCGGGGTGCTTCGGATGCAGCGGGAATTTCTTGGCCATCAGCCATGCCCGCCGTTGAGAATCTGCTGCATGCCGCGCATCACCGCCAGGTTGGCTTCTTCCATCCGCGTCAGCGCCTGCAGCGCGCCGGCCGGATCGCCTCGGCGATAGCAGGCGACGGCCTGGCGGGCGTGGTCGTGCACCGCCTTGTGCGGGCCTTCCATCTCGCGGTAGCCGGGTAGCCGCGAGAAGCCGGCTTTGCCCTCGCCCTCGTAGTACCAGCGACCGAGCCGGCATTCGGTCTCGTCCGGCAGGGCCTCCGGGGCAAGGCCGGAAAGACCGAGCAGGACCTTGTATACCTCGAGCTTGAGCAGCAATTCCTCGACGTTGGCCAGTTCGGCGCTAGCCACCTGCGACGACGAGGCGATCGCCGCCTGCATCTGCTGCGACATCGCCAGCAGGCGCTGCATGCTCTGCGTCGCCGCCTCGCTTTCGGCACCGTGGCGGGCCGCCTCGCCGGCGCCGAGATCGATGGTCGCCTTGGCCTGGGCGGTTTCGGCCTGGATGCCGACGACCAGCGTGCCGATCTCGGTGGTCGCCCGGGCGGTGCGTTCGGCCAGCTTGCGCACCTCGTCGGCAACCACCGCGAAGCCGCGCCCGGCCTCGCCGGCCCGTGCCGCCTCGATCGCCGCGTTGAGCGCCAGCAGGTTGGTCTGCTCGGCGATTTCCTGGATCAGCCGGACGATGCCGCCAATCTCGCCGACCCGCCGCGTCAGGTTCTCGACGCTGTCGCCGGCGGCGCTGATACGCCCGAACATGGCGTGCAGGCTGGCGGCAATCTGCTCGAAGGCGGCGCGGTTGGCGTCGGATTCGGCGGCGGCCTCGCGGGCGCTCGCGGCTTCCCCGGCCAACTGCCCGGAAAGACCGGAAAACGACTGCTGGATGCCGGCCAGCGAACTGCCGAAACGGGGAATGTTGCCGAGCACGCCATCGAGCAAGGTCTGCCGCGCCAGCAGCGTCTGGTTCGCTGCCCGGTCGTCGGCGAGCTGGCGGCGCAGCTCGTCGGCGGCGGCCTCGCTGGCCAGCAACTGCGTCCTGATCTGGTGATTCTCGGCCACCACTGCCGCCAGCTCGCGCCGGGTGCGGATTCCAAACATGCTGCTTCCTGCCTGCCACTCAATCAATGTTGAGTAATTTACTCAGGAATTAAGCGGGCGAACTTGATATCCCTCAAAACCGCGCTCAGCTTGCCGCCAGCGCCGACGTTCGCCGCCCGAGCCGGTTGATCGCCAGCGACAGCAGGATGACGCTGCCGCCGAGCGCGATCTTGGCGAGGTCGGCGTCGCGATTCCAGATCAGCAGATTGACCAGCAGGCCGAGCGGCACATGCAGCTCGTTCATCACCGCCAGCGTGCCGGCGTCGACGCGGGTGCTGCCCTTGACCCACCAGAACATGCCGAGCGCGGTGGCGAATAGGCCCATCCACAGCAGCACGCCCCACTGCATCGCCGTCACCGGCAGCTTGTCCGGGTTGCCGAAGATCAGGAAGGACGGCAGCACAAGGACCAGCGCGCCAAGGAAGAAATGGCCGAAGAAGCGGTACAGCGGCAGTTCGACCGGATGATGCAGCAGCAGATGGCGGCACAGCACCTGGCCGGCGGCGAAGGTCGCGTTGGCGATCTGCAGCAGCACGAAGCCCCACAGGAATTCGCCGGCCAGCGGCTGCCAGCGGATCAGGATGCCGCCGCCGACGGCGACCGCGGCGGCGAACAGCGCCCAGCGGTTGAAGCGGCGTTCGAGCGCGTCCTCGATCAGGGTCACGTAGATCGGCGTCAGCACCGTGAACAGCAGCACTTCCGGCACCGTCAGCACGCTGAAGCTGCGGTACAGGCAGAGGTAGGTGATGCCGAACTGCAGCGCCCCGGCCAGCCAGAAACCGGCCGCCAGCCGCGCCGGCAGGCCGCGCCAGACGGTGAACGGCAGGAACACCAGCGCCGCCACGGCAACCCGGGCAAGCACGGCGAAGTCGCTATCGACCTGGCCGGCGAGATACTGGCCGATCAGGCTGAAGGAAAACGACCAGATCAGGTTGACGATGAGCAGGTAGGACATGACGGCGGTCGGCGGCAAAAGCGCGAATGATAAAGGCAGGCGGCGCCGGCCGCTAAAAGAGTTGCAGCTCGGCCTGCACCGCCAGCGGCTGCTGCGTCGCCGCCGGCGGCTGCAGCCCGGCGGCGCGCACGCCGAGCAGGCGGATGCGCTTGCCGAGCGCGATGCGCTTCAGGCACTGCCCGGCCGCCCGGCGGATCGCCTGGGCGTCGGCCAGCGGTTCGGCCAGCGTCAGGTCGCGGGTGACCGTGCTGAAATCGGCGAAGCGCAGCTTGATGCCGATCGTCCGCGCCACCAGGCCCTTGCGCGCGAGGTCGTCGGCGACCCGGGCGCACAGCCCGGTGAAGGCTTCGGACAGCGCCGCCCGGTCGAGGCCGACGTCGAGGTCGCGCTCGAAGGTGCTCTCGCGGCTGACCGACTTGGGGTCGCGCTCGGTCACCAGCGGCCGCTCGTCGATGCCGCGGGCGGCGCGCCAAAGCCAGCTGCCGGTGCTGGCGCCGAAGCGGCGGACCAGTTCGCTCTCGGCCACCGCCGCCAACTGGCCGACCGTGTCGACGCCCATGGCGCGCAGCCGCTCGGCCGCTTTCGGGCCGATGCCGTTGATCTTGCGCGCCGCCAGCGGCCAGATCCGCGTCGGCACATCGTCGGCGCCGAGGATGGTGATGCCGTCGGGCTTGTCGAGGTCGGAGGCGATCTTGGCCAGCAGCTTGTTCGGGGTGATGCCGATCGAGCAGCTCAGCCCGGTCGCCGCGAACACCGCCTGCTTGATCCGCCGGGCCAGCGGCAGACTGTCCTCGGCGATGCCGCTCAGGTCGATGTAGATTTCGTCAATGCCGCGGTCCTCGATCACCGGCGCGACGCTCGCCACCGCCGCCTTGAAGCGCCGCGAGTAGTCGCGGTAGGCGTCGAAGTTGGCGGGCAGCAGGATGGCGTCGGGCGCCAGTTGCGCCGCCTTCATCAGCCCCATCCCGGAAAACACGCCAAGCGCCCGCGCCTCGTAGGTCGAGGTGGTGATCACGCCGCGTCCGACGTAATCGCGCAGCCGGGCAAAACGCAGGCTGCCGTCGGCCTGCTCGACCGGGCGGTCGACGCGGCGCCCGCCGACCACCACCGGCTGGCCGCGCAGCATCGGGTAATGCCGCAACTCGACCGACGCGAAGAAGGCGTCCATGTCGAGATGGGCGATGCGGCGATGACTGTTCATATCCACAGTATATCGCCGAAAAAGCTCTCTGCACCAGCATCCAGCTTATCCCCGAAAGCTGTGGATAAGTCTGTGGAAGCGCACTGGGCGGGCAATCTAGCCGACTGACGGATAAGCGATTTTGTTGCCCTGCCCATTTTTTGCGCAGTTGCCGCCAATGGCGTAAAGTGGAGGTCTGTCCGGATCGCTGATCCGGCGCACCGTTTTTCGCGAGGTCATCATGCCCACCACCGTCAATTCCAGCACCGCCGCCCAGGACCCCTACCGCAGCCAGATCACCGGCAACCGCGGCGAGCGCGCAATGAATTCGCTGACCAGCAGCCTGAAGGCCACCGAGAAGATGGCAACGGCGATCGGTGCCGACAGCAGCGGGGTGAAAAACGCGCTGCAACAGATTTCCGGGACAACGTCGACGGCCAGTGCCGGCAGTTCGACCAAGGTCACCCTGAGCAGCGAGGGGGTTGCCCGCCAGCAGGCGGAAAGCAGCCGGCCGGAGCGGCGCCAGTTCGCTTCGGTCGACGAAGCGATCGCCTATGGCGCGCAGCGCGCCAGCGAACAGCAGGGCAGCCGGGCCACCGGCACGACCGATACCACCCAGCAGGCTGCGGCGACGAACGGCAGCACGCGCCGCCAGTTCGCTTCGGTCGACGCCGCCATCGCCTACGGTACCGCCCGCGCCGCCGAACAGTCCGGCAACGGCAATCAGACCAGCCAGACCACGAACGCGAGCGAAGCGACCAGCAGCAACGGCCGCCGCCAGTTCGCCTCGACCGAGGAAGCGATCGCCTACGGCACGCAGCGCGCGCTCGAGCAGTACAACAAGCAGAAGCTGGCCCTCGGCTCGGCCAGCAGCTAAGACCAGACACACCGACACGGGGCGGCCGGCGGGCCGCCCCGTGTCGTTTACCGGCGGCAGCGGGTAAACTGCCGGCGATGACCACCCTGCCTGCCCGCCCCCGCCTGCTGTCGCTGATTCCGCCGCTGACGCAACTGAACACGCCCTACCCGGCGACGGCCTACCTGACCGGCTTCCTGCGTTCGCGCGGCTTCCACGCGACGCAGGCCGACCTGGCGCTGGGCACGGTCCTCGAATTGCTCTCACCTGCCGGCCTCGACCAGTTGCGGGCGGCGGCGGAAGCGCTGCCGCGCAAGCAGCGCTCGCCGACGATCAAGACCTTCCTCAACCAGTTCGAGCGCTACCGCGTCGCTACCGGGCCGGCGCTGGCCTTGCTGCAGGGCCGCGACAGCTCGCTGGCGCACCGCATCTGCACGCGCGCCTTCCTGCCCGAAGGGCCGCGCTTCTCGGCGCTCGACCACTATGTCGACGACGGCAGCGGTGATCCGCTCGGCTGGGCCTTCGGCGCGCTCGGCATCCAGGACCGCGCCCGCCACCTGGCGACGCTCTTCCTCAACGACCTCGCCGACGTCATCCGCGAAGCCGCCGACCCGCGCTTCGAATTCGTCCGCTACGCCGAATCGCTGGCCCAGAGCCAGCCCAGCTTCGAGCCGCTGGCGCAGGCGCTGGCGGCGCCGCCGACGCTGGTCGACACGACGCTGGAAAAACTGGCGATTTCGACGGTCGACCGTGAAAATCCGGACATTCTGCTGCTCTCGGTGCCCTTCCCCGGCGCGGTCTATGCCGCCTTCCGCATCGCGCAGGCGGTCAAGGCAAAATATCCGCAGATCGTCATCGTCCTCGGCGGCGGCTGGGTCAATACCGAGCTGCGCGAACTGACCGAGCCGCGCGTCTTCGACTACGTCGATTACGTCACCCTCGACGACGGCGAAGCGCCGCTGCTGGCGCTGATCGAGCACCTCGCCGGGCAACGGCCGCGGCTCAACCTGCGGCGCACCTTCACCCGCGTCGACGGCGCCGTGCGCTGGTTCACCAGCGGCGAACCGGACGTGCCTTTCGAGGATGTCGGCACGCCGACCTGGGACGGCCTGCCGCTAGACCGTTACCTGTCGCTGCTCGACATGCTCAATCCGATGCACCGGCTGTGGTCGGACGGCCACTGGAACAAGCTGACCGTCGCCCACGGCTGCTACTGGAAGAAATGCAGTTTCTGCGACGTCAGCCTCGACTACATCTCGCGCTTCGAGGCGGCCAACGCCAGCACGCTGGTCGACCGCATCGAGCGCATCGTCGACGAGACCGGCCACAGCGGTTTCCATTTCGTCGACGAAGCAGCACCGCCGAAGGCGTTGCGCGCGCTGGCCGAGGAACTGCAGCGGCGCAATCTGGCGATTTCCTGGTGGGGCAACGTCCGCTTCGAGAAGTCGTTCACGCCCGAACTCTGCCTGCAGCTCGCCGACAGCGGCTGCATCGCCATTTCCGGTGGTCTGGAAGTCGCTTCCGACCGCCTGCTGGCGCTGATGAAAAAAGGCGTCTCGGTCGATCAGGTGGCGCGCGTCACCCGCGCCTTCACCGACGCCGGCATCCTGGTCCATGCCTACCTGATGTACGGCTTCCCGACGCAGACCGTGCAGGACACGGTCGATGCGCTGGAATACGTGCGCCAGTTGTTCGCCGAGGGCTGCATCCAGTCCGGCTTCTTCCACCGCTTCGCGTGCACCGTGCATTCGCCGGTCGGGCGTAATCCCGCTGAATACGGCATCACGCTCAAACCGCTGCCGTTCAAGGGCTTCGCCAAAAACGACGTGGCCTTCAGCGACCCGACCGGCGTCGATCACACCAGCCTCGGCCAGGCGCTGAACAAGGCGCTTTACAACTACATGCACGGTATCTGTCTCGACGACGATATCCGCCGTTGGTTCGACGAGCGGGTGCCAAAACCACGGGTCAAGCGCGATTTCATCGCCCGTGCGCTGGGCGCCGTAAACGGCTGAACGCTGGTCGCTCCCTCGACGAGGGCCACCGGCGTCCGGACCAACCGACGCGCCTCAGTTCACCTGCAGGCTGCCACCACGCCCGAGGCCACCTTCAACGCTCTGCGCCTTGTAATTGCGCAGGCCGATCACCATCTTGTTGTAGGCATCGGAAAATGCCGCCACCGTCGCCTTGCCTTCCGGCGTCTGCGAGAATCCGCCGAGACCACCGGCTGTCCGGCCACCGAAAGCCCCCAGCGCAGCACCGAAATTGCTCGCCGTCGCGTTGCCTTCCGCAGCCGCCAACTGGACACCGGAACGGATGTCGTACAAGGTCAGGGTAACGACGGAAACCTTGCTTTCAGCCCCAGCCGCGATGATCGCGCCACCATGGCCGATCAGACCGCCCAAGGCGCCGGCGACGCGACCGGCTGGCGATTCGTCGATGACGATCGAAGGCTCCATGTAGTAGTCGGCGGCAACGCGTTGCCCCTTATGCTGGTTGGAACCGACGCGGAATTCACCGGAGTTGCGCTGCTTGTCGGCGATCGCCGAAACCTTGCTCTCGGTCCGGCTGTTGCCGATCGTGGTGATCACGAAACAGTTCGATTGCTGCACCGCCAGGCGAATCAGCGGATCGATCCGGGTCACCTTGGTGGCGCGACCGAAGCTACCGTACCACTCCTTGCCGCGACCATCGTCGAAAGCCAGCGTGCCCAGCGGTTTGGCGCAACGCTCGAGGCCGGCATTGGCGCCGACGCTGGTCGAACCGCTGGCCGAGCCGCCGACCGCCGTGGCATCGGGCGAACCGGTCGTCACCGAACCGCCGGCGCCGGGCGTCACACAGGCCGCGAGCATGAACGGCACCGACAACAGGGCCAGGGCCGAGAACAATTTGTGTTTGAACATTTTCAGCACTCCTGCAAGACTCAATAACGACGGGATCTGGATACATGGCGCTCGTGCCAGCGATCGTCATCGCGCCATTGCCACTGGTATTCGTACATGCCCAGCCAGAAATTCCGGGATTGCTCGCGCTGGCTATCTTTCCAGCGTTGATAAGCCACTTCGCTCTGCTTGGCCTTTTGCGCATCGATCAGCAATTTGGCGGCCTCCTTGTCGCCGCGGCCGGACGCCACCAGCAACCATTTTTCCGCCTCAGCCGGATCGGCGCCCATTTCCTCCAGGCCGCCCAGATAAACCCGACCGAGCGCCGTCTGCGCCGGCAGATAGCCGCGCGACGCAGCGTCGCGCATCCAGGCCAGCGCCCGATGGCTGTCCTGCTGAACACCGTCACCGCGGAAATAGCGCAACCCGAGATCGTATGCCGCACGCGGATCCTTGCCAGCCAGGGCAACGAGTTCGGCATGCTGGCGTGCCACCGCCGGATCGACATCGGCCAGGGGATTGAAGGTGGCCGTATCACGCGGCCGTTCGGAACAACCGCTTTCGTCGCAAATTCTGATGCTCTGCGGTGCATCCTGCGCATGAGCCGAAAGGACGGTCAGGCCCAGCAAAAAGACAAACAAGCCTACTCTCGACATCACGCCCTCCACCAGCGCCAAAACAAAAGACCTTAATAAATTTGCCAAAGGAATATGACAAAGCGCTTGGATTATCCGCCGCCCAATACCCAACATCAAGCATGCAAAAGTCATTTTTACCATTCATTTCAAACGCCGGATGCAACTCAGACGATCGTTATAGCCGGGTCTTTCATGGCGCAAGAGATGCCATCCCGGTTTGCCGCGTGGACGACAAGGAGGCGCTTCGTCATGAGGTAGCGACGAAGGCAGATACGACAAAAAAATATCGCTTCGGAATAGGCCATGACATCGTGACAAATATTGCATTCATGAAACTTTTCAACGCTGCGGCATCTCGCGTAAGCTAGGCGGCGCAATGTCCTTGCCCATATACCAATGAAATTGAGCGTCATCCCCAGCAGTCTGACCAGCCGCCTGATCCTGCTCGGCATCGTCCTGTTGTTGACCGGCGCCTTGGGACGCACCGTCCTGCTGAGCGATTACCTGCGCGACGACTTGCAGAAGCAGACGGCCGAACAGTTGCTGGCGATCGCCAACTACGTCGCGCAGGATATCGAACGCGATCTCGCCGACCGCCAAAGCCTGCTCGAACGGATCGCCGGCAATCTGGGCCGCGTCACCAGTCCGGCCGAGCGGTACGCCTTGCTCGGCCAGGCGCAGAACCTGAACCCTCTGTTTTCGCAAGGCATGCTGTTGGTCGACCGCGACGGCCGGGTCAGCCTCGACTACCCGGTGCTGCCTGGCCGCAGCGGCAGTTCGCTCGCCGACCGCGCCTATTTCAAGACGGCCTTGGCCGGCAAAGCCAGTATCGGTCAGCCTTTCATCGACGCCCCGGCGACTGGCGCCATCCTGCCGATGGCAGTACCGGTGCGTGACGCAAATGGTCTGGTGACAAAAGTACTGGTGGGTTATTCAGCGCTGCATTCGGCCAATTTCATGGCTGCGCTCTACGCCACACGGATCGGCAACAGCGGCGGCTTGCTGCTGGTTTCGCCGGAATACCGCTTGTTCATCGCCGCCTCCGATGAAGGCAAGGTGCTGCGACCGACGCCAGCCGATGGCGTCAACCCGATGCACGACCGGGCCATGCGCGGCTTCCGCGGCACCGGCATCACGGTCAACGCCGCCGGCATCGAGGAAATCGCCGCCACCGCCTCGGTGCCCAGCGGCAACTGGTTCGTCGTCGCCCGCCTGCCGACCAAGGAAGCCCTTGCGCCTCTGGAGCGCTTGCGCAGTTTCATCTTGAAAAACACGGCGATCATCCTGCCCGCCTTCATCGTTTTCATGATCATCGTCATGCGCAGCATGCTGCGCCCGCTGATGGAAACCGCCCGCCGCGCCGACCTGATGACGCTCGGCGAAATCCCGCTGGCGACGCTTCCGGTGGCGCGCAAGGACGAAGTCGGCCATCTCACCGGAGCCTTCAACCGGATGCTCAGCAAGCTGCTGGAAAGTCGCGCCGAACTCGCCCACATGGCGCATCACGACCCGCTCACCGGCCTCCCCAACCGCAAGTTGCTGGCCGACCGGATGTCCCAGGCGCTGGCGCGGGCGCAGCGCAACCGGACGCGGATTGCCATCCTGTTTCTCGACCTCGACGGTTTCAAGCCGATCAACGACCGTTTCGGTCACGAAGCCGGCGACCAGGCCCTGGTTGAAGTGGCCCGCCGTGTCGGCGGCATGCTACGTCAGGAAGACACCCTGGCACGCATCGGCGGCGACGAGTTCGTGATCCTGCTGTCCGACCTCGCGGAAAACGCCGAGCGCGTCGTGGCCAAGGTCGCCGAAAAGTGCCTGAGCGTTTTCGAGCCGGATTTCGTCATCGGCGGCCAAAGCTGCCGGCTCTCCACCTCGATCGGTATCGCCCTCGGCGATGCCGACGGTGACCAGTTGCTGATCGCCGCCGACCAGGCGATGTACCGCGCCAAGGAACAGGGGCGCGGTCGCTATTGCTGGGCTTGAACCAGGTGGCTCAGCCAATGACGCCGATGACGTTGAGGAAGATCAGGACGATCGCCACCGGCGAGACGTAACGGACGACGCCGAACCAGAGTCGGAAGGCGCCGCCGCGCAGGCCGACTTCCTCTTCGACGTGGGCGCGCTTCATCGCCCAGGCGGTAAATAGCGCGATCAGCAGACCGGCCAGCGGCATCATGATCTTGGTGGTCAGCGTGTCGAGCAGGTCGAACAAGCCGAGCCCGAACAGGCTGAAAGCGCTCCATTCGTTGAACGACAGCGCGACGGCGACGCCGAGCAGCCAGATGCCGGTCGACAGCAGCAGCACCGCTGCCTTGCGCCCGAGGTCAAAACGCTCGACGAGCAGAGTGACGCCAGGCTCGAGCAGCGAGATGGCCGAGGTCCAGGCGGCAAAGACGACCAGCACGAAGAACACCAGGCCGACGACGTGCCCGCCCGGCATCTGCGAGAAGGCCAGCGGCAGGGTCTGCAGCAGCAGGCCGGGGCCGGCGGCCGGTTCCAGCCCCTGGGCGAAGACGATGGCAAAGATCGACAGGCCGGCGAGCAGCGCGACGCCGGTGTCGGCGGCGGCGATCGCCAGGCAGGTACGGGGAATCGACACCTCGCGGCCGAGGTAGGAACCGTAGGTGATGATCGCCCCCATGCCCAGGCTGAGCGTGAAGAAAGCATGGCCCATGGCGGAGAACAGCACGCCGCGGTTGATCGCCGACGGGTCGAAATGGAACAGGAAGCGGAAGGCCGCCGGCAGGTCGGCGGCGATGGCGCCGTAAGCGACCAGGAAAACGAGGATGCCGAACAGCGCCGGCATCATGATCTTGTTGGCGCGCTCGATGCCGCTGGTCACCCCGCCGAGAACCACCGCTGCGGTCAGCGCCATGAACACCGTATGCCAGAAGATCAGCCGTCCGGGGCTGGCCAGCAAGGCGCCGAAGGCGTCGGCAAAGGCTTCCTTGGGCTGCGCCGCGAAACCGAGACCGGCGCGCCAAGTGTATTCCAGCACCCAGCCAGCAACCACGCTATAGAACGCCAGGATGATGAAGGCGCCGACAATCCCGATCAGGCCGATCACCTGCCACCAGCGGCTGGCGCCGGCCTCGTCGGCGAGCACCCGCATCGTCATCACCGGATTGCCCTGACCGCGCCGGCCGAGCAGGGTCTCCGCCATCAGCAGCGGCACGCCGATGATCAGGATGCAGGCCAGATAGACCAGCACGAAGGCGCTGCCGCCATTGCTGCCGGTCATGTAGGGAAATTTCCAGATGTTGCCGAGGCCGACCGCCGAACCGACGGTAACCAGGAAGAAGGCCCAGCGACTGGACCAGTGGGCGCGCGGCCCTTGCGAGGAAGTCATGATGCTGTCCGGAATTTTAAGGGGCGGGATTCTACGCGCCCCGGCGCGCGCGCAAACCTGGGGATTTCACCTAGACAGGACCCGCGCAAGCGCCACGCGCCGAGCCCGCGTGATACATTCGCCCCCGACCGGAATCCCTGCAGTCGCCACCATGAACGACCAATTCGACCTCTTCTCCCAAACCCCCGCCGTGCCGGACGAAACCCCTGCCGCGCCAGCCATCGCCCCCGCAGCCGTGGCGACCGAGGCCGCCCCGCCGCCGGCCAGCGACGACGCCGACCAACCGCCGCTGCCGCCCGCCGCCCAAGGCCCGGCCGAAGACATCCCGCCGCCGGCCGACTACGCTGCCCGACGCTACCTCGAATACGCGATGAGCGTGGTCACCGGCCGCGCCCTGCCGGCCAACGCCGACGGCCAGAAGCCGGTGCAGCGGCGCATCCTCTACGCGATGCACCGGATGGGCCTGTACAAGAGCCCGAAGCACGTCAAGTCGGCGCGCGTCGTCGGTGACGTGATCGGTAAATATCACCCGCACGGCGACTCGTCGGTGTACGACGCGATGGTGCGCATGGCGCAGGACTGGAGCCTGCGCTACCCGGTAGTCGACGGCCAGGGCAACTTCGGCTCGCGCGACGGCGACAACGCCGCCGCCATGCGTTATACCGAAGCCCGCCTGACGCCGATCGCCGAACTGCTGCTCGGCGAACTCGACGAAGGCACCGTCGACTGGAAGCCGAACTACGACGGCGTCAACGACGAGCCCTGCCTGCTGCCGGCGCGCCTGCCCTTCTGCCTGCTGAACGGCGCTTCCGGCATCGCCGTCGGCATGGCCACCGAAATCCCCGCTCACAACCTGCGCGAAATCGCCGCCGCTGCCGTCGCGCTGATCCGCAACCCGCAAACCAGCGAGGACGAAATCCTGCGCCTGGTGCCCGGCCCCGACTACCCGGGCGGCGCGCAGATCATCTCGAGCCCCGAGGAAATCGCCGCCACCTACCGGAGCGGCCGCGGCAGCCTGCGCGTGCGCGCCAAGTGGAAGATCGAAGCGCTGGCGCGCGGCCAGTGGCGCCTGGTCGTCACCGAACTGCCGCCCGGCGTATCCACCGCCACCGTGATGTCGGAGATCGAAGCCTGCTCCAACCCGGTAGCCAAGGAAAAAGCCGGCAAGAAGGTATTCACCCCGGAACAGCTCAACCTCAAGGCGGCCTTCCTCTCGGCCATTGGTGAAAGCGGCGTGCGCGACGAATCGGGCAAGGAACACGACGTCCGCCTGGTCATCGAACCGGCCAGCTCGCGCCAGGGCCAGGACGACCTGGTCCGCCTGCTGCTCGCCCACACCAGCCTGGAAACCAACGCCTCGATCAACCTGACCCTGCTCGGCCTGACCGGCGCGCCGCGCCAGGGCACGCTCTACGACATGATCGCCGAATGGTGCCGCTTCCGGCTGAGCACCGTCGAACGGCGCACCCGCCACCGGCTGGCCGCCGCCGAACGGCGCATCCACATCCTCGAGGGCCGGCAGGCGATCCTGCTCGACATCGACCGGGTGATCAAGGTGATCCGCGAATCGGACGACCCCAAGGCCGATCTGATCGCCGCCTTCAAGCTGTCCGAGATCCAGGCCGAAGACATCCTTGAAATCCGCCTGCGCCAGCTGGCTCGCCTCGAAGGCATCAAGATCGGCGAGGAACTCGCCAAACTGCGCGAGGAAGCCGCCGGTCTCAACAAGCTGCTCGACTCCGAAAGCGCGCTGCGCGACTGCGTCGCCGCCGAGATCGAGGCCGATGCCAAGAAGTACGGCGACGACCGCCGCACCCTGATCGAAGCCGCCGAACGTGTCACCCTGTCCGACGCCAAGAACGTCTCGATCCCCGACGAGCCGACCACGCTGATCGTCTCCCGGCACGGCTGGCTGCGCTCGCGCACCGGCCACAACATCGATCCGGCGCAACTGACTTTCCGCTCCGGCGACAGCCTGCTCGCCTGCCTGCCCTGCCGCACGCTCAACCACCTGATCCTGCTCGACACCAAGGGCCGCGCCTACTCGATCCCCGCCGCCGACCTGCCCGGCGGCAAGGGTGACGGCGTTCCCGCCACCTCGCTCGCCGACTTCCAGGACGGCGGCAAGCTGGTGCTCGCCCTGGCCGTCTCGGCCGACAAGACCTACCTGGTGGCCGGCGAAGGCGGCTACGGCTTCCGCGTCAAGGGCGAGGACCTGCTGTCGCGCGGCAAGGCCGGCAAGGCCTTCCTGACGCTCGACGACGGCGAAGCCCCGGCCATCTTCCAGCCCGCCCCGGCCGACGGCGACATCGCAGTGTTTACCAAGGACGGTCGCGCCCTGGTCTTCCCGCTCGAGGAACTCCGCCTGCTCGGCAAAGGACGCGGCCTCAAGCTGATCGACGCGGCGCCCGGCAAGACCGCGCTGGAGGCGATCGAAGCGGTGGTCGACGGCGTCGCCGGCAAACTCAAGGGCGAACGCCTGGACAACTGCCGCGGCAATCGCGGCGGCAAGGGCAAACCGCTGCGCGCGACGCGCAAGTAAGGCGCCGCCTCAGCCGCGCGCGTCGCCCCAGCGGTAGGGCGAATCGTCCTCGCCCAGGTAGTGCGCGACGCCATCGCGACCGACGCAGTATTGCGGCGAGACGATCATCTCGCTCAGGTGCTGCGTGTCGCCGATGCGCGTGTATTCGAAGACGATGCAGCGCTCGATGCGCGTTCCCGAGCGGATGTGGCTGCCGTGCCCGATCCACGCTGGACCGATGATCGACACGCCGGGATCGATGCGCACGTTGGAGCCGAGATAGACCGGCCCGACCAGCTTCGCACTCTCCCAGGCCACCGCGGTGTTGAGACCGACCCAGACCCCGGGCGCAACTTCCTCGCCCGGCATCTCCATCTGCTCGACCTCGCCGCGCAGCACGCGCTGCGAAACCTCCCAGTAATCGCTCAAGCGGCCGATGTCGATCCAGTTGAAAGGGCGCTGCTGGGCGTAGAAGGGCAAGCCTTTCTCGACCAACAGCGGGAACAGCTCGCTGCCGATGTCGAAGGGCACGCCGGGCGGAATCAGGTCGAGCACCGCCGGCTCGAACAGGTAGATGCCGGTGCTCGCCAGGCGCGACTTCGCCTCAGCCGGCTTCGGCTTTTCCTGGAAGGAGAGCACCCGCCCGTTGTCGTCGGCGACCACCACGCCGTAGTTCGGCACGTCGGCCAGCGGCACTTCCAGCGTCACCACGCTGGCCAGCGCGCCCTTCTCGTGATGTTCGCGCAGCGCCGCCGCGATATCGAGATCAACCAGCGCGTCGCCGCAGATAACCAACGTCGTCTCGTCGAAGAAGCCACCGAAGTCCTGGATCTTGCGCATGCCGCCGGCCGAGCCCATGGCCTTGGGGACGATTTCCCCGTGTTCGCGCGCGCCTTCGAACGAGTAGCCGAGATTGACGCCCCAACGCCGGCCATCGCCGAAGTAGTTTTCGATCTTGCGATGGTTGAAGGCGACGTTCACCATGACGTCGCGCACGCCGTAGCGCGCCATGTGCTCGATCAGGTACTCCATCACCGGTTTGCCGAGGATCGGCACCATCGGTTTCGGCATCGACTTGGTCAGCGGACGCACCCGCGTTCCCTGCCCCGCCGCCAGAATCATTCCCTTGGCCATTGCTGCCTGCTTCCTCCGTCACGCCCGGGCCGACCGCCGGGCGATCGATCAATCGCCACCGAACAGGTCGCGGGTATATACCTTGGCCGCCACGTCGCTGATTTCGTCGCTCATCCGGTTGGCGACGATCAGGTCGGCCTGCTGCTTGAAGGCGGCGAGGTCGCGGATCACACGCGAGCGGTAGAACTCGTCGTCGCTCAGACCGGGCTCGAAGACCACCACCTCGATCCCGCGCGCCTTCAAGCGTTTCATGATTCCCTGGATGCTGGAAGCGCGGAAATTGTCGGAGCCGCTCTTCATCACCAGGCGGTAGATGCCGACCACCCGCGGGTTCTTGCGGATGATCTCGAAAGCGACAAAATCCTTGCGCGTCGTGTTGGCATCGACGATGGCGCGGATCAGGTTCTGCGGCACCTCGCGATAGTTGGCGAGCAGTTGCCGGGTGTCCTTGGGCAGGCAGTAACCGCCGTAGCCGAAGGAGGGATTGTTGTAATGGCTGCCGATGCGCGGGTCGAGGCAGACACCTTCGATGATCTGCCGCGTGTCGAGACCGTGCGTCGCGGCGTAGGTATCGAGTTCGTTGAAGTAGGCGACCCGCATCGCCAGATAGGTATTGGAAAAGAGCTTGACCGCCTCGGCCTCGGTGCTCTCGGTGTAGAGCACCGGAACCTCAGGCTTCAGCGCGCCCTGCTTGAGCAGGCCGGCAAACGCCTCGCCGCGCGGGCTGCGCTCGCCGACGATGATGCGCGACGGATACAGGTTGTCGTACAGGGCCCGGCCTTCGCGCAGGAATTCGGGCGAGAACAGGATCTGCGCCTCGCGCCCGAGAGCCAGGGTGAAGGCCTCGCGGACCTTGCGCGTGTAGCCGACGGGGACGGTGGACTTGATCACCATCACGGCATCGGGATTGATCGCGACGACATCGCGGATCACCGCCTCGACCGAGGCGGTGTTGAAGTAATTGCTTTCCGGATCGTAATCGGTCGGCGTCGCGATGATGACGTAGGCGGCCCCCGCGTAGGCGTCGTGCTTGTCGAGCGTGGCGCGCAGGTTCAGCGTTTCACCGGCGAAATGGGCTTCGATGTCGGGATCGGCGATCGGCGACTGACGCCGGTTGATCATCTCCACCTTCTCGGCAACGATGTCGAGAGCGACCACCTCGTTGTGCCGCGCCAGGAGCACGGCGTTGGACAGTCCGACATAGCCGGTACCGGCAATGGCGATTTTCATGCACGCTCACTTTGCAATCGATTTTTCCTCGGGGTCTGCTTGTTGGCAGGATGGCAGGCAGCGTAGCGAGCGGATGTTGCAGGCAGATGATGGCGCACCGGCAAATGAAATTGCCGCGCCCCTACCCAAGCCCGAAAAAGCTGTGCTATAGTTCGCGCCGCGCTGGAGACAGCAACCGGGCAGCAAAAACAAAGCGCCAATACGGTTCGCCGCTCCAGGCCAGGTTTTGTTGTATTTCCGGTTTGTTGCCACGGCGGCAGATTGGAAAATGATTCGGCTGTCTCTCGGAACTGGGGGTATAGCTCAGCTGGGAGAGCGCTTGCATGGCATGCAAGAGGTCAGCGGTTCGATCCCGCTTACCTCCACCAGGCACCGAATCACTACAAATCAGTCCAGGTCCCCATCGTCTAGAGGCCTAGGACACCGCCCTTTCACGGCGGTAACCGGGGTTCGAATCCCCGTGGGGACGCCAAGGTCAGGCAAAGTATCTGACTCAGGACCATGCTCAGGCACCTTTTCTTCCGGATGCCGAAAAGAGCCTCTTCTCTCGAAACAAAGCCAGCGGGCATGACTCGCCGCGAGTGATTTGCGCTCATTTCTGCCTTCCCGAGTATCGCCCGACGCGAGAAAGTGACAAGCAATGATCCAAAATTCGCGCGCCTTGCTGCGCACGACCGCCATCCTCACCGCAACTGCCGCCCTGCTCGGCTGGCTGCTCTGGACAACCGGCACCCCCAGCCCGCATGATGCGAAAGCTGCCACGACCGCAGCGCCAGCCAATGTAACAACACCGGACCAGGCACCGGGGCAGACGATCAAGCTCGGCGATGGCGACACGATGGTCGCCGCCTTGCTACGCCACGACATCCCTTCCGACACGGCCTACGAGATCACCGCCGCGCTCGAAGCCGCCGGCGCCAACCTGCGCTCGCTGCGACCGGGCGACTCTTTCCTGTTGCATCGCGACGACGATGCCCGACCGACCATGTTGGTCCATGCACCAAGCGCCTGGCTACGCTTCAAGGCGATCAACCGCGACGGCCGCTGGAAAGTCGAACGCAGCACGACCAAACCGGAAATCCGGGTCGAAATGCGCCAGGGAGAAGTGAAGAATTCGCTCTGGGACGCTGTCGAGAGCGGCGCCATCGCCCCCTCGGCCTTGCTCGACCTGGTGCAGATTTTCGAATCCGAGTTCGACTTCACCGCCGACACGCAGCCCGGCGACCGCTTCAACATCCTGATCGAAACACGCTACGCTGATGGCGTGCCGGTCGATTTCGGACGCATCCTGGCGGCCCAGTACGTCAGCGGCGAACAGACACTGACCGGCATCGGCTTTGCCACCCTGGGCGGCGCCCCGGAACGGCTGAGCTATTACGACGCGCAAGGCAATTCGCTGAAAAAGATGTTCCTGCGCTCGCCACTGGAATTCTCCCGCATCAGCTCCGGCTTTACCTACCGTCGCCCGCACCCGGTGCTCGGCGGCGTCAGGCCGCACCTGGCGATCGATTACGCGGCGCCGATCGGCACGCCGGTATGGGCGGTTGCCGATGGCGTGGTGAGCTTCGCCGGCCGCAACGGCGGCAACGGCATCCAGGTCAGGGTGCGCCACCGCGCCGGCTACGAAACCTACTACAACCACCTGTCGCGCCTCGGCAAGGGCATCCGCCGCGGCGCGCGCGTCGAGCAGAAACAGATCATCGGCCTGGTCGGCTCGACCGGCATCTCCACCGGCCCGCACCTCGACTACCGGGTGAAACACGGCAACGACTTCGTCAATCCCCTGAGCGAAAAATTCCTCCCCGGCAAGAAGCTCGACGCCGCACAGCTTCCGCAATTCACCCAGCAGGCCCGTGCCCTGCTCGCGCGACTGGAACAGGATAATGCGCTGCAACTGACCATCGACCCTAGCTGGCAAGGGAAACCGTGAGCACGACACGCTTAAATCGAAAAAGCGCCTTGCGCCTCCCGTCGGAGTTCACTATAATGCGCGGCTTCGGTTGCTGCACGGCGTATCCCAGCCGAAGCCCGGTTTCATAGCCGGCATTTCAGCAAGCCAAGGTTTAGCGCGGAGTGGTAGTTCAGTTGGTTAGAATACCGGCCTGTCACGCCGGGGGTCGCGGGTTCGAGCCCCGTCCACTCCGCCAATTTATTCCCAGGTGCCTGATTGCATTGAACAATCAGACACCCTGGCGAATAAAGGGGTACAACAACAGGGTACAAGGCGCAGTCGGAAGCGACTGCTCAAGCCCCCCCACCCGGGGATTTCCTGCAGGTTTTCCCTCTCCCCCACGCCTTCCCCCCTGAGAAGGCCGCAACCAATCCCGCTTCAACCGTCTTCTTCCTCAACATCCTGCGCTCGGTGCCCGGCTGGGTCTGGGGCGTCATCTTCGTCGCCGCGCCGACCCTCCACTCCACCAAAATTCTCGGCAAATTATGCGCCGAGACGCTCGAACAACTCGCCCCCAGCGCCATCCAACAACCGGCTCAACCTGTTCAGCGCCTGGCTGCGCCAGCGCTTCATTGTCGTGGAAAGCAAAACCTGATTTCAACCCACCTGTATGGACCGAAGAACTAGCATGTCCGTAGCCTCGGCTGTCGCCTACATCAAGCGCATGCGCGGCGATGATGCCTTTCGTCAAGCCGGCCGGGAATTCCTGAAGCAGGAAGGATTCGAATTCGCGACGGAAGACTTCCGCAAGGCGCAGGACGCCATCTATGCCGCGTATGACATCACCCCCATGTAAGCTGACGGCAGCCCCCACGTCCCAGGAGAACGAACCATGAGCACGCCCGCAGAGCAACTTCGCGTCGCCGTCGCCACCAAGAACCAGAGCCAGATCGACCTGCACTTCGGCCACGCCGACGAATTCAGCATCTACCTCATCGATCAGGGGCAACCCGTGTTTTGCGAAAAGCGTCTGGTCGAACATTACTGCCAGGGCGGCCACGGCGACGAGGACAAGCGCGAGGTCATCCTGCGCGCCCTCGCCGATTGCCGCGCGCTGTTCGCCGCTCGCATCGGCGACGGCCCGAAATCGCGCCTGGCGGATGCCGGGATCGAGCCGGTGGACGACTATCCCTATGGCGCGATCGAGGAATCGATCCGTTCGTGGCTGGATGGCGGCGCCAGGGCCGGCTGATCGCCGGCGCCGGCAAGCGGAACCAAGGCGGCGGCGCCCGGTCGAACCGGCGCCGCCTTCCGGATGCCGTCCATGCCCGACCTGTTCACCTTCGACAACAGCTATGCCCGCGACCTTGCCGATTTCTGCGTCCGCTGGCCGCCGGCGGCCGCCTCGCGACCGACGCTGCGTTTCCTGAACCGCGAGCTGGCGCGCGAACTGGGCGCCGACCCGGCGGCGCTGGCGAGCGAAGACGGCGTCGCCGCGCTGGTCGGCAACCGCGTCCCGCAAGGCGCCGAGCCGGTCGCCCAGGCTTACGCCGGCCACCAGTTCGGCGGTTTCTCGCCGCAACTGGGCGACGGCCGCGCGTTGTTGCTGGGCGAAGTCATCGACCGCGCGGGGCGCCGGCGCGACATCGCTTTCAAGGGTTCCGGGCGCACGCCGTTCTCGCGCGGCGGCGACGGCAAGTGCGCGCTCGGTCCGGCGCTGCGCGAGGCGCTGATCGGCGAGGCGATGCACGCGCTGGGCATTCCCACGACGCGCGCCGTCGCCGTCGTCGCCACCGGCGATCCGGTGCGCCGCGAACGGGCGCTGCCCGGCGCCGTGCTGACCCGCGTCGCCGCCAGCCACGTGCGCGTCGGCACCTTCGAGTTCCTGGCCCAGCATTTTGGCGAAGTGGCGGTCAGACGCTTGGCCGATTACGTGATCGCCCGCCATGGCGGGCCCCGGGAAAGCTCCGGCCAACCCTACCGCGACCTGCTGCAGGCGGTCGCCGAACGGCAAGCCGAACTGGTCGCGCGCTGGCTCGGCGTCGGCTTCATCCACGGCGTGATGAACACCGACAACATGACGATCTCCGGCGAGACGATCGACTACGGCCCCTGCGCCTTTCTCGAAGCCTACGACCCGGCCGCCGTCTTCAGTTCGATCGACCACCAAGGCCGCTACGCCTACGGCCGCCAGGCGGCGATCGCGCAGTGGAACCTCGCTCGCTTCGCCGAAACCCTGCTGCCACTGCTCGACGCCGAGCAGGAGCGGGCCGTCGCCATTGCCACGGATATCATCGCGGCCTTCCCGGACCGCCACGCCGCCGCCTGGCTGGACGTCTTCCGGGCCAAGCTGGGGATCGACGAGCGCGGCGACGCCGCCGATGACCGCCGCCTGATCGAGGATTTCCTCGCCCTGCTGCAAGCCGGCAAGAACGATTTCACCCTCGCCTTCCGTGCGCTTTATGAGCTTGCCACCGGCAGCACGCCGGACCTGATCGCTGGCGAAGCGCGCTTTACCGCCTGGCTCGCCCGCTGGCAAGCCCGCCAGCCGCAGCGCCCGCCGGGGCTGCTGGCGGCGATGCGGACCGCCAACCCGCTGTACATCGCGCGCAACCATCAGGTCGAGGCCGCCCTCGACGCCGCCGTAGACGGCAACGACTTCGCCCCGTTCGAACGCCTGCGCGAGGTCGTCCGCGCCCCGTTCGACGCCCGCCCTGCAGCCGCCGCCTACGCCACCCCGGCGCCCGCCGCCTTCAGCGACAGCTACCGGACTTTCTGCGGCACCTGAAAATCCCGACCCGGCCAGGGGAATTACGAACGCATAAACCGCTCGCGTATAAGCATTTGCTGTGCTTTAATGTACAAAACTTTACAAAAACCCCCGCGGAGGCAAATTCATGAAGACCTTGACTTGCCTGTTGTCCGGCATCCTGCTTTCGCTGTCCGTCGCCGCAGCCGATACCCCGACCTTCATCGAACAACCGATCACCCGCGAACTCTTCGAGCAGATCCGCAGCGGCGGTTTCGTCCTCTACATGCGTCACGGCAATACCGACAACAGCCACGCCGACCGTTTTCCGGCGGTGGATCTCAGCGACTGCTCGACCCAGCGCCTGCTTTCCGACGCCGGCCGCCAACTGATGCGCGACATCGGCCGCCATCTGCGCAGCGCGAAGTTGCCACTCAACCGCGTGCTGGTCAGTCCGATGTGCCGCACCCGGGAATCGGCCCAACTGGCAATCGGCGAAGCGTTCGAAATCAGCGAACCGCTGATGTATTCGGCCAACATGACCAGCGAGCAAAAGCAGCCGCGGATCGCCGCCCTGAAAAAGCTGCTTGCCGAACCGGTGAAAGCCGGCGGCAACACGCTGATCATCGCCCACGCCCCCAATCTCGACGATCTGATCGGCTTCTTCGTCAAACCAGAAGGCACCATCGTCGTCTTCCGGCAAACCGGCAACGCCGGTTACGAATACGCCGCCAGCATCCACCCGGCCGACTGGCCCGGCCTGCTCAAGTGATGCGGCGATGGAAAACTTCCTCCGTCGCGGCGGTCGGCGCACCCTGACCCTGATCATCCTGCTGCCGCTGTTGCTGGTCGGCGGCAGCGCGATGATCTTCAACCTGAGCACGGTGTACAGCCTGAAGCAGCAGCAGGCCGACGACAACGCCGAACAGCGCGAACTGCTGGCCCTGCTCAACGAAGCCACCGCGCTCAGCGAAACGCTCGCCGCCAAGCAACTGAAAGTCAGCGAAACCCTCGGCCTCGCCCGCGACGGCAAAATGGCCGAAGCGGCTCTCTACCGCAGCCATGCCAGCCTGGTCGACCAGATGGCGGCGCTCGACCGCCGCGTCACCGACCTCGCCGAACACACGCGGCGCCTGGTGATTCCGGAGCGCGAGGCGCAGGCCCTGATCGAGGACTTTCAGGGCTACCGCAATTACGTGGTGATGGCCTCCGACATCGCCGCCATCGATCCCGGCACCGCCAGCCGCCACATCGACCAGGCGCGCGCCCATTTCATCGCCTTTGCCGAACATGCTCACCACCTCGCCCTCGTCCTCGGCAAACGCGTCGAGGCACGCAACGAGGCGGCCACCAGCGCCTTCGCCAGACACTTCGCCAGCGTCCGCCTGACCGTCATCGCCGGCATGCTCGCCATGCTGGCGCTGGCGCTGCTGATCGCCAACTACTTCAGCCGCCGGATGTCGCTGCTCGCCGAGGGCATGATGAGCCTCGCCGCGAGCCGCGAAAGCCCGGCGCCGCTACCAGAAATCGAACGCCTGGCACGCCGCAAGCACGGCGAAATCGCGCCGCTGGCGGCGGCCGTTCTCGATTTCCGTCAGGCCCTGCTCGACCGCCACGACGCCGAAAAACAACTGCGTGACTACCAGCAAAATCTGGAAAGCCTGGTCGAACAGCGCACCGCCGAAGTGAACCAGGCGCGGCTCGCTGCCGAAACCGCCAACCGCGCGAAGAGCGCCTTCCTGGCCAACATGTCGCACGAAATCCGGACGCCGATGAACGCCATTCTCGGCCTCACCCACCTGATGCGGCGTGACGCGGTGCTGCCGCGGCAGTTCGAACACCTCGACAAGATCGGCGACGCCGCCCAGCACCTCTTGGGCATCATCAACGACATCCTCGATTTCTCGAAGATCGAATCCGGCAAGCTCGCCCTGGAAAACGCCGACTTCGACCTCGACGGCCTGTTCCGCAGCATCCACGTGCTGATCGGCGACAAGGCGGCGGACAAGAATCTGGAAGTCGTCACCCGCATCGATCCGGCACTGCCGATGATGCTCTGCGGCGACCGCATGCGGCTCGGCCAGATCCTGCTCAACTTCGCCAACAACGCGGTCAAGTTCACCGAGCACGGCGTCGTCAGCCTGCGCGCCCGCAAGGTCGATACTCCGCGGCCGGAGGAAATTCGCATCCGCTTCGAAATCAGCGACACCGGCATCGGCATCACCCCGGAGCAGCAGTCGCGCCTGTTCCAACCCTTCGAGCAGGCCGACCTGTCGACCACCCGCAACTTCGGCGGCACCGGTCTCGGTCTGGCCATTTCCCGGCGTCTCGCCGAATTGATGGGCGGCCGCGTCGGCGTCACCAGCGCGCCGGACCAGGGCAGCACCTTCTGGGCGGAGATTCCCTTCCAGCCCGCCCGGAGTCCGGCTGCGCAAATCCAAGCGGGCCGCGGCATCGAGCGCCGCCTGCGCGTCCTCGTTGTCGACGACCTCGACGAAGCGCGCGACGCGCTGGTCGACATGCTGCTCATGCTGCAGTTGCAGGGCGCCAGCGTCAGCGGCGGCCAGCAGGCGATCCAGCAAGTCGCCGCCGCCGCACAACGCGGCCAGCCCTTCGACCTCGTCCTGCTTGACTGGAAAATGCCCGGCCTCGACGGCATCGAGACGGCACGACAGATCCAGGCGCTGCATCTGCCGCGCCCGCCGTTGATGATCCTGGTCACCGCTTACGGCCGCGACGAACCGGCCGATCAACTGCACGATGCCGGCATCCGCCTCAGCCTGAGCAAGCCGGTCACCCCTTCAACCTTGCACGACGCGATCCTCGAATCCTTGAGCGGCGAAGCGACCACCCAGCCGCTGCCGGTCAGCGCACTCGATCTTGGCCGTTTGCGGGGACGCCGCGTGCTGCTGGCGGAAGACAACCCGATCAACCAGGAGGTCGCACTCGAATTGCTGCGTGAGGTCGGCCTCGCCGTCGACCTCGCCGAGGATGGCCTGGCTGCTGTCGAACTGGCCAGGAAAAACACCTACGACTTGATCCTGATGGACATGCAGATGCCGCGTCTCGACGGCATCGCCGCCACCATCCAGATCCATCGCCTGCCCGGCGCCAGCGAAACGCCGATCCTGGCAATGACCGCCAATGCCTTCGCCGAAGACCGCCAGGCCTGCCTCAATGCCGGCATGGCCGACCACGTGGCGAAGCCGGTCGATCCCGAGCAGCTCTACAGCACCATGCTGCGCTGGCTGCCGGCGCAAGCGCTGACCGCTCCCGCCGCAAGCAGCGCCGCCGATCCCGAAGTCCAGGATCAGATTGCCCGCCTCAAGCAGATGCTTGGCGGCATCGAAGGACTCAACGTCGACGCCGGGCTGCGCGCCGTACACGGCAAGCTGGCCACCTACCGCCGGGTCATCGAACTCTTCATTGCCACCCACGCCGACGATGCCAGCCGCCTGCGCGAACTGATCCTCGCCGGTCAGCTCCGCGAGGGCGAACAACTCGCCCACGCCCTCAAGGGTTCCGCCGCCAACCTCGGCGCCGGCGAAATCCGCTATCTCGCCGAACGCATCGAACAAGCCCTGCGGCGCAGCGAGATTCACGAAGCGGAAGTCGTCCTCAGCATGCTCGAAATCAAGCTACCGATGATGGTTTCGGCGCTCGCCGGCAAACGCGAAAGCACTACAGAAGGAGACGCTAATCTAGCAAGAGAGGTATGATGAATTATTTTTTCATCACACAGACACCATGAATCGCCACCTCCCTCCCCTGCTTGCCGCCGCCCTGATCACCGTCAGCCCGGGGCTGGCCGCCCATGACGATTTCGCAGCCACCTTTGCCGCCAAGGCCAAAGCCGACATCAATTTTGCCCAGCTAATGCAGATCATGCAGCGCGCCACGTCGATGATCCTCGATGGCATCCTGGCCGAGAACAAGGAAATGACGGTACTCGGCGCCCATCTCCTTGACGCTCACCCGGCACCGGCCCAGGGCCCCGGCGCCGCCATGGTCCCGGAACAGCGGGAAGCCTTCAAGAATGTGATGCCCGCCTACGACAAGGTCTTCCACAGCGCGACCGAGCGCCTGTCGGTCGCCGCCAGCCAGGGACAGTGGCCGCAAGCCTACGCCGACTACCGGGAAATCATGGACGCCTGCATGGCCTGTCACGAAACCTGGCGCCCGCACGCGCTTTCCCGCCAGCAGACTGCCGGCAAGCGCTAGCCACCCGCCACCGGCGGTGAACAGGCCCGGTCCACGCACCGCCAGGCGGCGATAAACGCCGGCCACGCACCTGGCTTGTGCCGGTTTTGACCTGGTGTTCCGTTAGTGGCTGCGATCACTCCTGATGGAACAGATGTTGCATGATTGTGCGCACTGCTTCCCGGGAGATGATCATGGACCCCCGACTGACCGAAGAAACCCTGTTCTGGATCCGGCTGGCCGCTTTCGCTCACCTGTCCGAACAGATCCTCTGCTCCGGCGCCAGCGTTGCCGATGCCGAGGAACTGTTGTTCGGCTGGTCGCTGCCCGGAGCCCTGCCTGCGACCTACGCCTGCCTGACCGGCGGTGTCGCTTACGCGACCAATCCGGGCTGATTCAGGTAGTGCCGGAATGCGGCTGCAGATCGAGTGCCGCGCGCGGCAAGTGATTGGCGCGCGCATCCCTGACCCAGCGGATAGCCGCCAGCCGGCGGAACAAACCGGCCGGCACCAACAGCCGGGTCATCAGATGGATCGCCGGTTCGGGTACCGGCAGCCCGGCGCCGAGCGCGGCACCGGCCAGGCGTAAGGCGCGGATCGGCCGGCGCAGCAGCAGCGGGTGATCGTCGATCGGCCGACCATGGATGATTTCTCCGGCACCGAGCGCCAGTCCCCCGCCCCAAGCCAGTCCGTGCTGTTCGGCAAAATGCCGTAACTGGCGCAGCGCGCTGCGGTTATGGACAGCTTCCGGGTAGCCGCAGTTGAGGATGCCGACCAGACGGCGCGGCCCAACGTCAAGCGCCGCGAGTTGCCGACCGAGGCGTTCGAGGGCGCGGGTCGTCAGGTAGGGCAAACCATCGACGTAGAGCGGCGCTGAGACGACCAGCAGATCGGCCGCCAGCATTGTTGCCAGCGCCCGCTCGGCGGCCGCACCGGGCTTGATGAAGGCGGCTGCGTGCAGCAGCGTGCAACGCGTTCCCTTATCCTCCAGCGCCGCCGCCAGCCCGCGCGCCAGCGCTTCCGAGGTGCTGCCGCCCTTGGGTCGGGCGCTGCCGATGAAAATCGCCGCCGTTGCCGGCGCCGCCAGCGGCGGCCCGGGATCGGCACGGCAGACTGCGGCGAGCGCGTCGGCGGCGGGGGCCGGGAAGACGTCACCGACATCGGCGGCCAGCGCGCTGTCCAGCGCGGCGGCGAGTTGCGCAGGACAGTCGTCGGCCTGCGGCGAGACGATGCGGCAGACATAGCGCGAAGCCAACAGGTTGATCGCGTTACCGCCGGCGTACTCGCGGAAAGTCGTCGAGGTCGCGTCGTCGCTGCGGTCGCTGAGGCCGAGGAAAAGCATCGGCGGGTAATCCCGGTAGCGCGGCCGATGCCGGGTCAGGCCGTCGCGCTTGGTGAAGAAGGGATGCACCAGGCCGATCAGGCGGTCGACGGCCTTTTTCAGATCGGCGCTGTAACCGCCAAAGACGACCGGCGACAGGAAGATGACCAGGCGAGCGTTGCGCATGGCGCAGGCGATCTCCTGCGCCGCATCGCGGGTGCGGCAAATGCCCGGGGTGCGCGTCCAGCAATCGAAATCGCCGGTGCATGGCGCCAGATTGATGCCGGCCAGGGCGAAGTGGCTGACCGAAAGAGCGCGCCCGGCGACCAGTTGCCGCAGTTGCTGGCTGACCGGATGACTGGCGGCGCAACCATCAAGAATGACGATATCCATGGGCGGCGGCGAAAGAACATAACGCCAGCATTCTTTCACCGGCGACCGTCGATGTATACCCCGGGCATACCCCAGGCATCAGGCGGCGAGTTGGTGTACCAGTTCGCGCAAGGCCGCCTGCTCGCGCGACGGCTGGAAAAGTTCGGCGCGTGCCGCCACCGCGGCCCGCAGCCGGACCAGCAGGCCGTCGGCAGCACCCTGGCTGCGCCGCAGTTCGCGCAGGCATTCAGCCAGCGCGGCGCTGTCGCCGCAGGGGAAATAGCCCGGATAATCGGCACCGAGCAGGCCGATGTTACCGTCCACCGCCGAGGCGAGCACCGGCGTGCCGCAGGTGATGGCTTCGATGACGACGTTGGCGCCGCCTTCCATCCGGCTCGGATGGACCAGCAGATGCGCCCGCTGGATCGCCCGCCGCGCCGCCGCATGGGGCTGCGCCCCGAGCCAGCGGTAGGCGGGACAGTCGGCCATGGTCGCCGCGGCGGCGGCACCGAGCGCCGGATCGAGGACGCCGCCGAGATGGCGGATGTGGATATCGCGCGCTCCAGCCAGTTGGCGGGCGGCGGCGAACAGTGTCTCCGGGGACTTTTCCGGGCGCAGATGGCCGACCGCCACGACATTGAGATGGCGCCCGGTCTTGGCCGGCGTGCGTCGGGCGGGCGCCGATTGCAGGATGACCCGCGCCTTGCCACGCACTTCCGCCGGCAAGCTGGCGATGCCGCACTCGTGCAGGACGACCAGCGCCTGCGCGGCGTACAACGAGGCGATGGCGGCGGGATCGACGGCGATGTCGCGGTGCAGATCGGTGCCGGTCAGCACCACGGCCAGGCCGTGACTGCCGCGCCGAGCATGCCAGGCGGCAATGGCCGCCGCCGAACGCCGGGCATGCAGGGCGATCATCGCCTGGTCGGCGGCCGCTTCGGCATCCGGCCAATCGCGGACGATGCGCAAGCGCCCTGCCCCGGCCAGCAGACGCTGCCAGCGGCAGGCGGTACGCCAGTTGCCGTTGTTGGCGTCGCCGAGAAAAGGACTGACGATGACGAGGTTCATGGACGGGACCGCGGGACGAAAGCCGCCCATTGTAGCGGCTCGCCTTACCCGGCAGCCGCCGCCCGCCTACTTGCCCGCCTGCTTAACCTGATCGGGAACGAATTTCAGCACGTTGCCGTTGATGCAGTAGCGCTTGCCGGTCGGCGGCGGGCCGTCGTCGAAGACGTGGCCGAGGTGGATGCCGGAGCTGGCGCTGCGCACCTCGACCCGGCGCATGCCGTGGCTGACATCGACATGCTCGGTCAGCGCGCCGGGCAGCGGATTGAAGAAGCTGGGCCAGCCGGTGCCGCTGTCGAACTTGGTGTCGCTGCGGAACAACGCGGCGCCGGTGATCGGATCGACGAAGGTGCCGGGCCGCTTCTCGTCGAGGTGCGAACCGGTACCCGGATACTCGGTCCCCTGCTCGAAGGCGATCTTCTGCTGCGCCGGCGTCAGCAGGTGGAAGCCCAGCCATTTCCAGAAGCGTTCCTGGTCGCCGTTGTAGCCGGTATAGCGCGACACTTCCTTGCCCTTCTCGAAGAGGACGATGGTCGGCGTCGCGAACAATGCCTTCTCCAGCGTCCAGCCGACCGGCGGCTGCGGATTGAGCGTGCGCGCGATGGCGACCGGCGATTGCCAGCGGTCGAGCACTTCGGCCTTGAACTTGCGGCAGTAGGCGCAGTCCTCGGCTTCGAAGACGATCAACTGGCGCTGGAAATCGAGCTTCGCCGCGTCCAGCCGGGGCGCCTGGGCGGCGGCCGCCGGCATCGGCGTCGTCGCGGCAACGCCGGCCTGCGGATACTTGACCCCGGTACCGCCCAGCCCGCAGTAACCGTTCGGGTTCTTGACCAGGTAATCCTGGTGGTATTCCTCGGCGCTGTAGTACTTCTGCAGCGGCGCGATCTCGGTGGTGATCGCCCCACGCCCGGCCGCCTGCAAAGCCTTCTGGTAGACATCGCGCGTCTTCAGCGCCAGCGCCTGCTGGACGTCGTTCTGCGTATAGACCGCGCTGCGGTAGTTGCTGCCGACGTCGTTGCCCTGACGGTCGCCCTGGGTCGGGTCGTGGCTTTCCCAGAACTGGATCAGCACCTTTTCCAGGTCGGTCTTGGCCGGGTCAAAAGTCACCTTGACCACCTCGGCGTGGTTGCGCTTGGCCGAACGTCCCCACTGGCGCAACTTTTCCTGCGCCAGCACGGCCTCATAAGTGCCATCGACCTCGCCGTTGGCGTAACCGCTCTCGACATCGACAACGCCGGGCAGCGCCGCCATCCGCTTTTCGGCGCCCCAGAAACAACCCATGCCGAGGACGATGCTCTCGGTGACCGCCGGCATTTTCGGCTTCACCGCCTGGGCGGCGGACGTGGCATCGCCGCAGGCGCCGACCAGCAGCGCGGCGGCCAGCGCGAAAGTGATGCCGTTGAAGACAAGTGTTTGCGAAATCATGACGAAACCTTCCGGACTGCGGCAACCAATGGCGGCGGGATTGCCTTCCGCCTCTCCGTGGACCGGGCCACGAAGGAGTAGTTTCCATTGGTCGCGCCAGCCGGCGCGATTCTTACACAAGCGCCAGCGTTTGGCCGTGACCGTCTGGCTGACACTTCAGCCAACCCGGTTTCCATCGCTCCCCGATTGGTTCATTCAAACCTCCCCGGAGACGAGCCAGTGACAATCGCCGAATTGTTCGCACGAACACATTGACGGCATTGCGCGCCAGAAAAATTTATCGCAAGCTGGCGGTCTCCGCTTACAAAGTTATGCACGAGGCAAGACACGTTGCCCCAGACGCAAATCACCCCATGAACATTCCCGCAGACGCTTCAGCCGCCCCCCTTTGGCCGGGGCCCGATACCACCCTGTCTGTCCGCGACACATTCGGGATCGATTCCGACCTCAGGGTTCCAGCCTTTTCCACCAGATCGGAACACGTTCCCCTGCGCGATGACAGCTATCAATTCGATCCGGAAACCACCCTCGCCATTGTTGCCGGCTTCACCCACAACCGGCGAGTCATGCTGCAGGGATACCACGGTACCGGCAAGTCCAGCCACATCGAGCAGGTCGCGGCCCAGCTCAACTGGCCGTGCCTCCGGATCAACCTGGATAGCCACGTATCGCGCATGGACCTGGTCGGCAAGGACGCCATCGTCGTCAGCAACGGCCAGCAGATCACGGAGTTCCGCCCCGGCATCCTTACTTGGGCCTTGCAGCACCCAACCGCGTTGATCTTCGACGAATATGACGCGGGTCGCCCGGACGTGATGTTCGTCATCCAGCGCGTGCTTGAGGTGGAGGGAAAACTCACCTTGCTGGACCAGAACCGCGTCATTACCCCACATCCGGCCTTCCGCCTCTTTGCCACCGCCAATACCGTCGGCCTTGGCGATGTCAGCGGTCTTTACCACGGCACCCAACCGATCAATCAAGGCCAGCTCGACCGCTGGCACATCGTCGCCACGCTCAATTACCTTGCCCATGACAAGGAGGTCGAAATCGTCCTGTCCAGGATGCCGGAATACGCCACACCGGAAAATCGTGCTCTGGTCTCGGCCATGGTCTCGCTGGCCGACCTGACCCGCACCAGTTTCATGCATGGCGAGTTATCGACGGTGATGTCGCCCCGCACGGTAATCAGCTGGGCCGAAAACACCCGTATCTTCGGCAGTCTGAGCACTGCTTTCCGGCTCACTTTCCTGAACAAGTGCGATGACGCTGAAAAGCCACTGGTCGCCGAATACTTCCAACGCTGTTTTGATCAGGAACTCGCTCTTGAGTCGGGAAACGCCAGCTTCTACTGAGGCAAGACAGCAGGCACTCAACGCCGCCTGTGCCCGTACCTTGGCTGGGCAAGCCGACCTGGTATTGGTCGACAGTCACTGTGCGCTACGTGGCAACGCCGATGCCACCGCTTGCCACATCCGCTATCGACTGCCCGAGACGGCTCGGCAAAACCGACCGCGAGCACTGGGTGGCAGCCTGTTCGATGCTCTCGAAGAAGCGCGCGCCGAAGCACTGGGTGCACGCTGGCTAGCCGGCATTGCCAGCAATCTGGCCTTGCGCCCGGCGCTTCCGGCAAACCCGCGAGATCGCTTGCGGGCCTGGGCCTATGGCATTTTTCTTGGGCAATCGACAAGTTGCCCGGAGGAAGTCGCCAAGGCATTGAGCCTTCTTGCCCGGTACATCGACGACCCGATCGAATTCGCCAATCGGGCCAGCAGCCTGGCCCTGGCACTGGAAAAAAAATTTCCCGCCACATCCAGCCTGGATCCGTCCGGACCAGACCCGAATTCCGTCCCCGCTGCAGATGAGGGGTTTTCCGGGGAAAACAGCCAGGTTGAAGGCAATGAGGAAGATTCGGACGGCGAGCCTCAGGTCGCCGAGTCGCCCCGGGACAGCATCCCCGGCACCGCACCGCCACCTCTACCCGAGGTTCTGATGCGCGACTACCAGGTTTACGACTCGTCCCATGACCGTGTGGTAGATGCCCGCGAGCTCGTCGACGCTGCAGAACTGAATCGTTTGCGTCTGCGTCTCGATGGGGAACTACTGCCTTATCGCGGGCTGGTAACCCGGCTTGCCCACAGGTTGCAGCGCCTGCTGCTCGCACGCCAACGCCGCAACTGGTCGCTGGATCAGGAAGAGGGGCTGCTCGACGCCAGCCGTCTGGCCCGTCTGGTGGCCGACCCCAACCGAACCGAGATATTCCGGATCGAGGAAGACGGGCTGTTCCCCCAAACCTGCGTCACCCTGCTGTTTGACAACTCTGGCTCCATGCGCGGCCATCCCATCACCGTCGCCGCGCTCTGCGCCGACATCCTGGCCCGCGCGCTGGAACGCTGCGGCGTCAAGGTGGAAATATTGGGTTTCACCACTGCAGCTTGGGAAGGCGGCCCCCCCGCGGAACGCTGGACCCAGGCGGGCAGTCCTCCCAGCCCCGGTCGCCTCAACTCGTTGCGCCACATCGTCTACAAATCCATGGATACGCCTTGGCGACGTGCGCGACTGAGCCTGGGGTTGATGTTGAAAGAAGACTTGCTCAAGGAAAACATCGATGGAGAGGCCCTGTGGTGGGCCTGCCAGCGCCTGACAGGAAGGGCGGAAACACGCCGCCTGCTTATCGTCGTCAGCGATGGTGCTCCAATGGATAAAGCCACGCTGACGGCCAACCCCCGCAGTTATCTGGACCAGCATCTGCAGCAAGTCATTTCCTGGGTGGAAAAAAACACCGATATCCAATTGCGAGCCATCGGCATCGGCCATCAGATTGGCCGTTACTACCGGAATTCAATCAGCCTGCGCCAGGTCGATGACTTGGGCACAACACTTGCCAACCATCTGGGCGCATGGCTGGACTGAAGCTCCCGGATAACAGCCGCTGATGCAAAGAACACCGTCCCGCTGCCAGAAACCATCACCCCGCCTGAACGCTTGAAAACTCAGCCTGTCGCCATCGTTGAAAAGTGCATCCTCGGTCGCGGGTGCCACAAGTACGCGTAATCCAGGACCTGCCCCGCCGCCAAAACCGGAAGCGTTCTGATCGGGATGGGAATGGTCAGACTACACTCGTTCTCATCCAGGCAAATATCGCCGTAGACCCGGATGCGCGTATTGATGACTGGAATAGCGTTGCTGGGCAAGGGCGTCGGTAACGTTATCCGACCGGAAAGCGCCGCCTCAGGATTATCCGGCGTCAGTTCGAACACGGTGGCAACGGGATGGCTCCGCGATATTGGCACCTCGTTATTGTCCCTGTGATGGGTGAGCAGCGAAAAATCCAGAGCCACCGCTTCAGGCAAGAACAGACCACCGGGCAGGCGTTGCGGCGCAAGGTTGCGGGTAATCGCCAGCTGGGGTTCGTTCTTCAAGCCGTTCTGCATCGTTTCGGAGACCACCACATGGGGCCGCTTCGCTTCCGGACAACGCCAAGTGGCGGCGTCGGTTCGCACGTAGCCCTCGACATAGTCGGCCAACCCGAGCGTCTCGACAATGCGGCGTGCCGCACTCAGGGAGCGTTCATGAACATCGAGCAGGGTGAAGCCCACTTCGCCCGGCTCAAAGCGGCATGCCAAGGGCAATGCCAACAAGGCGAACGGCCCGCAGCCGGCTTCCAGCAAGCGCAAGCGTTGACCGGGAAAACGTCGTTGCGCCTCGCGTAACGCCGCCTCCACGCCGCGCAGAAATTTACTGGTGCGTGCATATTCCCAAAGGCAACGCGCAGCGCCTTGGAAAGCAATAGCCTTACCGGTGGGCAGAAAGATATCTGTCACCTCGGTCCGGGTGGGTGCCGTGTCATCGTAACCGACGATGCCACTGAGCAGATCGAACAACTGGTGTGCCGCTGCCAGTTGCTCCCCGGGAAAGGCTGATTCGGAAAACAAGGGGGCACAGATATTCCGGAATTCAGCAAGGCGATCGACGGCCACGAATCAATCCGTCCGCGTGTCGATCAGTTTCTGCGCTGCCATATCGTTGAGAAAACACAGGATATCTGCCTCGCAAGTGGCTCGATCGACAGCGAACTCAACGACCAGTCGCTCGCACAGTTCCCTGACGCTGCACGGTTCGGCGATGAGTTCCCAAACCCGCCCACCGATACTGTCCAAACCGTAGTAATTGCCTTGGGCGATGCTCATCATCACTACCTCGCCATCCACCTCGGCACAAATCTGTTCGCGTCCCTGAACAACGACACTGTCCAACTCGACGTTCATCATCTAGCTACTGCTCCCATGTCAATTCCCGCCGCAGTTAACAAGCCCCATGTCCTTGAATCGTTTTCCGACGGAAATCACTCATTGCATAAAGGCGGCGGTTGGATACCACGCCATATACTCTGTCATCACATCGCTCTGTTCGACACGAAATCCGAGAGAGAGATAGAGTTGACGAGCGCGGACATTTGTCCGGTTCACCGCCAGGGTCAGTGGTGCCCTTGACTGTCCGGCGGCGAACTGCATCGCCTTGATCACCGTGACGCCAAATCCGCGCCCCCGTGCCTGAGGGACGAAAGCCAGATCAACCAGCCGAATCTCGTTCGGGCCGAAGTCCACCACGATACGGCCGATGCGCTCGTTGAGGTGTTCCACCACGAAATACATGGCATTCGGAAACATCTCTCCGTAGCCCTGCCCCTGGGCGCGCTGCTGCATGCCGATCAATTCCTCGATGAAATCCGTCTCGGCATCGATCAGGCGTAGATCGTCCCGCGTCGACCGATACAGGGATTCGATAAATCCCTTGTCCTCCGGACGCGCCGGGCGGATGCCCAGATTGTCGGGAAGGGGTGAATTACCCATGAGCATTATTTAATCCCCTGTACATAACTTTGACCAGACAAGTTTATGATAACTTACTATGACATCTCCAAAGTCGGCAATCACCGCAATACAGGAGGAACACATGACCGCCCCAACCGCGCTCGACATCGACAATTTCCTTCCCATGCTGGACCAGGAGTTCAAACTCCCCCTGGAACAAGGAGGCATCCTGCTGCGACTGACTGAAGTCGCCCCCTACCAGCGCAAAGGCGGTTTCAGGGGAGGCCGCGATCCCTTTCATCTAATTTTTCAAGGCCCGCTCGAACTGCCACTGCAACAAGGAACTTACCTGCTCAGCGCAGAGGGTGACTTTGAGCACGCCATATTTCTGGTCCCCGTAGGCCGGGAAGAGACGGCCATGATTTACCAGGCAGTCTTCAACTGAACCTCCCTGTAAGGCATGCATCATGGCATGCCCGAAACTGACGCAGTTGGTCGCTGTTCTTGCCACACCATGAAAAACGATGCGCCGACGGCTTTCCCGGCATCGCCTGGGAGGTTATCGCGACGCACGGCTCACGCGGTGAATGTGGTTTTGCGTGGAGGGCTGGCATTACGTCCTCGATGTCGACGCCACCAAGCCGTTTACCAAGCCGGCGGAGGTTTTATTGATGGAGCTGCCATCCCCCCGCCACCGTTCCAAACTCATCAGGAGAAATGCTATGGCGGATCCATTCCTCGGCCAGATCAGCACTTTCGGGTTCAACTTCGCGCCCCACAACTGGTCGTTCTGCAACGGGGCAATTTTGCCCGTCAATCAAAACCAGGCGCTGTTTAGCCTGCTGTACAACAGCTTTGGCGGCGACGGCAGCAGCACCTTTGCCCTGCCCAACCTGCAAGGCCGGGCACCGATGCATTACAGCGCACAGTTTTCCACGCGCGGCGCTATTGGTGGAAGCGAAACCGAGGCACTCACCATCAATACCATGCCGGCTCACAACCACATGGTGAAGGCCTCCAACGAAGTGGCCAATCTGGCGGTTCCCAATGCCACCTTCTATCTGGCGCAAACACCATCCGGAAAGGCAACCGCCTATGCCCCCTACGCCAGCGGCAGCGCTTCGGTCATGGGGCAGCAGTCGGTCTCCAATGTGGGGGAAGGCACTCCCCACAACAACATGCAGCCCTACCTGGCAATCAATTTCTGTATCGCCATGCAGGGCTATTACCCCAGCCGCAACTGACGAAAGGAACTTCCCATGGATGCATTTGTAGGTGAAATTCGGCTATTCGCGGGTAACTACGCACCGGTGAATTGGTCGATGTGTTTCGGGCAGACAGTCCCGATTTCTCAATACCAAGTCCTCTTCAGCCTGTTTGGCACGATCTACGGTGGCGATGGCGTGCAGACCTTAGGCCTGCCTGATCTGCGCGGCCGGGTACCCATCCACTTCGGCACCGGCACCGGCTTGACCCCACGCCTCTTAGGGTCCGCTTCCGGCACGGAAACCGTTACCGTGCTCACGGCCAATCTGCCCCAGCACAACCATGCCTGGATGGCCAATACCGATCTTGCCAGCTTGCCGTCTCCCAACGGCAACGTATTGGCCAATGTCGGAGCCGGCAACACCCTGTACGAGACCCAGGCGACTTTCGACAAACCCGTCGCGGCCCCGAGCGATACCTTGAGCATGGAGGGAGGCAACCAAGCCCATGCCAACATGATGCCCTACATGGCCCTCAGCTTCATCGTGGCGCTGCAGGGTGAATATCCGAGCCGGAATTGAACGGAGACCACCATGGCTGAACCATTCATCGGGGAAATCCACATTTACCCCTACACCTACCCCCCCTACAACTGGGCGGACTGTAACGGGCAGCAGATGTCACTCGCCCAGTACCAAGCGCTCTACGCCATCGTTGGCACCACCTTCGGAGGGGATGGCAGGACCAACTTCAACCTGCCCAACCTCATGGGTCGCTTGCCGATGGGCCAAGGTAGCGGTCCGGGGCTCACTCCCCGAGCCTATGGCTCCACCGGCGGCGACTACACGGTCACCCTGAACCAGAGCCAAATGGCCAACCACAACCACACGCTATCCTTCGAGCGTGAAGTCACCGAGACGGCGGCCCCCACCGGCAATTATCCGGGGGTCTTCCGTCAAAATGGTGCCGGGACGGAACTCTATGACACGAATGGCACGGCCAATACCGTCTATATGAGTCCCCAGGCTGTCGGTGTCACCGGCGGTAGTCAGCCTCACGCCAACATGCAGCCTTACATGGTGCTGCGTTTCTGTATCGCGCTGGAGGGAGTTTGGCCTTCTCGTAACTGATCCAACGGCATGATAACGACAAAGCCCCAGCCAAGGCAGGGGCTTTTTTTACATCACCTAGAGGCGCGGAAAGGCAAGTGCAAGAATCAGCTTATGAGGCGAATCACCGCACCGCGCCCTGTTGCCGTATCGAATCAGGACAGCAAACCACCGTCATCAGAACCAGCCAAGTCAGCTTGCGTACTGAGATCGATCCTGGCGGAGCGCAGCTTCGGGGCTTGCCATTCCTTGCGGCCTTCAACGATGGCTTCTTGAACCATGACATCAACTGTTTCTTGCTCTTGCATGACGGATGACCTCCAAACCAGAATGAATGATGAATAAGAATGCTACGCTACCGATTTTATCGACCAAACGCTGACCGAGACAAGCAATATTATGCCGAGGATATTGCCTGGCGACGATCACACCCAACCCACGCATTGACCCCCAACCATGAGCACAATTGCCGGAATCATCAGGAGACAAGGGGACGCCGTCAGCCAGGATGACACCGAGCGTCTGCTACAAGCCTTGGCAATTTACCGACCGGAAGTCAGCCGCGCCTGGCGGCGCAATCAAGCCGCCTTGGTTTGTAGCTTACGCCGCTTCACGCCGGAAGACGTTTTCGATCGTCAGCCCTTGAACAACGGCGGCAACAAGCCAGTACTGGTCTTTTCCGGACGCCTGGACAATCGGGATGAACTGGCCCAGAAACTGCGAATCCCTTCCGCTCAGGTACGGAACATGGCAGACAGCGCCCTGGTGCTGTCCGCCTATGAGGCCTGGGGTGAAGAATCCCCCCGGCACCTGTTGGGGGATTTCGCTTTCGCCGTCTGGTCACCCTTGACGGAATGCCTGTTCCTGGCCCGTGACCCGATGGGCATGCGCCCCCTCTACTGGCATCAGGGCAAGGGATTTTTCGCCTTCGCCTCCGCTGCCCAGGCCTTGCATGCGCTACCGCAAATCCCTCGGGAATTGGATCAGGAACGTCTGGCGGAGTATCTGGCCCTGATCCCCTGGGTTGGCCCATCGAGCTGTTTTCTGGGCATCCAGCGCCTGGAACCGGGACACCGCCTGATCATGCAAAACGGCGGCGTACGTACGACCTGTTACCACCGTTTCTCTGCGGAACGCCGCATTGAGCTTCCACAAGACGAGGATTACGTCGAAGCCTTCAGAGAACACATGGAAACCGCTGTCCGTTGCCGGCTACGGGCACGGGGAGAAATAGGGGCGCATCTCAGTTCCGGCTTCGACAGCAGCTCCGTATGTGCCGTGGCAGCCCCCATACTGGCGGAACGAAACAAGAAATTGCTGGCCTTCACGCATGTCCCCAGGGAGGGATTTGACGGCCCCACCCCCAGGGGGCGCCACGCCGACGAAGGCCCCGCCGCCGCCGCGCTGGCGGTACGCCACCCGAATATGGATCACATTCTGATTCGTACCGACGAGCGGCATTTAAGCGAGCTTGACCGGCATTCCCAACACACCTCAAGACCGCTGCTTAATCCAAGCAATGCCCTGTGGATCAACGCCATCCGCAACGCAGCGGAGGCGCGAGGGGCACGGGTCGTTCTGACCGGGCAATGGGGCAATATGGGATTGTCTTTCGATGGCCGCATGTTATTACCGGCATTGTTACGGCAAGGCCGGCCCTGGGCCTGGTTGCGCGAGTCCCGCGCCTTGCAGCGACAAGGCGCCATGGGCTGGAAATCGATCCTGAGCCAATCGCTGGGGCCGTTCATGCCCGAATGGCTTTGGTCCAGACTCAGCCGACAGCGGCGAGGCGATCTCTCTGGCCTGTTCAGACTCTCCGCACTGCATCCTGATGTCGCCCATGCTCTGGATATTCGCGCCAGGGCTGAGAAGGGCAATCTCCGGCTCAGCTACCGCCCTTGGCACGACGGCCGGGCTGCCCGTCTCATGGTGCTTTACCGAGTTGATCTGGGTGACAGCTATCTCGACGCCTTGGCCCAGGCCGGCGTCGTCGAGCGCGACCCCACCGCCGACGTACGCTTGCTGGAATTCTGCCTGGCCATCCCTGAAAACCAGTTCCTGCGCAATGGACAGATGCGCTGGCTGCTGCACCGTGCATACGGCGACCGGCTACCGCCGGAAATCCTGTACGCCCGAAGCAAGGGGCTGCAATCCGCCGACTGGTATGAGACAGCAGGCCGGGAGCGGGACGAAATGGCGGCCGAGCTGGATCGGCTGGAAGCTTCGCCGACGGCGGCCCGCCTGCTGGATTTGAAAGCGATGCGCCAGGCCCTGGACGATTGGCCCACGACGGGCTGGACCCGGCCGGAGGTGATCAGCGAATACAAACTCAAATTATTGCGTGGTCTCTCGGTCGGAATGTTCATCCGCAAGATGGAAGGAGGGAACGAATGAATGGTGCGAATGGGCGTCAATTCGTTGCTGTCGCCCCGAATCTTCAGGCATCCTGACGCTAGGCCAGCGCCACACGATCCAATACCTCTTCCATGCGAGCGAGAGATTTGGGGCGGCATAACCGTAGTACCTGGATGCGGTTCGCGGTTCGACTACACTGCTGGAATTGCCACTGCCCCAGCCCCAGCGCCTTGACATGCTGGGGCCTGTAGGTAATTTGCGCCAAAGCATTGACGGCATCCAGACCGCGCAACGGCTCAATGACGACGCCATCGTCGAGGCGGTTTTCCTCCAGAAGATAAACCCGTGCCAGAGGCAGGGGCAGGTCGCGGTGATCCTCTTCCAGCGCCAGATGAAATTTCTCCAGACGGGAATGATCGCGCACCAGTCGCTCGGGTTCGTGGCGGATGTGGCACAGGGCGTCTGCCCAGAGCTTGATGCGGGCGAAGCTGGGCTGGGCCCAGGGCTGGCCTTCACGATCCAAACTTATCGCCAGCAGATCGTCGCCGATGAGACGATGACCGCGTTGGCGCAAATGTGCCACCAGGGTGGACTTGCCGGCACCGGAATTCCCCGCGAACGCCACGGCCTGACCGCTCACCTCGACAGCGCCGGCATGCAGGGCCAACAGACCGCGTTGGTGCAGCACAACCCCCAGCACCGCGCCGAGCAGATACAAGCGGATATCGCCGGGCGCCACGCCAGGCTCGGGGTCGATTCGGACTTGCTTGCCATCCGTGACCAGATAGCGGGCGACCTCCGGCACCTCCAGAAGAAAGCGCCCCTCGCCGGCCTGCCACATCGGACCTTGATCGGCAATCGACGGCAATCGCCCGGAAATTTCGCCAAGATCGACAAGGACATCCGCCGGGATATCGATCGGCGCCTCAAACAGTTCTGGAAGCTCCAAGGCTGAGAGAACAGTCAGGCCATGGATGCGGTAACTACGAAATGGGCTCATGGGGACAAGACACACGCTAGCAATTTAAGAAACCTCGGTTAGGCCATACTCAAGAGCCCAATCAGAATCAGGGATTTCGCATGCCAATTTCGTATTCTTCATCTATCGATGGGTTTGAGAATCGTGTCCCGCCAAGTGATGCAAGAGCCAAGGCTTCCACGCTACGCTAGCACACTTCCCGCGGATTTCCGGCGACGAGAGCGGGCACAGGCCGCGTTCCGTGTGCATGCGATCGAACATTTTCTCCATGTCACGCCCTCAACCCCGCCTCAGGCAGAGCCCTTCTCCTTGCGGATTTCCTCCAGGGATTGATAGGGCTCGATCAGCCAGCGTTCCACCATTTCAAGCACAGCAGAATCGGCGGTTGCGCGTTTGTCGGCGCCATCGGGTTGAAAAACCATGTAAGCCCGCTTGGCGCTACGCCCGGTTAGCGCGCGCAGGCTGTCCACATCCTGCCTCGCCAGATCGATGCCGAAGTGGGCGGCCAGTCGGTTTTCCAGGGCCTCAGGCAATTCGTCGTAATTGATCAGCAAACCGTTACCGTGATGCTGCATGGCATGCCTGGCCTGTTCCAGAATGACGGACAGCACCCAAGCGCCATGACCGAGCGGCTGGCTCATCAGTTCATCGGGCGGATGCAGGCCGTGGACTTTCATCGAGCCCGGCACCAGATGCCAGCCGGGCATTCTCTGATGCGACACCAGTACCTCCAGCGGATCGCGGTAGAGAAAAATCCAGGGCGTATCGGGATAGGCCGCCAGCAAACGATCGATGTGGGCGGTATGCCAGCAATCGGTTTTCAGAAACAGGCGGCGATCACCAACGCGGCGCGGCTGACCCAGTGCGGCGAGCAAGGCGCGAATTGTTTCCGCCCCCGCCGCCGGGGCGGGCCATTGCAACAAGCTATCCACAGCTTCCGGCTCTGACAGCACAACGCTATCGGTGAGCGCCGAAAGCCATTGCGCCACCAGCGTCGAGCCACAACGGCTCAGGTGAAACACCATACCTTGCAGTGGCAGGCCAGGATGGCTCGATGCGCGCTCCAGCAACAGATCCAAACTGCTCTGCTGGCGCAACAACTGGTTGAATGGCCGAGCCGCCAGCCTGGCCAAGGTGTCATGACAGAACGGCTCGGTGAATCGCTCCGCTCCCATATAGCCCCAATCCACTTGCGCCTTGGCGTCGCGCATCGACAAGAACAACGGTATCCAACCGGCGAGCCTGTCCATGTCCGTCATGGCCGCTTTCTGTCGGACCAGGAGCGACGACCGCTGCGCATGGCTTGCCACACGGTTTCTTCCTGTAGCCCTATCCCTTGGGATTGCGCCATTTGCAACACGGCGGCAACAAACTCGCCGGCATTGGTCAAGGCAAACAGGCGCGCTTGCCGGACGGGATCGTCATGCACGACTCGACGCAGGGCCTGAATTGCCTCTTCGCTGCTTCCGTCCATCTGCTCAGGCCTCAAGCAAACCGCGCAACCAATCGTTGAGCTTGCAATCGAGCACGATATGCAAGCGCTCGGTCGTACCACGATTGGTGAAACTATGCGGCAAGGTGAAGTTCCCGTACCAGCATTCGCCGGCCGCCCAACGATAACTGACCCCGTCGATACGACACTCCACATCGGGGTTCGTCGCCACCACGACATGGATGCGCACTTCACCATGTTCCGGGCTCAGCATCGGATCGCGGTGTTCCTTGATGACTGAGCCCGCACCCAGTCTGAGCAAACGCACCGCCAACAGAGGGCATTGGAAAGTCGCCAGAACTTCCGGAAAGTAGTCGCAGCTTTGCAGCAGTGGGGTGTCTTCCCAGGTTTCGGCCTGCGGGTCCGAATACATCGGGATGACGCTACCGGGCACGGCGCGCAGGGGCAAGCCGCTCCAGTCACCGTCATAGATGCGGGTATTGAAATGAGGCAACCACTGTTGCGATTGCAGATGCGCCAAATCAGCCTGCAGGCGGTTGGGCGCAAAATTCAACGGCAGGCGAAGTACGGACGGTATCACGAGGTCACGCCTCCAGGGAAAGGGGGGAATGAATTGGCAAGCAAGCCCCAGGAAAACATCAGGGCACTTCATTTCCCATGACATACAAGAACACCGGAAACTCATGCCAAACGCACAAACCCAAGCATCATACACACCAGGACGCTCGGCATGCCATCCACCTTGACCTCAAGGCCGCCCCCCTGCTCTCGAAGATCTCCCCTTCCGTCCTCTCTCTGGCCTGTTGGTGAAGTCGGGACAAGACGTTTTCTGCTCCGGAAAGATACACCCCGACCTTGCACGCCTGACGGTTGGCGAAGAAGCAGAACTGCTAGACGCGCATGGCTAATGCAGCAAGACGCGCAGATCCGCCACCAGGTCCTGGACGCTGTTCGGGTCGCGCACATGGAGCCGCAGCCTGCCGGCCGGGTCGTAAACATAAGCGCCGCTGGAGTGGTCGACGACGTAGCCGAGCGCACCTTCCACCGCGTGACGGCTGGCAAAGACGCGGTATTCCGTGGTCAGCGCCTGGATCTGCGTCGGCTCGCCGCGCAAGCCGAGGAAATCGGGGTGGAACCAGGGAACGAAGGTTTTCAGTTGGGCCAGCGTGTCGCGCTCGGGGTCCAGGGTGATGAACAAGACCTGCACCCGCTTGCTGTCTTCCCCGAGTTCCTTCATCGCCTCGGCCAGCCGGGCCAGGGTGGTCGGGCAGATGTCGGGACAGGAGGTGTAGCCGAAGAAGACGATCACCGCCCGCCCCCGAAAATCGGCCAGGGTGCGTGGCTGGCCATGGTGATCGGTGAGCGAGAAATCCCTGCCGAAGCTGGCGCCGGTGATGTCGGTGTTGCGAAAGCTGACCGGTTCCGGCTGGCATCCAAGCAGCAGGAACAGGGCGACATTGAGCAGGAACAAGCGGTAGCGCTTCATGGGTGTAGGTGTCATTGAGTTAAATAATACGGAACTAATTAAAAAATATCGCTTCAGATGGCAAAGCAGGTTGTCAGAAGGGGGGAGCCGGGATGACGATCACAGCGCATTTTTTGCGAGAGACGGCGCATTGCCGCGCCGGAATTTCGTCTTCAAGCCTGCTGACCTGGCGCCACCTTCGGCGCCTCGCCCTCCTCGCCCCGGCAATGCTGCCGGGTGCCGCGCACGCGGCCTACAGTTTCAACTTCCCGGAACCGGTGACGCCGATCGCGCGGGAGACGCTGCACATCCACAACGAATTCATGCTGATCATCACCGTGCTGTTCGTCGTGGTGTTCGCGATCATGATCTATTCGATGATCCGCCATCGCAAAAGCGTCGGACATCAGGCGGCCAGGTTCTCCGGACCGCGCGGCGCCCTGCAGTGGTTCTGGGCGCTGGTGCCCTTCGCCATCCTGCTCTTCATCGACTTCGTGCTGATGGGCATCCCGGCGGTCAAGGCGGTGATCAACATGGAGGACACCCAGACGCGGGCCGACATGGTGCTCAAGGTCACCGGCATGCAGTGGAAATGGCAGTACGAATACCCGGAAGCCGGCATCAAGTTCATCAGCACCCTGTCCACGCCGCGCGACCAGATCGCCAATGCCGAAGCCAAGGGCGAGCATTACCTGCTGGAAGTCGACCAGCCGGTGGTGCTGCCGGTGGGCAAGAAGGTGCGCGTGCTGCTGACGTCGACCGATGTCATCCATACCTGGTGGGTGCCGCAATTCGGCGTCAAGCGCGACGCCATCCCCGGCTTCCTGCGCGAGACCTGGGTGCTGATCGAGAAGCCCGGCATCTACCGCGGCCAGTGCGCCGAGCTGTGCGGCAAGGATCACGGCTTCATGCCGGTGGTGGTGCATGCCGTGCCCGAGCCGGAGTACCTGGCCTGGGTGGACAGCAAGAAGGCCGAGGCCAAGGCCGCGGCCGGCAGCAGCGAGCGGACCTGGAGCAAGGACGAACTGGTCGCCGCCGGCAAGGAGGTTTACGCCAAGCAATGCGTCGCCTGCCACCAGAGCGAGGGCCAGGGCCTGCCCCCGGCCTTCCCGGCGCTGGCCGGCAGCAAGGTGATCGCCGGCCCGCTGTTCGACATGAACGGCCAACCCGCCAAGGACGGTCACGTGGATCGGGTGATGAACGGCAAGGCAGGCTCCGCCATGCAGGCCTTCCGCAACACGCTGTCGGACGTCGAACTGGCCGCCGTCATCACCTTTGAACGCAACAGCTTCGGCAACCAACAGGGCGACATGGTCCAGCCCGCCCAGATCAAGGCCCTGCGCTAGGAGTCGAGCGATGAATACAGCCACCACCACGCACCCCACCCCGCACGACGCCGGGCACTACCCCGGCGGCCTGATGCGCTGGCTGACGACGACCAACCACAAGGACATCGGCACGATGTACCTGAGCTTCTCGCTGATCATGTTCTTCGTCGGCGGGTTGATGATCCTTGCCGTGCGCGCCGAACTCTTCCAGCCCGGCCTGCAGTTGATGAAACCCGAGTTTTTCAACCAGCTGATCGGCGTGCATGCGCTGGTGATGATCTTCGCGGCGCTGATGCCGGCCGCCACCGGCTTCGCCAACTGGATGCTGCCGCTGATGATCGGCGCCCCCGACATGGCGCTGCCACGGCTGAACAACTGGGGCTTCTGGCTGCTGCCGCCGGCCGCCATCCTGCTCACCCTGCCGTTCACGCTGGCCCTGTTCGGCATCGGCGACGGCGCCATCGCCACCGGCTGGACCTTCTACGCGCCGCTCTCGGTGCAGGGCGGCATGGGCGTCGACTTTGCCATCCTCGCCGTGCATATCCTGGGCATCTCGTCGATCATGGGGTCGATCAACATCATCGTCACCATCTTCAACATGCGTGCCCCCGGCATGACCATGATGAAGCTGCCGCTGTTCGCCTGGGGCTGGCTGATCACCGCCTTTTTGCTGATCGCTACCCTGCCGGTGCTGGCCGGCGCGGTCACCATGCTGCTCACCGACCGCCATTTCGGCACCCATTTCTTCGACGCCGCCGGCGGCGGCGACCCCATCCTCTTCCAGCACCTGTTCTGGTTCTTCGGCCATCCCGAGGTGTATATCCTGCTGCTGCCGGTATGGGGGCTGATGCCGCATGTGCTGGCCACCTTCTCGCGCAAGCCGGCCTACGGCTACAAGGCGCAGGTCTACAGCTTCATCGCCATCGGCCTGCTCTCGGTGGTGGTCTGGGCGCACCACTTCTTCACCGCCGGCCTGCCGGTGCCGGCGCTGATCTACTTCATGTTCAGCACCATGGCCATCTCGCTGCCGCTGGCCGTGCTCTTCTTCTGCTGGATCGCCACCATGTGGAAGGGGGCGATGAGCTTCGAGACGCCGATGCTGTTCGCCGTCGGCTTCATCGTCCTGTTCGGCATCGCCGGCCTGACCGGGCTGATCCTCGCCGACGTCGCCGCCGACGCCCAGTATCACCACAGCTACTTCGTCGTCGCCCACTTCCATTACGCGCTGTTCGCCGGCGGCATCATGGGGGTGATGACCGGCGTCTATTACTGGCTGCCGAAATGGACCGGCCACATGTACAGCGAAAAGCTCGGCAAGCTGCATTTCTGGCTGACGGTGATTTCCTTCAACCTGACCTTCATGCCGCAGTTCTTCCTCGGCCTCGCCGGCATGCCCCGGCGCATTCCCGACTATGCCCTGCAGTTCGCCGAATTCAACGCCATGTCGACGGTCGGCGCCTTCATCCTCGGCCTCAGCCAGTTGATCTTTGCCTGGAACATCTGGTGCTGCGTGCGCGGCGGCCCCAAGGTCGATGGCCGCGTCTGGGAAGGCGCCGAAGGGCTGGAGTGGGAACTGTCCTCGCCGCCGCCCCACCACAGTTGGGAAACCCAGCCGGTGATCAAATGAAGCCGGGCAACTTTCAGATCGGAGAGCCGATGCCCCCCGCCCCCCCATCCGCCGACGCAGCGGCGTTTTCCCCGGCCGACTTGTCCTCACGGCGCGCCGCCGCCCGCCGCCTCGGCTGGTGGCTGGGCGCCGCCGTGCTGGCCATCTACCTGCTCGGGCTGTTGATCCCGCGTTAGCGCCATGGAACAGGTGCCCGCCGCTCCCGCCAGCCACCGCCGCCTGATCGGCCGCCTGCTGTTGCTGGTGGCCGGCGCCTTTGCTTTCGCCTTTGCACTGGTGCCGCTCTACAACGTGCTCTGCGAGGCCACCGGCTTCAACGGCAAGACCGCCGGAGCGGGGCGCGGCTTTACCGTCGGCGGCCTCAGCGCCAGCGCCGCGCCGGCCGCCGTCGTCGATACGGGCCGCAGCATCCGCGTCGAATTCACCGGCACGGTGATGCCCGGCCTGCCCTGGGAGATGCGGCCGCTGCTCACCCACCTCGACATCCACCCCGGCGAATTGCAGCAGGTCGCCTACCTGGTGCGCAACACCTCCGACCGCGCGGTCACCGGCCAGGCCGTGCCCAGCGTCACGCCGGGCCAGGCGGCGCAGCATTTCGACAAGATCGAGTGCTTCTGCTTCACCCAGCAGACCCTCGGCCCCGGCGAAGCGCGCGAGATGCCGCTGGCCTTCATCGTCAAGCAGGAAGTCGCCGCCGACATCCGCCACATCACCCTGTCCTACGCCTTTTTCAGCATCGACGGCCAACGCCGGACCCTTACCCGCACCGCGGAGGCAAGATGAAAAACGCTCCAGCCCACGCCGGCCACGGCGCGCACTACTTCGTTCCGCAGCCCAGCCTGTACCCGGTGATCCTGTCCGCCGGCATGTTCCTGCTGGCGCTCGGCTTCGTGCAGACGATGAACGACGCCGGCCCCGGCCAGTGGGTCATGCTGGCCGGCGCGGCGGTCATCGTCTATGTGCTGTTCGGCTGGTTCGGCCACGTCATCGCCGAATCGCAGAGCGGCGCCTACCGCGACTGGGAAGACCGCTCCTTCCGCTACGGCATGATCTGGTTCATCGCCACCGAGGTGATGTTCTTCGCCGCGTTCTTCGGCGCCCTGTTCTACATGCGGGTGATCTCGGTGCCGCGCCTGGGCGAGATGATGGCGGTGCATGGCGTCACCCTGTGGCCCGACTTTGCCGGCACCTGGCCGACCAGCGGCCCGCAGGGCGCGCCGTTCACGCCGATGGGCGCCTGGGGCATCCCGGCCTTGAACACCGCGCTGCTGCTCAGTTCCGGCGCCACCGTCACCTGGGCGCATTGGGCCCTGTTGCGCGACCGGCGCCGGCAACTGGTCGCCGGGCTGGCGGCGACGGTCCTGCTCGGCGCCATCTTCCTCGGCTTCCAGGCTTACGAATACCACCACGCCTACAGCGAACTGGGCCTGACCATGGGCGCCGGCGCCTACGGCGCGACCTTCTTCATGCTCACCGGCTTCCACGGTTTCCACGTCACGCTCGGCACCGTCATGCTGGCGGTGATCCTGTTGCGCAGCCTGGCCGGCCACTTCAGCGCCGAGCGCCACTTCGCCTTCGAGGCGGTGGCCTGGTACTGGCACTTTGTCGACGTGGTCTGGCTGATCCTTTTTGTCTTCGTTTACTGGGTGTAACCGGGAATGAAGCCAAACCGGAAACTGCCGAGCAGCAACAGGAAGAGCACGATGGACAGGCCGATGCGCAGGGTCAGCGCGCGTACCGTGCGTTCGCCCTGGCCGCGATCGCGATAGAGAAGGAAGAGCCCGGAGAACAGGCTGCCGACGATGCCAAGCAACAGCAAAACCACCACAATCCTGAGCATGGACGACGCCTCCGGGTCAGTTGCCACGGCCCAGTATGCGCGCCGCCCGAGCGCGCCGGCAAGGGCCAGCCGCAAGCAGGTGGCGATCCTCGGCGGACTGCTGCTGGCGCTGCTGCTGCCGGCTTTCGTTTCGCTCGGCCTGTGGCAATGGCGCAAGGCCGAAAGCAAGACGGCGCTGCAAAGCGAACTCGACAGCCGCAGCCACGACGCCGCCATCGCCATACCGACGACGCCCGCCGACGTCGATGCCCTGCGCCATCGCCGGGTCATCCTGCGCGGCAGCTACGACGCCGCCCACCAGGTGCTGATCGACAACCGCCCGTATCGGGAGCAAGCCGGCTATCACGTCATCACCCCGTTGCAGCTTTCCGGATCGACCATGCATGTGCTGGTCAATCGCGGCTGGCTGCCGGCGCCGGCCGATCATCGCCAGCAGCCCGTGGCCGAGGTGCCGGCCGGCGAAATCGAAGTGAGCGGCATCGCCGTGCTGCCCGCGCAACGCTTCTTCACCCTGGCGGCGCAACCGACCAGCGGCTGGGCGCCGGTCTGGCAGAACCTCGACCTCGAACGCTTCCGCTCGGCCGTGCCCTACCCGCTGCAAGGCCTGGTCGTCCAGCTCGACCCGACGGCGGCGGGCGGCTACGTGCGCGACTGGCCGCGCCCGGACGAACGCGCCGACCGCCACCGCAGCTACGCCTTGCAATGGTTCGGTTTTGCCATCGCCAGCCTCGGCATCTGGGGCTATTTCCTGATCCGCCGACCATGAACAGCGTCGCCCTCCCCACCCCGCCCGACCAGCGCCAAGGCCGCCTCACCCTGGCCCTGATCGTCGGCCTGCTCGCCCTGCCCTTCGTCATCGCCGCCGCGCTCTACTTCGGCGGCTGGCACCCGTCGCGGATGACGCACCACGGCCACCTGCTCAACCCGCCCCGCCCGCTGCCGGCAGAAATCCTGCGCTCAACCGAAAAAAACGCCGAAAAATGGCAACTGGTGCTGCACGTCCGCGACCCCTGCGCCGCCGATTGCCTGCGCCGCCTCGACGAAATGCGCCGCGTCCACGTCGCCCTCTACAAGAACATGGGCCGCCTGGGCCGCGCGCTGCTCACCGGGCAGGCCGACGACCCCGCGCTGCCCGGCGTGCGCGCCAGCCAACCCGACCTGATGCTGCTCAGCGCGCCGCCGGACACCCTGGCCGACATCGCCGATCCGCTGCTGCTGGTCGATCCGCAAGGCCGGATCATCATGACCTATCCGCCCGACGCCAGCCCGCAAGGCCTGCGCGCCGACCTCGACCGCCTGCTCAAATACGCCGGCTAGGAGAACTGCCATGCACACCGCCGCCACCGTCTCCCCCCTGAGTCTCGGCCAACGCCTGGCCGCCTTCGGCCACCTGTGCAAGCCGCGGGTCAACAGCCTGATCGTGTTCACCGCGATGATCGGGATGTGCCTGGCGACGCCGGACTTCCCGCCGCTCTTGCGTTTCATCGTCGCCGCGCTGGGCATTGCGCTGGTCTCCTTCGCCGCCGCCGCGCTGAACTGCCTGGTCGAGCGCACGGTCGATGCCAAGATGGCGCGCACCAGTTGGCGCGCCACCGCCCGTGGCGACATCTCGCCGCTGGAAACGATCAGCCTGGCCACCGCCCTCGGCGCGGTCGGCCTGTGGCTGCTGCACACCTACATCAACGACCTGACGATGTGGCTGACCCTGGCCACCTTCGTCGGCTACACCGTCATCTACACGCTGATTCTGAAGCCGGCGACGCCGATGAACATCGTCATCGGCGGCGCCTCCGGCGCCATGCCGCCGCTGCTCGGCTGGACGGCGATGACCGGCGTGGTCTCGGCCGAACCGCTGGTCCTCTTCCTCATCATCTTCCTGTGGACGCCGCCCCACTTCTGGGCCCTGGCCTGCTACCGGCGCGACGACTACGCCCGCTCCGGCCTGCCCATGCTGCCGGTCACCCACGGCATCGCCTTCACCTGCCAGCACATCCTCTGGTACACCGTGATGCTCGCCGCCGCCAGCCTGATCCCGGTCTCGCTCGGCATGAGCGGCACGTTCTACCTGATCGCCATCAGCCTGCTCGACCTCGTCTTCCTCGGCTACGCCATCGCCCTTTGCCGCAACTACAGCGACGCCCTGGCGCGGCGCACCTTCCGCTATTCCATCCTCTACCTGACCCTGCTCTTCGCCGCCCTGTTCATCGACCGCCTGTTCTGATCCATCGTGCGCCTCTTCCATCGCCTGCTCCTGCTCGCCACCCTGCTCGCCTTCGCCGTCATCGCGCTGGGCGCCTACGTGCGCCTGTCCGATGCCGGCCTCGGCTGCCCCGACTGGCCGGGCTGTTACGGCCACTGGCTGGGCGTGCCCGAAGCACCGGCCGAGCAACTGGCGGCGGCGCAGGCCTATCCGGAACGACCGCTGGAAACCGGCAAGGCCTGGAAGGAGATGCTGCACCGCTACCTGGCCGGCAGCCTGGGCCTGCTCGTGCTGACGCTGTGCGTCCTCGCCTGGCGCCGGGAATGTCGCCAACAGCAGTCGCCGGCGCTGCCCACCGTCCTGCTGCTGATCGTCTGCCTGCAGGCGGCGCTCGGCATGTGGACCGTGACCTATCTGCTCAAGCCGGTCATCGTCACGCTGCATCTGCTCGGCGGCATGGCCACGCTCTCGCTGCTCGCCGGCATGCTCTTTGCCCGGCGCGAAACAAGCGGCGCAGCGCCCGCCAGCCCCGCCTTGCGGCTACTCGCGGGCGGCGCCTTGCTGCTCATCGTGCTGCAGATCGCGCTGGGCGGCTGGGTCAGCAGCAACTATGCGGCCCTCGCCTGCGCCGATTTCCCGACCTGCCAGGGGCAATGGCGGCCGGAGATGGAGTTTGACCATGCCTTCAGCCTGCACCGCGAACTCGGCCAGACCGCGGACGGCCAGTTGCTGCCGCTGGCCAGCCTGACCGCCATCCACTGGAGCCATCGCCTGGGCGCGCTGGCGGTGACGCTGATCGTCGGCGCGCTGGCCATTTCCCTGATCCGCACCGGCCATCGCCGCTGGCAGCGCTGGGGCGGCCTGCTGCTCGGCCTGCTCGTGCTACAGATCGGCCTCGGTCTGGGCAATGTCCTGCTCTCGCTGCCCCTACCCGTCGCCGTCCTCCATACCCTGGGCGCCGCCGCCCTGCTGACCGCGACGCTGGCCATCAATATCATGCTCCAGCGCAGCCCGAGCCCGGCCGGTAGCGGCTGGTCGCCTTCGGGTAAAACGCGTTCGCTTGGAGCCGGGGCGTGTTCAGAGTAAGCGGCGGGCCGCCGTCGGCAACACTTCGCCGCGAGTATCAAACTCAAACGCCCCAAACTGCACCAACGTCGGATCAAAAGCAGTTCTGACTCAGCCAGCCTTGCCCGCCCGCCACGCATCGTAGCCACCGAGCAGCGGCCGCACCGAGCGATAGCCGGCGTCGAGCAGGCGGTTGGCGGCCTGGATGGCGCCGGCGTCTTCCGGGCAATGGCAGAGGGTGACGATGGGCTGGTGTTTGGGCCAGTCGCCCACCGCTTCGAACAGGCGGTCGTGCTCGGCGACGACGGCGCCGGGGATGGGGCCGGTTTCGGCGATCATGGTGGCGCCGCGCAAGTCGAGGACGAGCGGCGGCTGGTTTGAGTCGAGGGCGGCGAGCAGTTCGCCGATGCTGATGTGCGGCACCGCCGACAAACGGCGGAAGCGGTATTTCTGCCACAGCTTCCAGCCCAGCCAGAGGCCGATCACGGCGGCGACGACGAGCAGCGCGCCAGCGGCGTTGCGGTCGAGCGCGGCGATCACCGCCTGCACCTCGCTGCGCAGCACCCAGCCGGCGACCAGCGCCAAACCGGCCCACAAGGCGGCGCCGGCGGCGGATGCGAGGACGAAGCCGGTCAGGCTCATGCGCAGCGCGCCGGCAATCGGCGGCGCCACCGTGGAAAACCCCGGCACGAACTTGGCGACCACCAGCGAGCCCAGCCCCCAGCGGACAAAACGCGATTCGGTCTGGCTGACGCAGGACGCCGGATTGATCGACAGCCGGCACAGCCCGGCCAGCAAGCGGTAGCCGAAGCTGCGCCCGGCCAGGTACCAGAGCGCATCGGCCAGCACCGAGGCAAGAATGGCGGCGGCGAGCATGGCCGCCAGTTGCCCGGACGACAGCGCCAGGCTGCCGGCGAGCAGCAGCGTCGGCACCGCCGGCACCGGCAGGCCACCCTGCTGCGCGAAGACGTTGAGGAAAACCACCCAGACGGCGTCGCGCTGGAGCGATTCGGTAATCTGGGCGAGGTCCATGTTGGTGGGGCTTTCAGGAAGGCGCGGGAACCGGCTTACGACCCCGGCCCCGCCGGAGGGTTCACAAGGATTGCACCACCGCCGCCTCGAACTTGCCGTCGCGGTAGTCGCGCAGCGTCTGTTCGATCTCGGCGCCGGTGTTCATCACGAAGGGGCCGTACTGGGCGATGGGTTCGCCCAGCGGCTGGCCGGCGATGATCAGCGCGCGGGCCTCTTCGCTCGCCGCCAGCACCACACCTTCGCCGCTGTCGTTGGCGAGGATGGCCATGTGGCGGTCCACCACCACCGTGCCGCCGACCTCGACGCTGCCGCGATAGACATAGACGAAAGCGTTGTGCCCGGCCGGGATGGCTTGTTGAAAGCGCCCGCCGGCCGGCAGATGCACGTCCAGATAGAGCGGCTGCGTCGCCTCGCGCTGCACGGCGCCGGCCACGCCCTGGCTGCTGCCGGCGATGATGCGCACGCGCACGCCCGCCGCCGTGGTCGCCTCGGGAATCTGTTCCGGCGGGATGTCGCGGTAGCTGGGGGCGATCATCTTGTCGCGCGCCGGCAGGTTGAGCCAGAGCTGGAAGCCTTCCATCAGCCCCTCTTCCTGTTCCGGCAGTTCGGAATGGATCAGGCCGCTGCCCGCCGTCATCCACTGCGCGCCGCCCGGCCCGAGCAGGCCGGCGTTGCCGGCGCTGTCGTGGTGGCGCATGCGCCCGGCGAGCATGTAGGTGACAGTCTCGAAGCCGCGGTGCGGGTGATCGGGAAAGCCGCCGATGTAGTCCTCCGGGTTCTCGTTGCGGAAGGCGTCGAGCATCAGGAAGGGGTCGAGCCGGCGTTGCAGGTTCTGCGTCAGCACGCGGGTCAGGCGCACCCCGGCGCCGTCCGAAGTCGGCTTGCCCTGGACCAGGCGCTCGACTCGGCGGCTTTGCAGGACGGTGGATAGCGTTGCAGTCATGGCATCAGTCTCCATTGGGGTTGGGGTGGCAAACAGCGGCGTGGCGAGCAATCAGACCACGACTTCCTCGATCCGTGCGGTAGCTTCGGCAAAAGCCTTGCTGGCCGAGTCGGCGCCCATCGCCAGGCCTTCGGCGTAGATGAACTCGACGTCGGTCATGCCGAGGAAGGCGAGCACGCTCTTCAGGTAAGGCACCTGCGAATCGGCCGGCGTATCGCGGTAGAGGCCGCCGCGGGCCAGCGCGACATAGACCTTCTTGCCCTTGAGTAGCCCTTCCGGCCCGTTGGCGGTATAGCGGAAGGTGACGCCGGCGCGGGCGATGGCGTCGATCCAGGTCTTCAGTTGCACGGGCACGCCAAAGTTGTACATCGGCACGCCGAGCACGATTACATCGACCGCCTGCACCTGGGCGATCAGCGCATCGTCGAGCGCTACGCGGGCTGCCTGCTCCGGCGTGCGCTGCTCGGCCGGGGTGAACAAGGCGCCCAGCGCCGGCTCGTCGAGCACCGGGTGCGGCTGCGCGGCGAGGTCGCGCAGCTCAAGCGTAGCGCCGGGATTGCGGGCGAGCAGGCGGGCGCTGATGGCATCGGCAAGGCGGGTGGAATTGGCCCCGGCAGAACGGGCGCTGGCGTTGATTTGCAGGATCTTCATGATGGCTTCTCCAGGTGGTTGCTTGGGTTCGGTTCGGCGTTGGCTTGCGGATCAAGCGCGCCGTCACCATGGAGCCCATTCTATTGACGCAAATTCAGCACCGGAAGCCGTTGAAATGGGTATCATCGTTCCATAAATGGAACAATAAGCCGCCATGGAACTCGACGCCAACGACCTCATCCTCTTCGCCCACGTCGTGGACAGCGGCAGCTTTGCCCGCGCCGCCGAGCGCGTCGGCCTGCCCAAATCAACGCTGTCGCGGCGCCTCGGCGCGCTCGAAAGCCGCCTTGGCGAACGCCTGCTGACGCGCAGCACGCGCCGCCTGAGTATCACCGAATTCGGCGAACGCATCCTCGACCACGCCCGCCGCCTGCAGGAAGAAACCGAAGCCGCCGCGGCCATCGCCCAATATCGCCAAGGAACGCCGCGCGGCGTGCTGCGCGTCTCCATGCCGCCCGACTTCCGCGAACTCGACCTGACGCCCATCCTGCTCGACTACGCCACGCGCTACCCGGAAGTGCGCCTGGAACTCGACCTCTCACCGCGCCGCGTCGACCTGCTCGCCGAACGCTTCGACCTCGCCATCCGCGCCGCCGCCCGCCTGCCCGACGACGCCACGCTGGTCGCCCGCCAGCTCTGCGAAATGGCCAACGGCCTCTACGCCAGCCCGGCCTACCTCAAGCGCTACGGCGAACCACAAACGCCGCCCGAACTGATGCAGCACAACGCACTGCAACTGATCGGCGGCAACGGCAGCGCCCTGCCCTGGCGCCTGACGCGCGGCAACGAACACTGGGAAGGCCTGCCCAATGGCCCGTTGGCCGCCAACTCGCCCGGCCTGCAACGCGAAATGGCCGCGCACGGGCTCGGCATCGTCGGCCTCGACGACCGCATGGCCCGCCCCTGGGTCGAACGTGGCCTGCTCCAGCGCATCCTCCCGGACTGGTCCCTGCCCTCGGTGACGATCTGGTGCGTCACCCCCGGCCGGCGACTGATCCCCAGCCGGACGACGGCGTTTATTGAATTGCTGAGGGCGGCGTTGATTGGGGAGCGGTGAGCGTTCGCAGCAAAGCAATTGATTGCGCGAGATTTTCCAGAACCCGCCCATGCTTGAGAAAACAACTTAGCCAGACTAGACTAAGGCACCGAATGCGTAGGAGCCTTTCATGACAGCCATCAACATGCTGCAAGCCAAAAGCAATCTTTCCCGCCTGGTCGAATCCATCGAGCAGGGCGAGGAACGGGAAATCATCATTGCCCGCAACGGCCGGCCGGCTGCCAAACTGGTCCCGCTGGCTAGCGTTCCCGCATCCAGGCGCATCGGGGTGGCCAAGGGCCTGTTCGAGGTTCCCGACGACATCGACGCCAACAATGCCGAAGTGGCCCAGATGTTCCTGGGCGCATCATGAACCTGCTGCTCGACACCCATGTCGCCCTGTGGGCGATTACCGATCACCCGAACCTGACCGAAAAAGCGCGTGAACTGATCCTATCGCCACGCGCCACAATATGGATCAGCGTCGCCAGCATCTGGGAAATCGCCATCAAGCACAGCCTAGGACGGGGCGACATGCCGGTATCGGGCGACGATGCAGTCCGCCATTTTCGCGCTGCGGGTTACCAGCTCCTGGCCATCGAGGCAGAACACGCCGCCGCCATCGAAACCCTGCCCAAGCACCACCAAGACCCCTTCGACCGCCTGCTGATCGCCCAGGCCCTGGTCGAACCCATGCGCTTACTGACGCACGACCAGACCGTGGCCCGCTACAGCGATACCGTTGTTTTGGTTTAGCGGGGAATGCTGTCCATGAGGGTCTGCAAACTGGCCCGCCATGCTCGTTGCGATACGCACGGAACCCCTTGGGCAGAGGGGCTTCTGATGTTTTGGTGGGAGGCTGGAGTTCGGCCTATGCAGTCATTAGAGAATGATAGCGGATTTGGTCCAATGAGTCGTTGAGCAAACTTTCAGAGCAAACCACCCGGAATGACATATTCACAATCTGAGGAAAATTCCTTTCCCGATGCCAACATTCCAAACCTAAAAATTGCGCCGCAACAAATAGCGGGATAGCATATTTCATCACTGTCACTTTCGGAATCACACATGGCAATAACTACGGCTGCAACTATTACCGCAACGGCACGCTTACTGTCTCCCTTAATTTCCGACGTCTACAAATCGGCGAAAGGAGGGGCGGCCAAGGGTCTCAAGCGCTGGGAGGAAAGCGCATTCCCGCGGAGATTAGCGAAGAAAATAGACACTCTAGCCAAAGTAAAAACCTTATGGAGTCCAGACGAAGATATTTCGCTTTTGGATTTTTACTACCCACCAAGCCTTGGTGGTTTTTCTAGGCCAAACAAGAAAATCGGTTCCATACAAGATCTCGGTGATGGGAATATTGTAATCCAAGGGATTGTCGGTCAAGGAAAGTCTATTTTACTTCGCTATCTAGCCATAAACGATGCAAGATGCGAATCAAACAATAGGCTGCCCATATTTATTGAGCTAAGAACATTGCAGCAAAACTACTCCTTGCGCGATGCCATTTACAAAACTCTTTCAGCATATGAAATCGACGTAGACGTTGATACTTTTGACCATATAGCGAAATCTGGACGCCTTGTTCTACTTCTGGATGCCTTTGATGAGCTTGACGAGGCTTTAACAAGAACAACATTAACTGAGATATCCCATCTAACCCAGCGATATCCAGAGTTACAGATAATTGTTACTTCAAGACCTGGCAATGAGATTCAGAAAGCGAGCGGCTTTCGTACATTGCGAATCAACCCATTAAACAACGATGATTACGGCCCTTTCCTTGCCAATTTAAAACTTGGCCCAACAAAGGTAATAGCCATTAAAGATGCCATCAGGCAGAGCCCTAGCAAGTTATCGGGCCTGATAACAACACCGTTGATGCTAACGCTTGTAGTTATCGTATATGAGTCGGAGAAGGAGATTCCCCCAACCCTTCCAGAGTTTTTTGAGCGCCTTTTTCAGGTCGTCTTTACTAGGCATGACAGGCTCAAGGCAGGATTCAATCGAAAGCGTCACTCGGGGCTTTCTGAGCGTCGACTTCAGGGATTATTCGAAGCATTTTGTTTTATGGTGCTCCAGAATTCGTTTGGACGCTCTCTCTCTGCGGAACAATTCTCTACAGCATTTGATAACGCATTAGAATACTCTGGAGACAACAAATGCGATGAAGAAAAATTTCGATTAGATGTCGTAAAAGTTGCGTGCCTAATGCTTGAGGAAGGCATTGATACGACAACTTTTCTACACAAGAGCGTCCTTGAGTATTATGCCGCTGCGTTTATTAAGCACTCCACTGACGAAGTTGCAAAGCTCTTTTATCAGGCAGCCGATGAAACCCCACGAGTCTGGATTGAAGTTATTAGATTTTTATCTGATATCGACCCATATAGATACTCAAAGGATTTTGCGCTTGATCAGCTAATAAAATTGCGCACTGAATTTATTAATCCATTATCCGACAGAAAAGATAGTTCTTTGCTTAAATCCATACAATCAATCCATCCTTTGTTTGGCGTATCATATGGTCGTACGGGCGATGGCCGATTTGAAATTTTAAGTTACGGACCATTTAATGTCCGAACTAGAATAATGTATGAGTCACTTGATGATCTTTTAGTGTCTGCCGTACAGGACACACTGCCCCATGAAATTTCCCGCGGCACTCTCGAAGATATTTTGGGGCGTGAAATTGACGATCAAGAACCTACGGACGATATACAAATTGAACTTCACAGAATTTTTTCCTACGGCGGAACGAAGAATTTCTGGCGGGCTGTTAATATATTCCAACAGCGCTTGGAAGAAATGGAGCGCGAAGCTAACGAAATAATTTCTCAACAAGAAAAGAAAAAATTGATATTCCAACGAAGAAAAACATAAGATTTTCAACACGCAACAACTTTTATTTCAATATTTTAACAATAAATACACACACCCTTGCCGGATAAAACAAGCGGAGGTTTAATAACGAACTTTTGAAAAACACCACCAAAATATTTCACCGTGAATAATTGACAAATAGCCGAACCGGTATCGGGTAATATACTGCCCCACTGAATTATCTGTTCTTTACGCGACTTTCAGTTCAACGACAGTTTATCAATGCCCTTGCAACCAGATACGGGTTCCTAGCACAAAGTCGGCTTCGGCTGATCTCTTGCCAGACAACACCAAAGAAACCATCCGCTATTTCCTAACCGCCCATCCCGCAACAGCGCGAAGCATCAACCGCCAACCCCTCAAAATCGCCCATGAAATCCCCCCGCCGCACCCGCTACTGGCTGGCACTGGCCGCTTGCTGCCTTGCTTTCTCGACTGCCCGAGCGGACGCGGAGCCATTTCAGGGCAGTTGCCGGCTGGGCGATGCCCGCCAGGCCAGCAGCATTGAAATGCGCCAGGACCCCGAGAGCCGCGTGCTCACCCTGGTTGTCGACGGCCAAACTTTACCAGCCTTCGGCGATCTGGACGCTGCCGACTACGAGGTCGGCGAAATCGTCGCCAGCCATTGCAGCAAAGACCTGTTTGTCTTTGTTTTCAACTACGGCTCGCCCTACCTCAAGGGGTTTGTTTATCGCAAATGCGGGCCGCGCCTGAGCCGCCTCGATTTTGCCGAAAAGCTTCCGCCGATTGCCGTGAGCCGCTGCCCGGAAGCGCTCTTCGCGGTTTTCCCGGACACCGAGACGGAGGCGTTCAAGATCGTCGATGCCCGCCATACCCGCCGCGTTGCCCGGATCAACCGGGCACGGCTATGGTCCTTGCCGGATAGCCGGCAACCCTGATCCGTCGCGGGCGATCGCGCGGTGAGGAGAAAACCTCGCCCCCTCAATCCCAAGCCAGCGCCCCACCCGTCTGGTATTCCGTCACCCGCGTCTCGAAGAAGTTCTTTTCCTTCCGCAGATTAGCCTGCTCGTCCAGCCAGGGCAGGACGTTCTCGGCGCTGGGGAAGGGTTCCTCGACGCCCACCTGCCGTGCCCGCCGGTTGGCGATGAAGCGGAATTGCTGGACGTGCAGGTCGGCGTTGTAGCCGAGGATGGGGTCGCGCAGGATGTAGCTGGCGTAGGCGCGTTCGGCGGCTTCGGCTTCGTCCCATAGGGTGCGCAGGGCCTGCGGGTCGAGCTCCAGGCCCTCTTCCTTCAACAGTTCGCGCACGACGCGGATGCCGAAGGCGCAGTGCAGGACTTCGTCGCGCATGATGTATTGCAGTTGCTCGGCGGCGCCTTTCATCAGGCCGCGCCGTTGCAGCGCGAAGATGGGGGTGAAGCCGTTGTAGAACCAGCAGCCTTCGAAGATCACCGCGAAGAAGAAGTAGGAGAGCGCGAATTCGTGCAGGTTGGCGCGCTCGGTGAGGTCGAAGTCGGAGCGCAGCACCTTTTCCAGCCGGCGGTTGGCGAGCGCGATCTTGCCGTGGATTTGCGGCACGACGCGGTAGCGATTGTAGATTTCCTGCTGATCGAGGCCGATGCTTTCGATGCAGTGCTGGTAAGTCCAGGTGTGCAGCGCTTCTTCGTAGACCTGGCGGGCCTGGTAGATCTGCAGTTCGGGCGCGCTCATCTTTTCCATCACCGCCAGGCCGATGTTGCGCATGGCGAGGATGTCGGAGGTGGTGAGATACGCCAGCACGTTCTCGAAAACGTGGCGCTCGGCCGGGCTGAGCTTGTGGTGGTAGTCGTGCACGTCCTGCGCCATGCTGATTTCGAGCGGCGTCCAGTGGTTACGGTTGGCCTTGAGGAAGAACTCCCAGGCCCACGGATACTTGAACGGCGCCAGCTGGTTGATGTCGGCCTTGCCGCCCACGATGCGCTTGTCGGCGGCGTTGATCGGCGCCAGCGCGGCGGCGGGAAAAATGCTGCGGTCGACCTCGATTTTTGGCGCAATTTTGGCGTCGACCGCAGGATTTTGCGGTGCGGCAGCGGGGGTTTCCCAGTCGTCGAAGCGGTAGGCAGCATTCATGGCATGAACCTCGTGGTCAGTCGGTGCGGACGGACCGGAAGCGCCGGTGGCGATCCCAGTCCACGTAGAAAATGCCGCCCTCGGCGGCGGTGAAGGTGAAGACGCGGCGGCCGTCGATGGCGACGGCGCTCTCGCCGCGCGAGAAATCGAGTTCCGGTTCCTTGCCGCCGCGATTGACGACGACCAGCGGCAGGCCGGTCTGGCGTGAGCGTTTTTCCCAGACGTCGCCCGGCCCCATGCCCTCGACCGGCGGCCAGTTGGCCGGCGAGAGCAGGATTTGCGCGCCGCGCGCGGCGAGTTGGGCGGCCGGTTCCGGGCGCCAGGCGTCGGCGCAGATCAGGGTGCCGACGCGCAGGCCATCGACCAGGAAAGGCTGCCCTTCCCCGCCGGCCACCGACCAGGCTTCGGCGCCGCCGACCGGGCGCTGCTTGCGGTAGCTGCCGAGCAGCTTGCCGCTGCGGTCAATGACTGCGACGCTGTTGTGCAGCTTCTGCGTCGCCGGGTCGCGCTCGGCAACGCCGACGAAGAGCGCGATGCCGTTGTCGCGGGCAACGGCGGTGAGGCCGTGCAGCCAGTTGCTCGGGAAGGGATGCACCCAGTCGCTGCCGATGCGTTTGGCGAAGTTGTAGCCGGTTTCGGCCAGTTCCGGCGTCACCACCCAGTCGGCGCCGTGGCGCACCGCGTCGCGGATACCGGCTTCGATGCGGACGCGGTTGCCGGCGATATCGCCGGGCACCGGGTCAAGATGAAGCAGCGCGATGCGCAGGTCGCCGGCGCGCTTGGCCGGGCCGGCCGGGGCATCGCCAAAGCGGCGCGCGCCGGGCAGGTAGTAGCCGTTCTGCTTGCCCAGCGCCTCGACCACCGCGGCATAGGTGGCCTTGCCGATCAGCTCGCCGATGCGGCTGTGGCCGCCGGTGTAGGTGGCGCGCGGCGCGGCGCTGCCGGAGACGACGATGATGCTGTCGGTGCCGGTACCGGTCGCCTGCACGTCCTTGGTATAGCTGCTGGGCACCTTGAGGTCTTCGAGCGCCGCCGTCTTGCCTTCGGTGACGGTGATCAGCGCGCGGGCGAGCGCCGCGTCGCTGAGTTCGATATTGCTCAGCACCAGGATGTTGATGGTGCCGGCCGGCTTTTTCTCGTCGTCCAGGCCTTCGATGTAGGCGCCGGCATCGACGCCGGTGCGGATGGCGTTGCTGCGCGCGCCGGCGGTGGCCAGCACGGTCACCGTCAGCGGCCCGTGGCGGAGCGTGGCGACGGCGATGTGGTCCATGTCGGCGGCCGTGGACATCTGCGCGACGGCGGCCGGCGGCAGTTCCAGCTGCGCCGCCAGCGCATCGCGCACGCCCAGCGCGTAGCCCTTGCTGTCGCTGCCCAGGCGGTGCCAGAGGAAGGGATGGGCGGCATGGTTGATCGCCGCGCGGGCGCTGAGCATACCGTCGCTGGTCGACAGCACCCGCCGCTCGCCGGCAAAACGCACCAGCAGCGTCTTCTCCCACAGCCCGTCACGCTCGCCACGGCGGACTTCGGCGCTGGCGGCGAGTTCGGCCGGCAGGTCGAGGTCGGCGGCCGGCACGATGGCGGGCCGCGCCAGCAGCAGGAGCGGGAGCAGGAGCGGCGCCGAACGCAGCAAAAGGGCGAGCAAAGGTTTCATTGCAATCTCTCGTGATACGAAAAGGCGGCAAGCTTAACCCTGGAAACCAGCTTCGACCTCAAGCGCCGAACTCGGCCATCGTCCGGCGCAGCTCTTCCAGCCCCTTGAGCAGTTCCGGGCCGGGATGGGTGAAGTGCTCGCCGGTGAGCGGCAGGATGGGGATGCCGGGTTTGGCGATGGCCGGGTTGCAACTGCCTGCCTTGTGGTCCTGCAGCGCAAAGAGCAGATCGGGCCGCCGCTCGCTGATCCACGCCGCGACATCGCCCTGCGGCGTCCGCGGATTGAAATTGCGTATCTGCTCGTGATCGGCCACGACGTCGAAGCCGGCGGCGGAAAACACCTCGAACAGCGTGCTGCCGCGCCCGAAGGAATACGGCGCCTCGCCGCAGGCGGACAGGATCAGCACCCGGCGCTGGCGGCCATCGACCCGCGCCGCGGCCTGCCGCCAGTCGCGGGAAAACTGCGCGACGCGGCGCTCGATGTCGGCCACCCCGGCCGCTTGTCCGACCTCGCGCAACATGGCCTCGACCCCCGCCATGCCACGAAAACCGCCCACCCGAACGGCCCGCGCGCCGGGCGGCGTGGCCGACTCGACGGTTGCCTCGGCGGTCCATTCGGAATAGATGACGACATCGGGCTCCAGATCGGCCATCGCCGCGGCGTCCGGGTCCTTGACGCCGCCGGTATGCGCGAGCGGCAGCCGGTCGTAACGGCTGACGCCGACGATGCAATCACCCCGCCCCAGCCAGTCCAGCGCCCGGCTGATGTAGGGCGACTGGCTGATGATGCGCGGACAATCGGCCGCCTGGGCGAAGTTGGCGAGCAGCGCCAGGGCGAGGGGTAGCCAGGTTTTGAGGGGGGAGTTCATTGGCAGGCCTCGCAAGTCGGATCATCGATGGCGCAGAACTTCGGCGCCTCTTCCTGCACCACGGCATCGTCGCGTCCGCCGGCCTTTTCCGCCTGGCTGGCGCCCAGCGTGCGCAGGTAGTAGGTGGTTTTCAGGCCGCGCTTCCACGCCAGTTTGTAGATTTCGTCGAGCTTCTTGCCCGAGGGCAGCGCCAGGTAGAGGTTGAGCGATTGCGCCTGGTCGATCCATTTCTGGCGGCGGGCGGCGGCTTCGATCAGCCACACCGGGTCGATCTCGAAGGCGGTGGCGTAGCGCGCTTTCAGCTCGTCGGGCACGCGGTCGATGCGGGCGAGCGAGCCGTCGAAGTACTTGAGGTCGGCGACCATCACTTCGTCCCACAGGTCGAGTGCCTTGAGGTCACGCACCAGCGCTTCGTTGACCACGGTGAATTCGCCGGAAAGGTTGGATTTGACGTAGAGGTTCTGGTAGGCCGGCTCGATGCTGGCCGAGACGCCGACGATGTTGGAGATGGTCGCGGTTGGCGCAATGGCGACGCAGTTGGAGTTGCGCATGCCGTGGCGGGCGATGCGCTGCTTGAGCGCGTCCCAGTCGAGGTGGCTGCCACGATTGAGTTCAACGGCCTCGCCGCGCCCGGCTTCGAGCAGCGCGATGCTTTCGTGCGGCAGGATGCCGCGCTCCCACAGGCTGCCGGTGAAGCTGGAGTAGCGGCCGCGCTCCTTTGCCAGTTCGGTCGACGCCCAGTAGGCTTGGTAGCAGACGGCTTCCATGCTGCGGTCGGCGAATTCGACGGCTTGCGGCGAGGCGTAGGCGATACCCAACTGGTACAGGCAATCGGCAAAGCCCATGATGCCCATGCCGACCGGGCGGTGGCGCAGGTTGGCGTTGCGCGCCTTGGGCGTCGCGTAGAAATTGATGTCGACGACGTTGTCGAGCATGCGCATGGCGGTGCTCACGGTGCGGGCCAGTTTTTCCTGATCCAGCGCGCCATCCTTCAGGTGCGCCAGCAGATTGACCGAGCCGAGGTTGCACACCGCCGTTTCCGAATCCGAGGTGTTCAGCGTGATTTCGGTGCACAGGTTGCTGGAATGGACGACGCCGACGTGCTGCTGCGGCGAGCGCAGGTTGCAGGCGTCCTTGAAGGTGATCCACGGGTGCCCGGTCTCGAACAGCATGGTCAGCATCTTGCGCCACAGCTGCACGGCGGGAATCTTCTTGTGCAGCTTCAACTGGCCGGCGGCGGCCTTGGCTTCGTAGGCTTCATACGCCTCGACGAAAGCACGGCCGGACTTTTCGTGCAGGTCGGGCGTATCAACCGGCGAGAACAGCGTCCACTCGCCACCGGCGATCACCCGCTGCATGAACAGGTCGGGAATCCAGTTGGCGGTGTTCATGTCGTGCGTACGGCGGCGCTCGTCGCCGGTGTTCTTGCGCAGTTCGAGGAATTCCTCGATGTCGAGGTGCCAGGTTTCCAGGTAGGCGCAGACGGCGCCCTTGCGCTTGCCGCCCTGGTTCACGGCGACCGCCGTGTCGTTGACCACCTTGAGGAAGGGAATCACGCCCTGACTCTGGCCGTTGGTGCCCTTGATGCGGCTGCCCAGCGCGCGCACCGGCGTCCAGTCGTTGCCCAGGCCGCCGGCGTACTTCTGCAGCAGCGCGTTTTCCTTGATCGACTGGTAGATGCCGTCGAGGTCGTCGGCCACCGTCGTCAGGTAGCAGGACGACAGTTGCGAATGCAGGGTGCCGCTGTTGAACAGGGTCGGCGTCGAGCACATGAAGTCAAAGCGGGAAATCAGATCGTAGAACTCGATGGCGCGCGTTTCGCGGTCGATTTCGTTCAAGGCCAGGCCCATCGCCACGCGCATGAAGAAGAGCTGCGGCGTTTCGATGCGCCGGCCCTCTGTATGCAGGAAATAGCGGTCGTAAAGGGTTTGCAGGCCGAGGTAGCCGAACAGCTGGTTGCGCTCGGGCTTGAGCGCGGCGGCCAGGCGCTCCAGGTCGTAGTCGGCCAGGCGCGGGTCGAGCAGTTCGGCGGCGATGCCGCGGGCGATGAATTTCGGGAAATAGTCGGCGTCGACCGCGGGATTTTGCGCCGCCTCGGCGCCGACCGCCTCTTCGTTCAGACTGGCCAGCAGCAGGCGGGCGGTGGCGTAGTCGTAGCCCGGTTCGCGCTCGATCAGCGTGCGCGCGGCGAGGATCAGCGCCTGCTGGACGTCGGCCAGGGCGACGCCGTCGTAGAGGTTGCGCAAGGCGTGGTCGAGGATGCTGCGCGCCGACACCTGCTCGCCCAGCCCGGCGCAGGCGGCCTCGCAGCGACGCAGCAGCGCCGCCACGTCGAGCGGCCGGCGTTCGCCATCGACCGTCACATGCAGTTGCGGCACGCCCTGCACTTCCGCCAGCGTGGCACGCTCGGCAGAACGCCGCTCGCGGTAGAGCACGTAGGCGCGGGCGACGTCGTGTTCGCCGGAGCGCATCAGCGCCAGCTCGACCTGGTCCTGGATGTCCTCGATATGCACCGTGCCGCCGTCCGGCAGACGGCGGGTCAGCGAGCGGACGACGGCCTCGGTGAGCTGGGCGACGACTTCGCGCACCCGCGACGAGACGGCGCTCTGGCTGCCCTCGACGGCGAGAAAGGCCTTGGTCATGGCCACCGAGATCTTCTCGGCGTTGAAGCCGACGACGGCGCCGTTGCGGCGAATGACCTGGAGGGCCGCCGTGCTGTGGGCGGAAAGATCGGAAAGACGGGCTAGGACGTTGGCGGACAAGGCGATTCTCCGGCATGGGGGGCGGAGAACCGGGACAGCGTGCGCCGGGCAAGACGAACGCCGCCGCGGGCAAAACCCGTTGCGACCTGCGACTCACGAACGAAAACCGGCTGCGACACGCTCATACCTTTCGCCAGGGACACCCCGCCCCATCGTTGGTTGGAAGGACGTTACGGCAGGTCTCCTGGCTCTCGGCTCAACGCTTTCCACCGCCTTCCCGGTACGAAACCAGTGGCAAAGATGGGTGGAACGCTCGCCGATGACAGTTGCGGGGGCAGCCCCGGATTCAAGGTCACAGACCTTTCACCGGATTCCCTTTTGATCCCTTGCGGGAACCGTCAACGCGGCGAAGTCTAGCTTCGCGTCATTGCCGCGTCAAGGCGCGGACACCATATTTAGTGCCCAGCAGAGCAATTTCAACTAACTGTAGTAAGCAAACCTCAAGCAGGCACAGACCGGAATATCGCGTAATTCAATTCGCAATAGTTAACTGAAACAATCCGTTGTTTATTAAACGAATTTTTGCATTGCAACAATCAGCAGGCTTCCGTTATAAATTGCGCTTTACTAATTATTAATTTTTGCCAACCCATCAACACACGCAGGAGACAGCACGTGACCAACCCGTACGCCAACGGCCTCGACAAGAATCCGGCCAACTACGTCCCGCTTTCCCCCCTCACCTTCCTCGAACGCTCCGCCTTCATCTACCCGAAGCGGATCTCGGTGATCCAGGGCGAGCAGCGCTACACCTGGAAGGACAGCTACGCGCGCTGCCGCCAGCTCGCCTCGGCGCTGCAGCAACGCGGCATCGGCAAGGGCGACACGGTGGCGGCGATGCTGCCCAACAGCAACGCCATGTTCGAATGCCATTTCGGCGTGCCGATGAGCGGCGCCGTGCTCAACACGCTGAACACCCGCCTCGACGCCGAAGCCATCGCCTTCATGCTGACCCACGGCGAAGCCAAGGTGCTGATCACCGACCCGGAATTCTCGGCCGTCATCAAGGACGCCCTGGCCCTGCTCGAAGGGCCGAAGCCGCTGGTCATCGACAGCCTCGACCCCGAGTTCACCGGCGGTGAAGCGCTCGGCGAAATCGACTACGAAACCTTCATCGACAACGGCGACCCGGAATTCGCCTGGGAACTGCCGGCCGACGAATGGGACCCGATCACCCTCAACTACACCTCGGGTACCACCGGCAACCCGAAGGGCGTCGTCTATCACCACCGCGGCGCCTACCTGAACGCCGCTTCCAACATCATCTCCTGGGGCATGCCGCCGCACTCGGTCTATCTGTGGACGCTGCCGATGTTCCACTGCAACGGCTGGTGCTTCCCGTGGACACTGGCCGCCAACGCCGGCACCAACGTCTGCCTGCGCAAGGTCGATCCGACGCTGATCTTCGGCCTGATCAAGGAACACAAGGTGACCCACATGTGCGGCGCACCGATCGTCTACGGCATGCTGATCAACGCCCCGGCCGAGCTCAAGACCGGCATCGAACAGACGGTCAACGGCCTGATCGCCGGTGCCGCGCCCCCGGCGGCGATCATCGAGGGCGCCCAGAACATGGGCTTCAACATCACCCACGTTTACGGCCTCACCGAAACCTACGGCCCGGCCTCGGTCTGCGCCAAGCAGCCGGAATGGGAGCGCCTGCCGATCGACCTGCAGGCCGCCCGCAACGGCCGCCAGGGCGTGCGCTACCACATGCAGGAAGCGATCGCCGTGCTCGACCCGGTGTCCCTGCAGCCGGTACCCTGGGACGGCGAGACGATGGGCGAGATCATGTTCCGCGGCAACCTGGTGATGAAGGGCTACCTGAAGAACGAAAAGGCCTCCGAGGAAGCCTTCGCCGGCGGCTGGTTCCACACCGGCGACCTGGCGGTGGTGCATAGCGACGGCTACGTCAAGATCAAGGACCGTTCCAAGGACATCATCATCTCCGGCGGCGAGAATATCTCCTCGCTCGAAGTCGAGGACGTCCTCTACCGCCACCCGGCGGTGATCGCCGCCGCCGTCGTCGCCAAACCGGACGAGAAATGGGGCGAAGTGCCGGCCGCCTTTATCGAACTGAAGGCCGGCGCCGCGTGCGCCGAAGCCGACATCATCGAGCACTGCCGCGGCCACCTGGCCCGCTTCAAGGTGCCGAAGCAGGTCGTCTTCGGCGTCCTGCCGAAGACCTCGACCGGCAAGATCCAGAAATACGTCTTGCGCCAGCAGGCGAAATCGGCGCTCGCCATCGAGTGATCGACCGGGAATGGACCGCCACGGCGGTCCATTCCTTCAAACGGCGGCGGCCTTGCTGAGGACCACCGTGAACCAGAAGGTACTGCCCTCGCCCAGCCGGCTTTCGCAGCCGGCATCGCCACCCATCAGCCGGGCGATCTTGCGGGTGATCGCCAGACCGGCGCCGAGCCCGCCGTACTGGCGCGTCGACGAGTTGTCGACCTGCTCGAAGACCTTGAACAGGCGCTGCTGGTCGGCTTCTGCGATGCCGATCCCGGTATCCTCGACCGCGAAACGCACCAGCACCGTCTCCGCCTCCTGCGCCAGCACGCTGCTGCGAACGGTGATGCTGCCCGATGGAGTGAACCGCAAGGCGTTGGCCAGGTAGTTGTGCAGCGCCAGCTTGATGTAGGCGACATTGCCGAACAGCCCGGACGGCATCGGCGCCGCATCGACGATCAGTTCCAGTTGCCTGGCCTCCGCCTCGCCCCGGATTTCCTCGACCGCGTCGCGCATCAGTTCGTCACCGTCGAAGGGCTGCCTCGCCAGTTCGAGCTTGTCGGCTTCCAGGCGGGTCAGCTCGAGCACCGCGACGATGCTGCCGGTCAGCTTCTGACAGGCCGCGTCGATCTTCTCCAGACGTTCCGACTGTTTCGCCGACAGGGGTTCGCGGCGCAACAGCGTCAGCATGCCGATGATATGGTTGAGCGGCGTGCGCATCTCGTGGCTCATGTTGGCCAGGAAGGCATTCTTGGCGACGTTGGCGACTTCCGCCGCTTCCTTGGCCTGAGTCAGCGCCGCCATCGCCCGGCGGCGGCCGCGCGCGATGTGCAGCAACAGGCCGACCAGCAGGGTTTCCACGAGCAGCAAGCCGGTCACGCCGACGATCTTCCAGCGATGGCTTTCCCAGAGCGAGACCGGCCGGTCGATGATCACGGCACCGGGCGGCAGATCGGCCTCGCTGACGCCGAAGCGCTGCATCACCGGGTAATCGAAGACATCCCGGGTCGGCGTGGTCATGACCACCGGAATGCTGTCGGCCGGCGTTCCGTCGAGAACGCGCAAGGCCATCCCGGCCATCGTCCGTCCCTGCTCGTCGGGCGGGATGATGTGGCCGCCCAGAGCACCGTTACCGAGATGGAAATCCCAGAAGGTGTAGGCCGGAAACGGGCTGCCGGCGGTGATCCGCCGCCCGTTCTCGGCCGGCGACAGGCTGCGGCTGCCGCTCTTGTCGCTCACCTGACCGCTCAGAAAAAGCAGGCTGTCGGCCGGCAGCTTGGCCAGACGCTGGTGGACTTCCTCGATCGAGGCATCCTTGAGGACGACCACATCGTAGCGTTTGCGCAATTCGGGAAAGACGGATTCCTCGGCCACTTCACCAATGCGCTTGCTGCTGGCATCACCGGTGGAAACGATGAAAGCCAGGGTGCGGGTACGCGGATGCACGCGGAGCGCCATATTCACGGTGTCGCCAATGGCAACTTCCTCATTGACGCCGGTGATGTTGGCAATCCCCTCGATCACCGCCGGGCGGAAATTGTTATACCCGCCGAAAACGATCGGCCGCTGCGGAAACAGACGATCGCGATAGCGGATGGCGAAATCGAAAGCGGCATTGTCAGCGACCACCACCACATCGGGCTGGTAATCGGCGTACTTGACCGCCATCGCCTGGGCCAGCGGTTCGATCTGGGCGCCGTAGCTGAAGCGGCGGCTGTCGAGGTACTCGACCGAAAGCTCGATCTTCCTGTCGGAAGCGACAAGGCGCTCGCGAAAACCGTCCTCGATGCCGTCGCTCCACGAATAGCCGCGATGGTAGGAATTGATGAACAGGATGCTCGCTTCCGGCGGATTCGCCGCCTGCGCGCCAAAGCCGGCCATTCCCGCGAGAAAGACGAGAATGGCAGCGCACGAACGCAGGATGGCGGAAAAAGCTGGCATGGGCTCGCGGAATGATCAATTCTGACGGGCATCATAGCTCAGTGCTGCGCGGCCATGCGCGCCGCGCACGACCACGCGCCGTCGCGCCTCCCGCTCCGCTATAATTACGCCCGTTTCAGGTGCCGCTCGCGAGATTCCTCGCGACGGTGAAACGGGAAAGCGGTGCGCCTCGAACGAGGCAATTCCGCTGCTGCCCCCGCAACGGTAAGCAAGTGCGGGCGCGCCATCGAGCCACTGGGTTGATCCCGGGAAGGCGGCGCGTCAAGACTTGCGAGCCCGGAGACCGGCCTGTGACGCAAGCGAAAGGACCACGGGGTGGTGGTGCCGGCTGATTCAGCCCATCTCCCCCGTGCACTTTCTTTTCATCACACACCGGCATGCGGGGACGCCTGCCGGCAGGGGAAAATCATGCACATCCGTCTCAAGCCCGGCGCAGCGCTGCTGTTGCCGCTATTCGCCGGCAGCGTCCAGGCTGCCACCGATCTCGACACCGTCGTCGTCACCGCCACCCGCCAGGAAAGCCGCATCGCCGAAGTGCTCGCCGACGTCACGGTGATCGACCGCGCGGAAATCGAACGCAACGGCCAGGACACCGTGACCGAGCTGCTCGCCCGGCAGCCTGGCATCCAGACCGCAAGCAACGGCGGCCCCGGCACCACGACCAGCTTCTACATCCGCGGCAGCAACTCGAACCAGACCAAGGTGCTGGTCGACGGCATCGCCATCAACTCGGCCGACCTCTCCGGCTCGCCGCTGCGTTTCATCCCGCTCGCCGACGTCGAGCGCATCGAAATCCTGCGCGGCCCGGCGGCCACGCTCTATGGCGCCGACGCGCTCGGCGGCGTGATCCACATCATCACCCGGCGCGGCGCGCCGGGCCTGCGCGTCGACGGCTTCGTCGGCTACGGCAGCGACAACACCCGCGAAGCCAGTGCCGGCGTCAGCGGCGGTGACGAACGCTGGCGCTTCCGCGTCGAGGCCAACCACCGCGCCAGCGACGGTTTTTCGGCGCAGCGCCACGCCAGCAACCACGATGCCGACGACGACGCCTACCGCAACACCGGCGGCAGCGCCGCGCTCTCCTTCATTCCCGCCGCCGGCCACGAAATCGGCGGCACCTGGCGGCGCAACGACGGTGTCGTTCACTACGACAGCGGCAACCAGCCAGCCACCGGCGATTACGACGACCGCGCCCGTTTCACCACCGAACAATGGCAGCTCTTCAGCCGCAACCGTCTGAGCGATGCCTGGACCAGCCGTCTGCAGTACGGCGAAGCCGAGGACCGGCAGAAGTCGTATTACTGGGATGCCTGGGCCTGGCCGGTGGCACTCGAAGTGGTCACCCGGCAGAACACGCGCAACCGGCAATTGAGCTGGCAGAACGACATCACGCTGCCGCTCGGCAAGCTGCTGCTGGCGGCCGAACGCCACGAACAGGAAATCAGCCCGGCCAGCGGCTACGCCAGCCGCCCGGAAGTCGACAACGACTCCTTCCTTGCCGGCTGGACCGCCAACCTCGGCGACCATAGCTGGCAGCTCAACGCCCGCCGCGACGATCATTCCGAATTCGGCGGCGAAACCACCTGGGGCGTCGCCTACGGCTACCGCCTGAGCCGCGAACTGCGCGCCCACGCCAGCTACGGCACCGCCTTCAAGGCGCCGTCGGTGTACCAGTTGTTCATGACCTCGCCCTGGGGCAATGGCAACCCCGACCTCAAGCCGGAGAAATCGCGCAACCGCGAGATCGGGCTGAGTTGGGACAACGGCGTGCACGCGCTGAGCGCCACCTGGTATCACAACCGGGTCAGCAACCTGATCGACTGGGTTTCCGATCCGGTCACCTGGATCGGCACCTACGAGAACGTCGACAAGGCCCGCCTCGAAGGCGCGACGCTCACCTACGCCGGTCGTTTCGGCGTCTGGAACCTGCGCGCCAGCTACGACTGGCTGGATGCGAAGAACACCAGCAACGGTTTCGAACTGGGCCGGCGCGCGCGCGACAAGGCGATGCTCAGCGTCAGCCGCAACTGGGGTCCGCTCGAAACCGGTGTCGAAGTGCTCGGCGTCGGCAAGCGCTACAACACCAACACCGAAACCGGGCGCATGGGCGGCTACGGTCTGGTCAACCTGACCGCGCGCTACGCGATCAACAGCGAACTGGCGATCGAGGCCCGCCTGAACAACCTGTTCGACAAGAAGTACGAAACCGTGCTCGGCTACAACACCCCCGGCATGAACGCCTTCGTCGGCCTGCGTTACAGCCCGAAGTAAGGAAACCGGCGGCGGGATTCCCGCCGCCCCCCGCTCCCTACTCGCCCCGGATCAGCGCCACCAGGTCTTCCGTCGACGGCAGCGTCGAGGCGTCGCCCTCGTCGAGGATGCTGTCGGCCAGCGCCCGCTTGTCGTGGTGCAGATCGACGATGCGTTCCTCGATGCTGCCCTTGCTGACCAGACGATAGACGGTCACCGGCCGTAGCTGGCCGAGGCGGTGGGCGCGACCCATCGCCTGGTCCTCGGCGGCCGGATTCCACCAGGGATCGGTGATCACCACGTAGTCGGCGGCGGTCAGGTTGAGGCCGAAACCGCCGGCTTTCAGGCTGATCAGGAAGAGGTCGCTGTCGCCGGCCTGGAAGGCGGCGACGCGCTTGCTGCGTTCGGCGGCCGGCGTCGCGCCGTCCAGGTACTGGTAGCTGATGCCGGCGGCGTCGAGCGGCGCGCGCAGGATCTGCAGGAAATCGACGAACTGGCTGAAGACCAGGGTCTTGTGCCCGTTGGCGGTGAGTTCGGCGGCCAGTTCGGCGAAGGCCTGCACCTTGGCGCCGACGATGCCGAATTCCGGACTGACCAGGCGCGGATCGCAGGCGGCGCGGCGCAGCCGGGTCAGTTGCGCCAGGATGTTGAAACGCGCCTGCCCGGCCTGGGCGTCGAGCGTCCCGACCTCGTCGATCGCCTGCCGGCGCAAGGCTTCGTAGTGCGCCGCCTCGGCGGACTCCGGAGCGACCGAGAGGATCAACTCGGTACGCGGCGGCAGATCCTGCAGCACCTGCGCCTTGGTGCGGCGCAGGACGAAGGGGGCGATCAGGCGTTTCAGGACGTGCTGGGCGTCGCGGTCGCGGTTGCGTTCGATGGGGCCGGCGAAGCGTTCGTTGAAGCGGCCGCTGCTGCCGAGCAGGCCGGGGTTGGCGAAGCGCATGATCGACCACAGTTCGGCCAGCCGGTTTTCCACCGGCGTTCCCGAGAGGGCCAGGCGGAAATCGGCCGGCAGCTCGAAGACCGCCTGCGAACGCTTGGTCGCCGCGTTCTTGATCGCCTGCGCCTCGTCGGCGACGACGGTGTGCCATGAACGGCCGGCAAAACGTTCCTGGGCCAGTTGCAGCAGGGTGTAGGAGACGATCAGCACGTCCTGCGGGCCGGCTCCGTCGATCAACTGCTCGCGTTCGGCGTCACCGGCCTCGCTGTAGATGCGGGCGTTCAGGCTGGGCGCGAAACGCAGCGCCTCGGCCAACCAGTTGCCGCACACCGAAGTCGGCGCGACGACCAGGGTGGCGCCGCCTTTCGCCCGTTCGAGCATGACGGCGAGCGCCTGCAGGGTCTTGCCGAGCCCCATGTCGTCGGCCAGGCAGCCGCCCATGCCGGCGGCGGCAAGGCGCATCGCCCACTGGTAGCCCTCTTCCTGGTAAGGGCGCAATTCGGCCTGCAGGGATTTCGGCAGCTTCGGCATGATGTTCTGTGCCGCGCGCAGGCGGTCGATGGCCTGACGGAAATCGGCCCCGGCCTCCAGCCCGGTGCCGTCGAGCACGTCGTCGAGCCAGGCGGCGGCGATCTGCGGGACTTTACTGCCCTGCTTGTCGACTTCGGCGACCGCCGCCAGATCGAGCAGTTTCTGTTTCAGCGAGCGGGTCAGCGCCGCATAGACGCCGTCGCCGATCGGGATGAAGCGGCTCTTGTCGCGGGCGGCGGCGAGCAGGCTGGAGAGTTGCACGACGAGGCCTTCATCGAGCGCCGCCTGGCCGGCGACGCGGAACCAGTCGCGCTCCTTGTTGACGGTGATGCCGAGCTTGCCGGCGTCGACGCTGATGACGCGGACGCTCTTGCCCTTCGGCCAATCGACGGCGGCGATGCCGGCTTGCGCCGGCAGGCCCTCGACCAGGCCGAGCGCCTGCTCCGGGTCTTCGATCAGCCACTCGCCGGCCGCCGGATCGCCGATCTCTTCAAGGTAAGGGAAAGCGTCGAGCAGACTTTCCAGATGTTTCCTTTCCGCCGCAAGATTCCGCTCGGTACCCAGGGTTTCGCCGCCGATCGCCGCCATCAGCCGGACCCGGCCACTACCCACCGGCAGGCGCGGGCCGTCGGCGCCGAAGGGCGCGGCGACCAGGCGCAGCGACAGCGCTTCGCCGACCGGCGCCAGTTCCGCCCGCAGGCGAGTTTCCGCCGCCACCTGCCGCGAAGCCTGCGCCGCATCGGCCTGCACCTGGAAATGCCCGGCCAGCGCCTGCAGGGTCTTGTCGAGTTCGGCCTGCGCGCCCTCGGCCTTCGCCGGCACCGCAAAGCGCCCGGACACCAGTTGCGCGGCGCGTTTTTGCGCCGCCGTGTAGCGCACCAGCCGGACGCGCTGCGCCCCGTCCGGCAACAAGGTGATCAGGCGCAGCGCCTCGGCGTCGCGTTTGGCCTCCGCATCCAGGTAATAACTGTCGGTATCCTCCGCGCGCAGGGGCGGGTTGATGCGCATGACGATCTTGTCGCCCTGGCGGACGGCTTCGAACTCGGGCGGCGTTTCGACCAGATCGACCAGCTGCCCCGGCGCCTTTTCCAGGGTCACCGCCGGGTGGCCGACCAGGGCGCCAAGCGCAGCGGCCAGATCGATATTGAAACGCTTGGCGTAATAGCGATCGGCGCGCAGGCAGCGGGCGACGCGAGCGTCGGCCGGCGACAGCGCCTGATTGGCCGCCAGACGGCCGAGCGGCAGCGCCTTCGGCGTGCTCCAGCCACGGCTGCCGCGTTTCTGCTCAAGGGGCTTGATGTCGAGCAATTCGCCCTGCTTGCCGATGCTCAAGGTCCACAGGATGCGGGTCTTTTCGGCGTCGTCCTTGCCCTTGGCGGCTGAGGCGCCTTCGCCCGCCAGCGCCTGGAGCGCGCCGAGCACTTCGCGCCAGCGCTCGCCCTTGCCGGCGACAAAGAATCCGGCCGGCGGCTCGTCGCCGCCAAGCACGGCTTCGGCGGCGTCCAGCATACCGAGCAGGCGCTTGAATCCGCACTCCTGCAGGCGGCGGCGCAGACCGTCGAAAACCAGCACCGTCTTCTTGCCGGCCTTGGCGACGCCCAGGACCTCGGTGCCGATCCAGGCGGCCAGCATGACCTTCCAGAAAATTGTCAGCGAATAGGGCTCGTAGCCTGAGTCCTGCAACGAAAACGCGCCCGGTACCAGCGGCGCGTTGCCCAGTCGGGCATCGATCGCATTGACCCAGCGCCCCCAATCGTCGTAAGCGCTGGGGGTTCGCGTGCCGGCTTCGCCGACGCAGAATTTGCGCGCCAGTTCGAGTTGCTTCGGACCGCCCTGCGCCAGCAGGGAGAGAGGGTAAAGCCAGGCGACCGAGTCCGGAAACACCCGTTTGCGCACGCCCATCTCGGCCTGGCCGCGCTTGAGGGCAGCCTCGTAGGCCTGTTGCCCAACCGCCCACTGTCCATCGGCAATCAGCGCCGCTGCCCGCAGAACATCGCAACCGGCACCATCGATGCCGTCCAGCGCCAGCCCTAGCACGGCCGTATCGCCGCGCTGCAGCGCGAGATCGGCGAGTGCCATGCGCAAGTGGGGAGCCAGGCTTTCCGGTCGGGACTGCAATCGCGCCCAGGCCCAGTCGACCACCGGCAGGAAGCCGCTCTCCCAATGGTTGCTGAGCGAAATGACCGCCCGGTTGGCCAGTTCGGCTTGCCAGTAGGGATCGAGACGTTCGAAACTCTCGCCGTCAAAGGGCAGAAGAACCGCCTCCGCCGCCAGTTGCCACCAGTTCTGTTCCTCGTTGAGCACATTGGCCAGCGGCGCAATTTCCTCCCGCCCCGCTCCAGCCAGGAACATGGCGCGCAACAGGGCGATGCTGCCCGACTGCTTGCCGCGAAAGCTGTACAACCATGCCCGCCGCAAGTCGAATTGATGGACACGGCAAACCAGTTCAGCCAGTTGACGCGCGCCCTTGAGTTCGAGCAATTGCCGGTAGAGCGGAACACGCAGCGAATCGACCAGCCGGAAATAACCGGGACGTTGCGCGTGTTCGTCAAGCAACTGGCGCTGGTTCAGTTCCTGGAGCGCCGTCTTGACCTGCTCGCCGGTGAAGTTGCGTCCGGCCGCGTTCTTGAGTGCCAGCAGCGAGAGCAGCTCATGGACCTGGGTCCGGGTGAAATACGACCACAACAGCGCGCCGGCCAGAGCCACCTTGTGGGTGTCGGCGGACAAGCCCTGGATGTCGCATGACGGGGCGGTGTCAGTCATCGGCGGCAGCGGGAAAAAATCGTCGGTCATGGGAGTGACAGGAGGAAAGGGCGAAAAAGCTGACGCCAAACCGCAAGTATTTTCGCCCTAAGCGCCCCCCGTCAACCAGAAACCGCGATCTCCCGCTGTTGTTCATCGCAGGCGCCGAGCAGACTGACGCGAAAATCAGCCGCCAACTCACGATACGCCGCCAGCACCGCCGCCGGGTCGGCCTGTTCGATAGCCTGGCACAGGGCTGCGCGCAGCGCCGGCGACCCGCCCCGGTCGGCGAATGCCAGCGCCGGGCCGAGGCAGAGCTGCAGTTGCTGGTGCAGGTTGCGGCTGACCGCCGCCAACGACGGCTGGGCGAGCAGTTCGACGGCGATGTGGCAAAACCCCGCCCAGCTACCGCCCGCCGCAGCCTGACTCAGCCGCATGCGCCCCGCTGCCTCGGCTTGCCCGAGCAGGCGAAGCAGCGCGTGACGCGCAATGAGTTCGACGACGTCGAGCGCCGCGGCAAGATCGTCGCCGGCGATGCGAGCCACCCGGCAACCACGATAAGGCACAACCTCGAGCAGGCCTTCGCTGGCCAATACCTTCACCGCCTCGCGTACCGGCGTCCGGCTGACGCCGTAATGGCGGGCCAGTGCCACCTCGTCGACCGGGCTGCCTGGCGCCAGTCGATGGGCGAAGATGCGTTCGCGCAGCGAATCGGCGATGCCCTCGTACAGCGCCAGCCCGCCCGGCGCGGGGGAGCCGGCGGCCACTGCGCCGATCAGTCCGGACATGACGCGTCGCTTTCCGCTTGCACCACCGCCTCCTCCGGCGGGCTTGGCGGCGGCGAAGGGAAGAGTTCTTCGAAATAGAGGTAGGGATTGACGAACATGCATGATCTCCCGAAAGGATGATGAAGATTGACTTGCCGGCGGCGCCGGTTTTTTGCAATATACGCATCGCAAAAAATTCATAAACCACTGAAATTGCGTGACTTTGCGAAACAAGCAGCACGCGTTTGCGAATTTTGCGAATTCGCTGAGGAATCCTTGTGAAAAAAACCTTCATGGGCCTGCGCCTGAAGCGCCTGCGCGAGGAACGGCAGATGACGCAGGTCGCGCTGGCGCAGGCGCTCGGCCTCTCGCCGAGCTACCTGAACCAGCTCGAACAGAACCAGCGGCCGCTGACGGTGTCGGTGCTGTTGCGCCTGAACGCGGCTTTCGGCATCGATGTCCAGCTATTTTCCGAGGACGACGAAGCGCGCCTGATCAGCGAACTGCGCGACCTCTTCGCCGATGCGCCGAACGACGACGCACCGGGGCTGGCGGAAATCCGCGAACTGGCCAGCCGCTTGCCCGGCGTCGCCCGCCTGCTGCTGCAACAGGGCCGGCAACTGCACGAGGCACGCGAACGCGAAGCGATCTGGGCGAGCCGTCTCGGCCTTGACCGGCAGGCCGAGACACTGCCGCGACCGATGCCTTTCGAAGCGGTGCGCGATTTCTTCTACCGCCGCCACAACCATGTCGCCGAACTCGACGAACTCGCCGAGCGCTGCTTCGCCGACTGGCAACTGCGCCCCGGCAACACCGGCAACGGCCTCGCCCGCCGCCTGAGCGAGCGGCACGGCATCCTGGTCAGCACCGACGACAATGATCGCGGGCTGCTGCGGGATTTCGACGAGAAAGCCCGCCGTCTGCGCCTGTCGGCGTCGCTCAGCAGCGGCCAGCAGGCCTTCCACATGGCAACCCAACTGGCCCGGCTCGAAGCCGGCGAACTGATCGACGAACTGGCCGCCGGCGCCGCCCCGGACGACGAGGAAACCCGGCGCCTGGCACGCATCGGACTGGCCAGCTACTTCGCCGGCGCCTTGCTGCTGCCCTACGGCCGCTATCTGGAAAGCGCCGAAGCCTGCCGCTACGATATCGAACAACTCGGCCGCAGCTTCGGCGTCGGTTACGAAACCGCCTGCCATCGGCTGTCCACGCTGCAACGCCCGCAGGCCCCCGGCGTCCCCTTCTTCTTCATCCGCGTCGATCGCGCCGGCAACATTTCGAAGCGCCAGTCAGCGACCGACTTCCACTTTTCGCGCATCGGCGGCACCTGTCCGCTGTGGAACGTCTATGAAGCCTTCGCCCAGCCCGGCAAGATCCTCACCCAGCTTGCCGCCATGCCCGACGGCCGCAACTACCTGTGGATCGCCCGCAGCGTCCACCGCGGCCACGGCGGCTATGGCGCCCCAGGCAAGACCTTCTCGATCGGCCTCGGCTGCGACCTGCGCCACGCCGAGCGCCTGGTTTACAGCAAGGGCCTCGACCTCAAGGCCGTAGACGGCTTCACGCCGATCGGCACGGCCTGCAAGGTCTGTCCGCGCGCCCATTGCCCGCAGCGCGCCTTCCCGCCCAGCGGCAACGCCCTGGTCGTCGACGAGAACCGGCGGCACTTCTCGCCCTACGCCTGAAGCGCCCCCCCCACCCCGCCAGGGGATGACGCCAGCCATGAGCAAGATCAGCCCGTGCCTTTGCTGTCCCGTTTGACATGCGGCGAAAGGCCCGGGGATACTTGCCACCGATCAAGTCATCGAGCATCGCCCCTGGCGCGTTTCCCGGTCGGAATCGGCATCGCGCCTAGCCGGGCGGCTGGTCTCTGGTGGTCTCAACGAATCTTCAGTGGGGAGTTGTCATGGGTCTTTTGCGGGCGGTGAGCGGTGCGGTCGGCGGTGTATTGGCGGACCAGTGGAAAGACTTCTACACGGTGCCGGCCGGCCTGCCGTCCACGGCGGCACTGTTCGCGGCAGTGCCGCAGGGCACCAATGCCGGGCGCGGCTCGAACACCAGCGGCTCCTCCAACATCATCAGCAACGGCTCGAAGATCGTCGTCCCCGAGGGCTACGGGCTGCTGCTCTTCCAGGAAGGCAAGATCACCGCCTTCGTCGCCGAACCGGGCGGTTACGAGTGGCGCTCGGACGACCTCAACTCGCAGTCGATCTTCGCCGGCGACAACATCGTCAGCGCGCTGATCATGCAGAGCTGGGAACGCTTCAAGTTCGGTGGCCAGCCCGGTTCGCAGCAGGCTGCGTTCTTCGTTTCGCTGAAGGAATTGCCGGACAACCGCTTCGGCACGCAGTCCGAGATCTACTGGGACGATGCTTTCCTCAATACGCAGGTCGGCGCGATCACCCGCGGTTCGTATACGCTGAAGATCGTCGACCCGATCCTGTTCGTGAAGAACTTCGTGCCGGCGACCTACCTGCAAGCCGGCAAGGTTTTCGATTTCAGCGACTTCGACAACGCCGCCGCCAGCCAGTTGTTCAACGAGGTGGTCGCTTCGCTGGCGCCCGCCTTCAGTCTGTACACCAACGACCCAGGCAAGGGCAACCGCATCGCCCGCATCCAGCAGGACACGGTCGGCTTCGCCAGGAGCCTGTCCGATGCGGTCGAGCAGGCTTACCAGTGGAAATCCGATCGCGGTCTGGCGATCACCAAGACCGCCATCGTCTCGATCGAATACGACGCGGCCACGCGTGAGTTGCTGAAGACTGTCCAGCGCGCCGACGCGCTGTCCGGTGCGCGCGGCAACTCGAACCTGCAGGCCAGCGTCGCGCAGGGCATCCAGTCGGCGGGCGAACACAGTGGCGCCGCCGGGCTGGTAGGCATCGGCATGGCCACCGGTGGCCTCGCCGGGCTGCAGCAGCAGCCAGTGGCGCCCGCCGCGGACGACCCGGTCGCCAAGCTGAAGAAAGCCAAGGAGATGCTCGATCTCGGCCTGATCACCCAGGCCGACTACGACGCGCTCAAGGCGAAGGCGCTGGGCCTGTAGCGCAGCGCGACCATGGCCGATTCCGAATTCCCTCCGCGACGCCCGGTCGCCGGCCCCGGTTCGCCGCGCGACGTGCCGCCGCGCCCAGGCAGCCAGCCAGTCGATCCGGCGCTGCCCAAGGCGATCCGCCAGGAACTGGAGGCGCCCGACCCGGCCATCATCGACACCGCCGCAACCGAACTCAGCGATGGCATCAACCGCTGCCCGAAGTGCGGTTCGACCGACATCCGCCTCAAGCCCGGCAGCGATTCGCTGGTTTGCCTGCACTGCCGCAACGAATGGGACGGCACGCGGGTCGAGGAACTGTTCGGGCTGGGGGAAGGCATTGACGATCTCCAGGGCACCGTCATCGCCTCCGGTGCCCGCGACATCGCCGCCGATGCCGCAGCCCTGATGACCTTCAAGTGCACCGGCTGCGGGGCCGAGGTGACGATCAACACGGAAAACGCGATGACCGCGCGCTGCCACTGGTGTCGCCATACCCTGGGGGTGAACGAGCAGATCGCCAACGGCGCGGTCCCCGACGCGGTTCTGCCCTTTCGCATCAGGAAGGAAGACGCGGTGGCACGTATCCGCCAGTTCGTCGATAAACGCCGACTGTTCGCCCTGAAGGCGTTCAAGACGCAGTTCACGCCCGAGAACGTGATCGGCGTCTACCTGCCCTACATGATCGTTGACGGCAACGTGAGTGTCGAGGTCGGCGGCAAGGGCGAGATCAAGACGCGCGAATACACGCGCGGCTCCGACAAGAACAAGCAGACCTACTACGACGCCGACATCTACCAGGTTGACCGGCACGTCGATTTCACCGTCGACGATCTGCCACTGGAATCGTCCAGCGAACGCGGCAACCTCGACACCCGCGCCAATACCAACAACATCATCAACACCATCCTGCCCTTCGACACCAAGAACGCGGTGAAGTGGAACGCGTCCTACCTGTCGGGTTTCTCCTCGGAAAAACGCGACAGCAACATCGAACACCTGCGACCGCGGCTGGAAGACCAACTGCTGTCGATTGGCCGCGCCCAGGTCGAAAACTCGGTGCGCCGCTACAACCGTGGCGTGCGCTGGGAACAGGAAAAGCTCGATGTGCACGGCAGCCGCTGGGTTTCCATGTACCTGCCGGTCTGGTTGTACTCCTACCACCAGACCGGCGCCAATGGCGGCATGCTGCACTACATCGCGGTCAATGCCCGCACCGGCGAAACCATGGGCAGCGTGCCGGTGCAGCAATGGAAACTGCTGCTGGCCGCGCTCACCGTCGGCACCATCCTCGAAACCATCGCCATTGCGATCCTGGTGAATTTCTCATGAGCGACGACAGCGGACTCTGGCTGCTCCTGGCTGGCCCGGTCGGCGCAAGCGCGCTGTACTGGACTTTGTACCGTTACTACCGCAACACCGACAAGTCGCACGGCTTCGAGCGCGAAACCAAGGTTGCGGCGCAGCCGGTGCAAGGCACGGACATCAAGGTCGACGAGATCACCGGTACGCAGCGGACGCGTATCGACGGCGACAACGTGAGCGACTATCGCGCCCGGGTGCGGCGGATCAGGGATGAGTTTTCCTGAACACGGAGCAGTCATGGGCATTGCGGCCTGCCGGTGACAGCCGACGACTTTTTCGCCCTGCCCCTGAATCGCCACGCCACCCAGTCATGAGACAATCCCGGCCATGACCGCCATCGCCTTCGTCGACCTGGAAACGACCGGCGCCACCGCCGCCAGTGACCGCATCACGGAAATCGGTATCGTCGAAGTCGATGCCGATGGCAGCGTTCGCGAGTGGCAACAACTGGTCAATCCGGGACGGCGCATCGCCCCTTTCGTCGAACGCCTGACCGGCATCAGCAATGCCATGGTCGCCAGCGCCCCACCCTTTGCCGATGTTGCCGACGAAGTCCGGCGCCGCCTGCAGGGGCGGCTGTTCGTCGCCCATAACGCGAGTTTCGACTACGGCTTCCTGAAAAGCGAATTCCGCCAGCTCGGCATCGATTTCCGGGCGCCGGTGCTGTGTACCGTCAAGCTGTCGCGCGCGCTCTACCCCGAATTCAAGCGCCACAGCCTGGACGCGCTGATCGAGCGGCACGGCCTGCACGCCAGCGGCCGCCACCGGGCACTGGCCGACGCCCGCCTGATCCACCAGTTCTGGCAGAAGATCCACGACGACCGCAGCGCCGACGAAATCGCCTCGGCGCTCGCCGAACTGAACCCCTATTCCAGCCTGCCGCCGCACATCGACGCCGAAATCGTCGACGCGCTGCCCGACACCCCCGGCGTCTATCTGCTCTACGGCAGCCGGAACGACCAGGACGACCTGCCGCTCTACGTCGGCAAGGCAAAGAACATCCGCGGCCGGATCCTGGCCCTCTTTTCCGGCAAGCAGCGTTCGCCGCGCGAACGCGCGCTGGTACAGCAGACGCGGCGCATCGACTGGATCCAGACCGCCGGCGAGATCGGCACCCGGCTACGCGAAACGGCGCTGGTCAAGCAGTTGCGGCCGACCCAGAACGGCCCGCTGCGCGACGACGAGGAAGTCTGCACCTGGACCTTCATCAACGCCGGCGACGGCTGGCTGCGGCCGCAACTGAGCCTGGTCCGCAACCTCGGCGTCGGGACCGGCAAGGCCTGCTACGGGCTGTTCAGCAACGCGCGCCAGGCCAAGGAATTCCTGCGCAACCTGGTCGAAACCAACCAGCTCTGCGATATCCTCAGCGGCCTTGAACACGCGCCGGCCGGGCAGGCCTGCCCGGGGCACGCCGCCGGACGCTGCAAGGGCGCCTGCGTCGGCAAGGAAACGCTGGCCAGCCACAGCGCCCGCCTGGTCGGCGCGCTGGTCGCCCTCAAGCTGCCGAGCTGGCCCTTCCCCGGCCCGGCGGTGATCCACGAGGGCGACGAGATTCACGTCATCGACGGCTGGCGCTACCTCGGCACGGTACGCAGCACAGGCGAGATCGATGCGCTGCTTGCTGCCGGCCGGCCGCCTTTCGACCACAGCACTTACACCATCCTGAACAAGCACCTGCGGCTGATGAAACCGCTGCGTCAGGGCCAGCCATGAAACGCCTGCTGGCAGCCGCGCTGTGCATCGCCCTCCGCGCGACGGCGACGGAAGCCGAAAACACGGCGCCGCTCATCGAGCTCACCGCCACCGAACAGGCCTACCTGGCCGCCATGCCGATCGTCCGCATGTGCGTCGATCCGGACTGGGCGCCGTTCGAGCAGATCGACGAGCGCGGTCGCCATGTCGGCATCGCCGCCGACCTGATCCAGCAGGTCGCGCGCCGCACCGGCCTGAAGATCATGCTCTACCCGACGCGCACCTGGGAGGAAAGCCTGGCCGCGTCGAAAGCCGGCCGCTGCCAGATCATGAGTTTCCTCAACCGGACGCCGGAACGCGAGCGCTGGCTCGACTTCACGGCGCCGATCTTCGTCGACCCGAACATGATCATCGCCCGCGAAGACCATCCCTTCGTCGGCGATGTGCGCTGGCTGCGCGACGAAAGCGTCGCCCTGCCGCGCGGCACCATGGTCGAGGAGCACCTGCGCCGCGACTACCCCAACCTGCGCATCGTCCTCACCGAAAGCGAACCGGAAGCGATGACCCTGGTTTCCGAACGCAAGGCCGATTTCACCGTGCGCTCGCTGATCGTCGCCGCCCACGCGATCCGCAAGCAGGGCCTGTTCAACCTGAAGATCGCCGGCCAGGTTCCGGAACTCGGCAACCAGTTGCGCATCGGCGTGATCAAGAGCGAGCCGGCCTTGCGCGACATCCTCGACAAGGGCGTCGCCACCTTGAGCGCGGCCGACCGCGAGCAGATCGTCAATCGCCACGTCTCGATCACCGTCCAGAACGGCACCGATTACCGGCTGGTCTGGCAACTGCTGGCCGGCGGCCTGGTCATTGCGCTGATCGGCGCCTTCTGGATGCGCAAGCTCAGCCGCTTGAACCGCGAACTGGCGCGGCTTTCAGTCACCGACCGGCTGACCGGCATCTACAACCGGATGAAGCTCGACGAAGCGCTGGCCGCCGAAATCCAGCGCTGCCGGCGCTACGATCAGGCGCTGGCGATCGTCCTCCTCGACATCGATCACTTCAAGCGTATCAACGACACTTACGGCCACCAGGCCGGCGACCGCGCGCTGATCGACATCGCGCGACTGCTCAGTGAAGGCAGCCGCGAAACCGATGTCGTCGGCCGCTGGGGCGGCGAGGAATTCATGATCGTGCTGCCGCACACCGATCTCGCCGGCGCTGGCCGGCTCGCCGAAAAAATGCGCACCACCATCGCCGCCCACGAGTTCTCCGGCATCGGGCAGCAAACCGCCAGCTTCGGCGTTGCCGCCTACCGCATCGACGACCAGCCGAACGATCTGGTCGCCCGCGCCGACGCCGCACTTTATGAAGCCAAGCATGCCGGTCGCAACCGAGTGGCCGGCGGCTGAATCCCGACGCGTTTCAATCGGCAGCGGGCGCCGCCTCTTCCTCGTCGTCGCCAACCGCCGCGTCAACGCCAGCGGCGGCCACATCGGCCGCCGTTTCCACCACCGTCGCGCCGACCTTCACCGTCGTCGCCACCACCGTCACTGCGGCGTCGGCCACTGCAACCACGGCACAAGCTTGAAGCCCTGCGCAAAACAGCAAAACAAACCAACGAACACGCATTCAAGCTCCAATCATCGCACCGGCAAGTTCCGGCCTCAGCTACTCCCCGCCCCCCGGCAAGCGGCAAGCAACTCCGGGAAAACCACATCGCCGTCCGCCGCCTGCATCTGGGGCGCACCCAGCGCCACCGCCACCGCACCGCGCACATCGTCCGCCAGATAAGCGCGCTGCGCCGGGAAGAATACCAGCGGCAAACCGGCAGCGGCACAGGCATGATGCAGGAAATCGTCGCGCCGCTTGCGCTTGCCGCGGGTATGGGAGATGTCATTCAACTCGATGGCGCAAACCGGCTGCAGATCACCCGGGCGACAGAGCAGGAAATCGAAATGCTTGCCGCTGATCTGGTTGAACGCTTTCTGCCAGGCCGCTCGCGTCTGGCAAGTGGCGATGCCCAGCACATCGGCAACGCGAACCTTGCCAAAGACCCGGAACTCGTCGCCCAGCGACTGCTCCAGCACCCCGAAGAACGAGCGCTCTGCGGGCGAGAACAGCCGCTCCACCAGCACGTAGGGCGCCTTTTCCTCCACGGACACCACGTTGCGCCGCTTACGCGTCGCCAATACCAGAAGCGCGGCAACGGCAAGCAAACCTGTCACGAACCATTCCATTTCTGCCTCCTGTTTTAGTCGTTTGGAATGACAAAAAAGGCTACGCCTTTGCCGTTTCCGGCTCAAGGCGGGAAATGGCCAATCACCGGCCAATTGAGGGTTTTCGACGAAAATTTCTGTCGCCCGTCAGCGACAGCGGCGCGCACAAGGCCTTGCCGGCATCGTCAGCCAATCGACATCCAATATTGAATACATCATAAGCCAAAGAGATAATGCCGCCTTTCAAACTGGAACACACATCATGCAAACCACCAGGTTAACCCTCGCCCTCACCATAGCCGTCCTCGCCACCGGCTGCGCCACCATCACCGGCGACACCGTCCAGTCGATCCGGGTCGAAACCCGGACCGCCGACGGCACCGAAATCCGCGACGCAGACTGCGAATTGAGCAATGAATACGGCAGCGTCCGCCTGCGCACCCCGGGCAGCGTCACGATCCGTCGCTCGCCGAGCGACCTCAACGTGCTGTGCAGCAAGGCCGAACAGGAACCCGCCCATGGCCGCGGCGTCTCCCGCGCCAACGCCGGCATGTGGGGCAACATCATCTTCGGCGGCGGCATCGGCGCCATCATCGATCACAGCAAGGGCACCGCCTACACCTACCCGCAATGGATGCAGATGACCTTCGGCAAGGTCCTCACCTTCGACCGCGGCGACGACAAGGACGGCCAACCCTCAGTCGCCCGCGAAACCGCAACCCAGCCCCCCCAGCCCACTGCCCAGAGCAGCGCCAGCCCGCAAGCCGCGAGTGGCAGCCAGCCGGTCACCCAGCAGGGCAACCCGGCCGGCAACAAGCTCTGACCAAGCCGGCTGACGCCCGGCGACGACGCCAGGCGTCAGCCCCCAAAACTCACTCAGCAGTACGGCCAGGCGGCTGCCATAGATCGACAAGAGCCAAATATGGAGAACACATCGATGTATTATTTGGCATCGCCTTACTGATCATTCCGCTCTGGCGAATCTGCGGCCGGGCGGGTTTTCCCCCGGCCTTGTCACTGATCGCCATCGTTCCGCTGCTCGGCTTTCTCGTCGTCGCCGGCATCCTCGCGTTTTCCGACTGGCCGGCGGCAAAGCCGACCGCCGCTGACCAAGGGAGCTGAACATGGGTGCCTTTTCCATCTGACACTGGCTGATCCTCATCGCCATTGTCGCCCCGCCTGGTTCTTCGCACGCATCTTCACGAAGGCTGCTCTGTCGCCGTGGTGGGCCCTGATCGCCTTTGTCCCGCTGTTCAACCTGATTGCACTGTGGTCGTTCGCCTTTTCGCCCTGGCCGAAGTTTCCGGAGAAAACGTAAGGCAAGCTGGAGGCCGGCGCTTAGCCTCGGGCATAAGCTTCTGGACAGGCAAGGGGCGGCGCTGTAGCATCGCCGCCCCATCCAAAAAGCCCCTCCATGGTTTCACCTACTTCAGCCCATGCCCTCGGGATCGATTTCGGCACCTCCAACTCAACCGTCGGCTGGCTGAGGCCGCAGCAGGCAACGCTGCTCCTACTCGAAGATGGCAAGCCGACCTTGCCTTCCGTCGTTTTCTTCAATGCCGAGGAAGACACGGTCCGCTTCGGTCGGGCCGGTCTTCAGGACTACCTCGACGGCCACGAGGGACGGCTGATGCGGTCCCTCAAGAGCCTCCTGGGCAGCAGCCTGATTGACGGGGTCACCGAAGTCCAGGGGCGCCCCATTCGCTTTCGCGATCTGCTGACCCAGTTCATCGCCACCCTCAAGACGCGGGCGGAAGCGCACGGCGGTCGCTCGTTCAATCAGGCAGTTTTCGGGCGGCCGGTGCATTTTGTCGATGACGATACCGCAGCCGATCGGCTGGCCGAGGCCACCTTGGGCGAGATCGCCCGGGCGGTGGGGTTCAAGGAACTGAGTTTCCAGTATGAACCCATCGCCGCCGCCTTCCATTACGAGACCGGCCTTGCCCGGGAGGAAGTGGTCCTGGTCGCCGATATTGGCGGTGGCACTTCCGATTTCTCCATCGTTCGTCTTTCCCCGGATCGAGTACACGCAGTCGACCGATGGAGCGATGTCCTGGCCAACGATGGCATCCACATCGGCGGCACCGATTTCGACAAACAACTGAGCCTGGCCGAAGTCATGCCCCTGCTGGGTCATCGCAGCCAGTTGAAGAGCGGTCGGGAAATGCCGTCCAGTATCTATTTCAACCTGGCGACCTGGCACACCATCAACTTTGCCTACACCCGCCAGGTCTGGGCCGAACAGCAGCGACTCCAACTTGAAACCATAGCGCCGGAGCGCCTTGATCGTCTCCTGGCCTTGATCCGCGAGCGCGCCGGCCATTGGCTGGCCCACCAGGTTGAACAAGTCAAGATTGCCCTTTCCAGCCAGGAGACGGCCCAGCTTTCCCTGGAGCGATTCTCTCCAGGGGAGCAAATGCTGCTGACTCGCAGCCAATTTGATCTGTCAGCCCAGATTCTGGTGGAAAAGATCGAGGCTGCCGTCTCTCGACTGCTGCCCGAGGCAGGGCTGGCAGCCTCCGGTATCGATACGCTCTTCTTCACCGGCGGATCGAGCGGCATTCCCCTGCTGCGTCGGCGCCTTTCAGCGCTGTTTCCCCAGGCCCGGATCGTCGAAGGCGACCTCTTCGGCAGCATTGGCGCGGGCCTGGCAGTCGATGCAGCGCGCCGTTACGGGATGGGGCGTTAGCCAACAAGCGGCCGGCTTCTTGCTGTTGCCCGGCAGAAAATCGGCACAGTGAATCGCCCCGGGAATTGAAGAAGCTCAGTATTATCAGCAACTCACCGTACAAGCCGAACGCGCCTGCAATTAAACCGCAGAGCCTCTACAAAACCCGGAGCGATTCAGATGGCCTTTACGGCGAATGACTGCTTGATACTGGTATTCACCACGTTCGGTGATGGTTGCCATCGCTGACTCCTGAAATCGAGTATAGCGATGCCGCAGCGAATCTCGCGCGGGACACTGCAGCAACAATGCCTTCAGACAGCAAAAAGCCCACCAAACGGCGGGCTAAGTGCTTGAATTTTGGCTCCCCGACCTGGGCTCGAACCAGGGACCTACGGATTAACAGTCCGGCGCTCTACCGACTGAGCTATCGGGGAATCTTGCCGTCGTTGCGACAGCGGCGCGCATTATAGACGCAAAGACGAGCGTCGGCCTAGCATTTTTTGCCGGTTTTTCCCGTTCGCCGCCTTCCCGCCTTTCAGCCGCCGGTGGCCGACATCAGGCGGACGACCTTGTGCGGCGCGCTGGTGAAGTCGTGCTGCAGCGGTTTGCGGTCGATGGCATCGCGGATCAGCGCCTCGATCGCACCAAGAGAGGTGTTGGGGTCGCGCAGCAGCGGCCGCAGGTCGACCTGGTTTTCCTGGCCGAGGCAGAGCTGGAGCTGACCGGCGGTGGTGACCCGGACCCGGTTGCAACGGTCGCAGAAGTGCTGCGAGATCGGCGTGATGAAGCCGATCGAGAACTGCCGGTCGGGCGAGCACAGGTAGCGGGCTGGGCCGCCGCCGGGCAGGACGTGGTCGATCAGGCCGTGGCGCGCCTGCAGCGTGTGGATCACCGATTGCAGCGAGCGGCTGCCGATCGCTTGCGCGGCGGTGCCCATCGGCATGTTTTCGATCAGGCGCAGGATGAAGCCGCGCTGGCGGCAGTAGTCGATCATGCGGTCGAGTTCGGCTAGCGAGGAGTCGGGCAGCCAGACCTGGTTGATCTTGATCAGCCGGAAATCGAGGGCTGCCGCCGCGTCGAGCCCGGCGAGCACATCGTCCAGACAGTCGCGGCCGGTGATGCGGGCGAATTCGCGACGATCCAGCGTGTCCAGGCTGACGTTGAGGCGGGCGACGCCGGCCCGCTTCAGTTCGGCGGCCTGCGCCGCCAGGCGGGTGCCGTTGGTGCTCAGCGAGAGGTCGTCGATGCCGTCGATGGCATGCAGGCGGCCGATCAGTTCCGGCAGGCGGGCACGGGTCAGCGGCTCGCCGCCGGTCACCCGGATGCGACGCACGCCGAGGCGGGCGAAGGCTTCCGCCATGCGGACGATTTCGTCGAAGCTCAGCCAGTCGCCGGCGGCCGAGTAGCAGGCGGAGCTTTCCGGCATGCAGTAGGAGCAGCGCAGGTCGCAGCGGTCCGTCACCGAGAGACGGAGGTAATCGACGACGCGATTGTGGCGGTCAACAAGCATGGTGGAATCGCTCCCGGCGCTTCTGAGATGCGCCGATTATGCGAGTTTCCGGCGCCAGACAAGCCGCCCTACCCCTTAATTGCCGGCCACCTCGCCGAAAGCGCCGGAAAAACCGCCGCCAGGCCGGCAAAACCGTGGTTTTCCCGGCACTGCTCTCTGCCGATGCCCGGCCGCCAACGCTCCTGACATCGATTGCGGCGTACCACCATTGCGCGAGGCGGTAGCGCCCGCCCGCGCCGGCCGACCGGCACAAGAACACAAGCCCTTGTTTTTACGTCATTTCAGAAATATCCGCAGCTACCTCTTTCGGCGTAGGCGCCGGTGCCAGCGGCGTTTTACCCCCCCTGTCGGTGGCGCCGCGCACTTTCTAAGATGCGCTTGCCATCCATGCCGGACCGATTCCAGACCATGCAACCAACCACCCTGTCGCGACGCAACTTCCTCCTCGGCCGCCGCACCGCCGAGCCGGGGCCGCAGGTCGTGCTGATCGGGCCGGGCTGCCTGGCCGCCAACGGCGTCGTCTGCCGCAGCTGTGCCGAATCCTGCGACGCCGGCGCCATCCGTTTCCGCCTGCAACTGGGCGGCATCGCCTTGCCGGAACTCGATGCCACGCGCTGCACCGGCTGCGCCGAATGCCTGCCCGCCTGCCCGACCCGGGCGCTGGTGCTGCAGGCCGTACCCACCTCGCCCACTTTGACAGGGGATTGCTCATGAAAATCGTCAGCCTGGTTCTCAAGTACCTGCCGGAACACCTCGCCGACGTCCAGGCCGGGATCGAACGCATCCCGGGCGCCGCCGTCGCGCAGGACGACGGCAAGGGGCAGTTGATTGCCCTGATCGAAGACGGCGAAGGCTACGCCGTCTCCGACTCGATCATTGCCGTACATCAGGTGCCGCACGTGATGTCGGTGACGCTTGCTTACGAATACAGCGACGAAGTGTTCGCTACTGAGGAGGTTTGACCATGAGCATGAATCGACGTGAATTCCTGAAGGCACAGGCCGTCGCCGCCGCCGCGGCAACCGCCGGGATGCCGCTGGCCGGCATCGCCACCGCCGAGGCGGCCCCGAACGCCACCGACATCCGCTGGGACAAGGCCGCCTGCCGCTTCTGCGGCACCGGCTGCTCGGTGCTGGTCGGCGTGCAGAAGGGACGTATCGTCGCCACCCAGGGCGACCCGGACGCGCCGGTCAACCGTGGCCTCAACTGCATCAAGGGCTACTTCCTGTCGAAGATCATGTACGGCGAGGATCGCCTGACCCAGCCGCTGCTGCGCATGAAGAATGGCAAGTTCGACAAGGACGGCGACTTCCAGCCGATCACCTGGAAGCAGGCCTTCGACATCATGGAACAGAAGTGGAAGGCGGCGCTCGCCGCCGACATGAAGGCCAACGCCGGCAAGCCGCTGAACGAGATGGTATCGACCGTCGCCATGTTCGGCTCCGGGCAATGGACGATCTGGGAAGGCTACGCCGCCAGCAAGCTGTGGAAGGCCGGTTTCCGCTCCAACAACCTCGACCCCAACGCCCGCCACTGCATGGCTTCGGCGGTCGCCGGCTTCATGCGCACCTTCGGCATCGACGAGCCGATGGGCTGCTACGACGACATCGAGAACGCCGACGCCTTCGTGCTCTGGGGCTCGAACATGGCGGAAATGCACCCGATCCTCTGGTCGCGCATCACCGACCGCCGGCTGACCCACACCGACGCCCAGGTCCACGTGCTGTCCACCTTCGAGCACCGCAGCTTCGAACTGGCCGACAACGGCATGATCTTCGTGCCGCAGACCGACCTCGCCATCCTCAACTACATCTGCAACCACATCATCCAGTCGGGCAAGGTCAACAAGGCCTTCGTCGACAAGCACGTCAATTTCAAGATGGGCGAAACCGACATCGGCTTCGGCCTGCGTCCGGCGCACGCGCTGGAAAAGGACGCCAAGTCGAACGGTTACCCCGGTGCCGACGGCAAGCCGAAGGGCGACACCGGCGCCGCCAAGCCGATCAGCTTCGAGGAATTCAAGAAGTTCGTCGCCGACTACACGCTGGAAAAGGTCAGCAAGATCTCCGGCGTCCCCGCCGACCGCCTGAAGAAGCTGGCGGAAATCTACGCCGACCCGAAGAAGAAGGTGGTCAGTTTCTGGACCATGGGCTTCAACCAGCACACCCGCGGCACCTGGGTGAACAACATGATCTACAACGTGCACCTGCTGGTCGGCAAGATTTCCGAACCGGGCAACGGGCCGTTCTCGCTGACCGGCCAGCCGTCCGCCTGCGGCACGGCGCGCGAAGTCGGCACCTTCGCCCATCGCCTGCCGGCCGACATGGTGGTGATGAACCCCGAACACCGCAAGCACAGCGAGGAAATCTGGAAGCTGCCGGAAGGCACCATCAGCGCCAAGGTCGGCTACCACGCCGTGGCCCAGAGCCGGGCGCTGAAGGACGGCAAGATCAAGTGCTACTGGACGACGACCACCAACAACATGCAGGCCGGCCCCAACATCAACGGGGAAATCTACCCGGGCTGGCGCAATCCGGAAGCTTTCGTCGTCGTCTCCGACTGCTACCCGACGGTGTCGGCGATGGCCGCCGACCTCGTCCTGCCGTCCGCGATGTGGACCGAGAAGGAAGGCGCCTTCGGCAACGCCGAGCGGCGCACGCAGTTCTGGCGGCAGCAGGTCAAGGCACCCGGCGACGCCAGGTCCGACCTCTGGCAGTACATCGAATTCTCCAAGCGCTTCAAGGTCGAGGAAGTCTGGCCGGCCGACCTGCTCGCCAAGGCGCCGCACCTGAAGGGCAAGACGCTGTTCGACGTGCTCTACAAGAACGGCCAGGTCAACAAGTTCCCGCTCGCCGATCTGGAAAAGGCCAACGGCCACGCGATCAAGGGCTACATGAACGAAGAGTCGAAGGAACTCGGCTTCTACCTGCAGAAGGGCCTGTTCGAGGAATACGCGATGTTCGGTCGCGGCCACGGTCACGACCTCGCCAATTTCGACGTCTATCACAAAGCGCGCGGCCTGCGCTGGCCGGTGGTCGGCGGCAAGGAAACGCTGTGGCGCTTCCGCGAAGGCTACGACCCCTACGTCAAGGCCGGCGAAGGCATCCGCTTCTACGGGCACAAGGACGGCAAGGCGGTGATCTTCGCCCTGCCCTACCAGGACCCGCCGGAAAAGCCGGACCGCGAGTTCGACCTCTGGTTGTGTACCGGCCGCGTGCTGGAGCACTGGCACACCGGCACGATGACCCGGCGCGTTCCCGAACTGCACCGCTCGGTGCCCGAAGCCGTCGTCTTCATGCATCCGGACGACGCCAAGAAGCGCGGCATCCAGCGCGGCATGAAGGTCAAGGTCGCCTCGCGGCGCGGCGAAATCCAGCTGCGCGTCGAGACCAAGGGCCGCAACAAGCCGCCGCAGGGCCTCGTCTTCATCCCCTTCTTCGACGAAGGCAAGCTGGTCAACAAGCTGACGCTCGACGCCACCTGTCCGATTTCCAAGGAAACGGACTACAAGAAGTGCGCCGTCAAGATCGTCCGCGCCTGAGTCACGAAGCCACCGGCAATCCACCGTGAAACCCGAACCCACCCACCAGCAGAGAAAGGAAACCGGCGCGCTTGCCTCCCAGGCGCGCCGGAAATTCCTCAACCGCATCGCCGCCGCGGCGGGCGGCGCCGGTGCGCTGGCGCTGGGTTCGCTGTTCGCCATGCCGCCGGCGGCGGCCCGTCCGGCGCAGGCGCTGCGCCCGCCCGGCGCCCTGCCGGAAGCCGACTTCGCCGGCGCCTGCCTGCGTTGCGGGCTGTGCGTCCAGGCCTGCCCCTATGGCACCTTGCGCCTGGCCACGCCGGGCGACGGCCTGGCCACCGGCACGCCGATGTTCACGGCGCGTAATGTGCCGTGCGAGATGTGCGAGGACATTCCCTGCATCAAGGCCTGTCCGTCGTCGGCGCTCGACCATCGGCTGACCGAGATCAACAACGCCCGGATGGGTCTGGCGGTGCTGATCGACCATGAATCCTGCCTCAACTTCCTGGGCCTGCGTTGCGACGTCTGTTACCGGGTCTGCCCGGTGATCGACCAGGCGATCACCTTGGAAAAGCTGCACAACCCGCGCTCCGACCGCCACGCGCTGCTCTTGCCAACGGTACACGCCGATCATTGCACCGGCTGCGGCAAGTGCGAAAAGGCCTGCGTGCTGCCGACGCCGGCGATCAAGGTGCTGCCCAGGCCGCTCGCCCAGGGCGCGCTGCCCGAGCATTACCGCAAGGGCTGGGAAGAGAAGGAGCGCCACGGCGGATCGCTGATCGGCGAACAGGTGCAGATGCCGGTACGCGGCCTGGAAGACAAGGCTCCCGGCGACACTCGCCTCAACTCGGATTGGAAACCATGACCCCCGGTCGCGAAGCCATCCGCAGCAAGGGCTGGTGGGCCGCCCAGCGCTGGTTGCTGCTGCGCCGCGCCAGCCAGTTGCTGGTGCTCTCGCTGTTCCTCAGCGGGCCGTGGTTCGGCCTGTGGATCGCCAAGGGCAACCTGGCCTCGTCGCTGACCTTCGACCTGCTGCCGCTGAGCGACCCCTTCGTCCTGCTGCAGTCGCTGGCCGCCGGCTTCATGCCGGCGCTGAGCGGGCTGCTCGGCGCGGCGCTGGTTCTCGTCGCCTACAACCTGATCGGCGGTCGCGTCTTCTGCGCCTGGGTCTGCCCGGTCAACGCAGTCACCGACAGCGCGGCCTGGCTGCGCCGCCGGCTCGCCATCAAGACCGGCCGTGTGCCCGACGCCGCCACCCGCTACTGGCTGCTCGGCGCCGTCTTCGGGCTTGCCGCGCTGAGCGGCAGCCTGGTCTGGGAAACCGTCAACCCGGTGCACCTGATGCAGCGCAGCCTGATCCAGGGGCTGGCCGGCGCCCTCGCCGGCGGCATGACGATGACCCTGAGCGTGCTTCTGCTGGTTTTCCTCTACGACCTGCTGGTCGCCAGCCGCGGCTGGTGCGGCCACCTCTGTCCGATGGGCGCCTTCTACGGCCTGCTCGGGCCCAAGGGGCTGCTCCGCGTGGCGGCCAGCCAGCGCGCCGCCTGCAACGACTGCATGGACTGTTTCGCCGTCTGCCCCGAGCCGCAGGTGATCCGTCCGGCACTCAAGCAGGACGGCCAGGTTTCCCCGGTGATCCTCGACCGGGACTGCACTGCCTGCGGACGTTGCATCGACGTCTGCGCCAAGAACGTCTTCAACTTTACTCATCGGTTCGACCAAAGGAGCGATTCATGAACACTACGAGCCGCCTGTTTTCCTCCGCCATCCTGGCGGTTTTCCTGGCCCTCACCTCGCTGACCTCGGCAGTTGCCGAACCGAAGCTGAAATCGCTGCGCGGCAGCGAGATCCAGGGCGCCGACACGGAGTCCGCCGACCCCTTCAAATCCGAGAAGGACCGGGCGCCGATCGAACGCAACTACGTCCAGCAGCCGCCGCTGATCCCGCACAAGGTCGAGACCTACACGGTGACCAAGAACTTCAACAAGTGCATGGATTGCCACGCCTGGACCCGCTACAAGGAAACCGGCGCGACCAAGGTCTCGCTGACCCACTTCAAGACGCGCGACGGCCAGGAACTCTCCAACATCTCGCCGCGCCGCTACTTCTGCCTGCAGTGCCACGTCCCGCAGGCCGACGCCAAGCCGCTGGTCGGCAACCGTTTCCAGGCCGCCGAAGGCATCGGCCACTGAGCGCCGACCAGGGAGGAAGATCATCATGCAAGCACTCATATCCCGTCTCAAGGCCATCGGCAGCTGGGCGATGGCCCGCGTCAACGTGATCGGCCCGCTGGCGCTGGCCGGCATCTTCGTCGCCGGCATCGTTTTCTGGGGCGCCTTCAACACGGCGATGGAATGGACCAACCGCGAGGCCTTCTGCATCTCCTGTCACGAGATGGAGGAAAACGTCTATCGGGAGTACCGCAACACGGTCCATTACTCGAACCGTTCCGGCGTCCGCGCCACCTGCCCGGACTGCCACGTGCCGAAGGAATGGGGACCGAAGATCTGGCGCAAGATCCAGGCCTCGAACGAAGTGCTGCACAAGGTCCTGGGCTCGATCGACACGCCGGAGAAGTTCAACGCCAAGCGTCTCACCCTGGCCCAGCATGAATGGGACCGGATGAAGTCGACCGACTCGCGCGAATGCCGCAACTGTCACAATTTCGAGTACTTCGACTACGGCGTCCAGGGCAGCCGCTCGGCACGCATGCACCAGACCGGACTCAACGAGGGCAAGACCTGCATCGACTGCCACAAGGGCATCGCCCACTCGCTGCCCGAGGTTAATCAGTCGATCGGCGCAGCCAATGCGGAAGGCGCCACGCCCGAGCAGTTCCATCCGCCGCAACCGGCCAAGCCGGAAGCGCCGCCCGCGGCCAGATAGCGGGGACAGCGGGGGGCCGGAGCGCCCCCCTGTCGCTTTTGGCCAGCCGATCTTCGATAATGGACCGCCCGATGCCCGAGTCTTCGCCCGCGCCGCCCGTGATCCCCGCCCTGCTCAACACCCTGCGCCATTCCATCCTGGCCCGCATTGGCCTGGCCATGGTCGTCCTGGCCACCCTCTCCTTCCTCTCCGTACTGATTTCGACGGTGATCGCCGACAGCAGCGTCGGCAAGGCAAGCGCGATCAACCTTTCCGGTTCGCTGCGCATGACCAGCTACCGCCTGCTCAGCGAACTGCAGCAGGCCGACCGCCGGCCGTTCGCCGGACAAACGCTGGAGCAGTTCGAGCGCCGCCTGGAAACGCTGGAACGCGCGGTCGCCGGCCATACCGGTTCGGCGCTCGACCAGTTGCTGGCGCAGGTGCGCCACCGCTGGGAAGAGGAAATCCGCCCGCTGGCGCGCGTCGCCACCGCGCCGGAAGGCAGCGCCAGCCCGGAAGCGATCCAGCAACTGGCGCAGGACATTCCCGGTTTCGTCAACCGCATCGACGAGGTCGTGCAACTGATCGAACTCGACCTCGAGGAGCGCATCCGCCTGCTGCGCGCCACGCAGTTCGCGCTGCTCGGGCTGATGGTGGTGGTCAGCCTGATCACCACCTGGATGCTGCGCACCCTGCTCTTCCGGCCGCTCGCCGACCTGCTGAAAGCGGCGCGCAGCGTCACCGCCGGTTCCTTCGGCACCCGGGTCCGCCACACCGCCCCCGACGAACTCGGCCAGCTCGGCCAGGCCTTCAACGCGATGATGGACGAGATTGCCAGCATGTACGGCCAGCTCGAAGCCAAGGTGGCGCAGAAGACCGAGGCGCTGACGCGCACCAACCAGTCGCTCGAACTCCTGTACCGGACCAGCCAGCAGCTGTCTTCCGGCGACCTTGGCCTGGAGACCATCCACCAGGTGCTGCGCGAAATCGAGGAAGCGCTCGAACTCGGCCACAACGCGATCTGCATCAGCGAACACGGCCAGTTTCCGGCGCAGCAGGTAGTCGGCAGCCTGAGCCCCGGCGAAAACCTCCGGCTGCGCGCCGAACGCGATTGCGCCACCTGCTTCCACCAGGCCACCCTGGCGCCGGAACAGCAGACCGGGCGCACCGCCGACGGCCGGCAGATGATCGTCTTCCCGCTCGGCGGCGACGAGTCGCTGCACGGCGTGATGCCGGTCATGCTCGACAGCGCCATGCCGCTGCCGCGTGACAAGCTGCGCACGCTGGAAACCGTCAGCCGGCAGATTTCCAACGCTTTGGTCAACATGCGGCGCACCGAGGAACGCCACCGTCTGGCGGTGCTCGAGGAACGCGCGGTGATCGCCCGCGAACTTCACGATTCGATCGCCCAGTCGCTGAGCTATCTGAAGATCCAGGTCACCCGGCTGGAGAAGCATCTCGGCGACAACCCGCAGGCGACGCCGATCGCCGAGGAGCTGAAGGTCGGCCTCAACGCCGCCTACCGCGAACTGCGCGAGCTGATCACCACCTTCCGCCTGCGCCTCGACGAGCGCGGCTTCAGCGCCGCGCTGCAGGAAACCGTCGAGGAATTCTCGCGCAAGTGCGGCTTCACCATCGCCCTCGACAACCGGCTGTCGGGCATCGTCCTCACTGCCAACGAGGAGATGCACGTCATCCGCATCATCCGCGAGGCGCTCGCCAACATCGAGAAGCACGCCAAGGCGAGCAGCGCCGGCATCGAGATCGGCCTCGACGACGACCGCCGCGTCCGCGTCTGCGTCCGCGACAACGGCCGCGGCTTCAACCCGGAGACGCCGCCGCGCAACCACTACGGGCTGATCATCATGCGCGACCGGGCGCAGATTCTCGACGGCAGCGTCGAGGTCGTCAGCCCGCCGGAAGGCGGCACCCTCGTCTGCCTGGGCTTTCGCCCCGAACAATTCAGCGCCAAGGAAAACCGATGAACGCCACTGCCCCGCTCACCCGCACCCTGGTCATCGACGACCACCCGCTGTTCCGGCGCGGCGTCTGCCAGCTGCTCAGCCTCGAACCCGGCTTCGAGATCGTCGGCGAGGCGGCAAGCGGCGAGGAAGGACTGGAACTTGCCCGCCAGCTCGATCCCGACCTGATCCTGCTCGACCTCAACATGAAGGGACTGAGCGGCATCGAGACACTGCGCGCCATGCGCGATGCCGACATCGCTGCCCGCATCCTCATCCTCACCGTCTCCAACGCCGCCGAAGACCTGATCGCCGCCATCCGCGCCGGCTCCGACGGCTACGTGCTGAAGGACGCCGACCCCAACGACATGCTGCGCCTGATCCGCAGCGCGATGGACGGCCAGGACGCGATCAGCCCGGAGCTGATCGGCCTGCTGACCCTGGCGCTGCGCCAGGAAAGCCTCGGCGAGACGCGTAGTCAGGCCAGCCTGACCGAGCGCGAAACGGCAATCCTGCGCTGCCTGGCCGCCGGCAAGTCGAACAAGCTGATCGCCCGCGAACTCGACATCATGGAAAGCACGGTCAAGGTGCATATCCGCAACCTGCTGAAGAAACTCAAGTTCCGCTCCCGCGTCGAAGCCGCGGTGTGGGCGGTGAACAAGCAGATCACCTGAGCGACCAGCCTTGATCGCCCGCCGGGCTGACCGGATAATTGGTCTTCCCGACGCCGCTGGAATGGCCATGCCCTCTACGAAAAACGCCGGCAAGCCGGCTGCCACGCCATGAAGGACTACCTCCCCGACTGGGCGCATCCCTGGCTGGACGTCATCACGCTCGGCCTGCAGATCGTCCTCATCGTCGCCGCCGCGCTGCTCCTGCGCAGCCTCGTCGTGCGCATCATCACCCGCCTGGTGCGCAGCCACAACCTGCCGCTCGAGTTGATCGTCGGCGGCCGGCGCTTCGCCAGCATCGTCATCTTCTTCGGCGTCGTCCTGCTCGTGCTCGACCGCTTCAACGTCTCCGGCGCGGTGCTGTGGACCGCCATCACCGGCTTCGCGACGGTCGCCGCGGTCGCCTTCTTCGCCGCCTGGAGCGTGCTTTCCAACATCTTCTGCGCGGTGCTGATCTACACCACCCGGCCCTTCCGCCTGCACGACCACATCGAGATCCTGGAGAACGGCGACAAGCCCGGCCTCGGTGGCGAAGTCCTGGACATCCGGCTGATCTACACGACCATCCGCGAAACCCAACCCGGCCGCGAACCGACCTTGCTGCAGGTGCCCAACAGCCTGTTCTTCCAGCGCCTGTTGCGGGTCCGCATCGTCGACAACGAGCTGCCGTCGCTGCACGACTGATCGGCGCTTGACAGCCGGCCGGCCGCTCGCCGACACTGCCCCCATGAACTTCACCGCCAACGCATTCCGCCGACGCCACAGCGCCGCCCGACGTCAATCGGGCGAGCCGGGCCGCGCGTACGCGCAGCGACGGCGGATGGCAGCGCGCCAGGCAACGGCGCCGACGCAACCCTAGCGTCACCTCCCGCTTTCTCGCACCAGGCCACGGCTCACCCCGTGGCCTTTTTGTTTTCCCCGTGTTTTTCTCAACGCAAGGAGTCGTCCGTGAACCATCCCGCATCCCTTCCCACTCCCGCCAGCCTGATGCCGATCGCCGCCCGCCCGGACGTCGTCTTCGTCCGCGGCGAAGGCGCCTGGCTGTTCGATGCCGCAGGCCGCCGCTACCTCGACTGGATGCAAGGCTGGGCGGTCAATTGCCTGGGCCATTCGCCGCAGGTGATCGTCGATGCCATCGCGCAACAGGCGGCGACGCTGCTCAACCCCGGCCCGGCCTTCCACAACCTGCCAGCGATGCGCCTGGCCGAAAAACTGACCGCGCACAGCGGCTTCAACCACGTCTTCTTCGCCAGTTCCGGCGCCGAGGCCAACGAAGGCGCGATCAAGCTGGCGCGCAAATGGGGGCAGTTGCACAAGGGCGGCGCGCACGAGATCGTCACCTTCGTCGACGGCTTCCACGGGCGCACGCTGGCGACCATGTCGGCGAGCGGCAAACCCGGCTGGGACACTCTCTTCGCGCCGCAGGTGGCGGGCTTTCCGAAAGCCCGGCTGAACGACATCGCCACCGTCGAGCGGCTGATCGGGCCGAATACCGTCGCCGTCATGCTCGAACCGATCCAGGGCGAGGCCGGCGTCATCCCGGCCAGCGGCGACTTCCTGCGCCAGTTGCGGCAGTTGTGCGACGAACGGCAACTGCTGCTCATCGTCGATGAAGTGCAGACCGGCGTCGGCCGCACCGGCCACCTTTTCGCCCATAGCGCGCACGGCATCCAGCCGGACATCATGACGCTCGGCAAGGGCCTCGGCGGCGGCCTGCCGATCTCGGCCCTGCTCGCCACCCGCGCCGCCTCCTGCTTCGCCCCTGGCGACCAGGGCGGCACCTACTGCGGCAACCCGCTGGTCTGCGCCGCCGGGCTCGCCGTGCTCGACACCCTGCTCGCCGACGGCTTCCTCGCCGCCAGCCGGCAGCGCGCTGAGCAGCTTGCCGAGGCGCTGCGCGTGCTGTCCGCCGAACTCGGCCTCGGCGCAGTGCGCGGTGAAGGTTTCCTGCTCGCGCTCGAACTCCGCGCCGACCTCGGCCCGGCCATCGTCGCCCGCGCCTGCGACCGCGGCCTGCTGGTCAACGCGCCACGCGCGCACTGCCTGCGGCTGATGCCGGCACTGAACACCAGCGAAGCGGAGATCGCCGAAGGCATCGCCCTGCTCCGCCGCGCCATCGCCGATGCCCGGGAGGCGCAGTGATGAGTCGATTGCCTTCGATGTGTTCTGGCGCCTTGATATTCCAGATGATTCACGGCACGATCCAAGACTCAAGCAGACGTTTTTCCATGGCACCATTGGGCATCAAGGACACCGCAATGATCACTGCCGCCTCCAAACGAAAGCTGTTTTTTGTCGCCATCACCATCGCCGCCATTTCCCTGGCTGTAGCCCTGAACTGGCCGCGTGCCGACGCCTTGACCGCTGCGCTGCAGCCGCTGATCAGCCAGCAGAATACCGATCAATCCCGCGTCGCCCGGGCGATCCTGGACAACTACGTCGAAACCAGGTCCAACGCCGCAAAATGGAGTGGTGTGTATTGGGGGTTCACATTCTGTGCCGCCCTGTGCAGTGCCCTTGCCGGGCTCATTCTCAAATTCGAGTCGATCATCAGGAACGGCGAAACAAAGAAAGATATTGCCGCCCTGCTCTCCGTGGGCGCCGCACTGTTGATCACCCTGTCGACAAGCGGAGATTTCCAGCGCAAATGGCAAGCCAATCGGGTCGCTGCTTCCGAGCTTGAGCGCATGGGCTATGCACTCCTTGAAAACAAGACGACCGATCCACGCACGTATTTCTCAGGCATTGGCGAAGTTCTTCACAAACGTAACTTGACGGTCGTCGGCAACATGGAAAATCAGCCTCACGCGGCGAAGCAAGCTGGGCCAGCCTCCGCCAGCGAGCAGTGATTCGAAGCCGTTGCCGCCTGGCGGGACTGCTGGAAAATCCGACTATTGAGTTGCGCCTCGGCAATTCGCCGCCGCGTTGTAAGCTGCGGAAGAACTGACGATTGCTGCCTTCAAGGAGAGGGCGAAATGCCCGATCCGGATTTTGCCAGAGAGCTCAGCGCAGCCAGGCGGCGAGCGCGACGGCGGCGGTGACGAGGTTGGCGAGCGCGAGCAGCCACAGGCGGCGGCGGGTCTTCTCGACGCGGACGATCAGTTGCGCGTTCTGCTCGGCGAGCGACTGGATCACCTCGCCGGCGTTCTGCAACTGCGCATGCATTTCGTCGACCCGGAGCTGCAGCGCGGCCAGTTGGTCTTCCGGGGTCGCGACAGGCGCGCCGGGGGCGGCGGCCGGACTGCGGCTGCCGACCTTCTGCCAGAGTTTCCTGGCACCTTCGGCGACGGCCGGGGCGTTCTTGATCACGTCGGACCAGGGGACGTTGGAAAGTATCGTCAGCCAGCCGATGGCCATGCTTGCTCCTTGATTGCTGCGCGGCCGGTCAGCATAACAGGCGCTGGCCGCGCCTGCATTCAGTCGGCGAAAAGCGGCGGGCGACCGGCGCGCATCGCCGCGCCGGCCTCGCGCAGGTCGGCTGAAAGCAGCATGGCGGCGTTCCAGGTTGCGACGTGAGCGAGGCCGTCGGCAACCGAATGATCGCGGCTGTAGTTGAGGACTTCCTTGCTGCCGCGGATGGCGAGCGGCGATTTGCCGGCAATCGTGCGGGCAGTTTCGCGCACGTCGGCCAGCAGGCGGTCGACATCCGGGCTGACGGCATTGACGAAGCCGTGGCGCAGCGCCTCGTCGGCGGCGAACTCGCGCCCGGTGTAAGCGAGTTCGCGGGCGATGCCGGGCGGAATCAGGCGCGGCAGCCGCTGCAGGGTGCCGACGTCGGCGACCATGCCGAGGTCGATCTCGCGCACCGCGAAGCGCGCGTCGGCGCTGGCGTAGCGCAGGTCGCAGCAGCAGGCGAGGTCGAGACCGCCGCCCAGGCAGGCGCCCTGGATCGCGGCGAGCACCGGCTTGCGGCAGCGCTCTGCCGCCGTCAGGCAATCCTGCAGGTCGACGATCAGGCGGCGCAAGGCTTCCCGGCTGCGCGCCTCGTCGGCGTCGGCAATGCGCGCCATGACGCCGCCCAGCATGGCGAGGTCGATGCCGGCGCAGAAGTGGCGGCCGGCGCCGGCGAGGATGACGACGCGCACCGCCGGCGTCGCGTCGGCCCAGTCGAAGAGGCTGCGCAGTTCCTGCCACAGCGCGTCGTCTAGCGCGTTGGCCTTGTCCGGCCGGTTCAGCGTCGCCTCCAGCACGCCGTCGGCAAATTCGAGTCCGATCGCGCTGAGTTCGGGGAAAGTCATGATGGTCTCCAAAAAAAAGCCCCCGGCGGGCGGGGGCGAAAGACGCGAGGTCGCAGAGATAAGCGGGGGAATCAGGCGTCGAACAGTTCGTCGCCGAGACCGGCAATTGCCGCGTCGCCGGCCTTGACCGTTTCGGCAAAGGCAATCGCCTGCGGCAGCATCTGGTCGGCGTAGAAACGGGCGCTGGCCAGCTTGGCGCGGTAGAACGGCAGGTCGCCCTCGCCCTTGTCGAGATAGCCGGCGGCGGCCAGTGCGGCCTTGGCCATCATCCAGCCGTTGCAGACGACGACGGCCAGGCTCAGGTAGGGGACGGCGGCGGTCAGCACACCGCCGAGACTGGTTTTGGCGTTGGCCGCCAGCCATTCGGTGGTGTCGGTCCACATCTTCAGCGCGATGCCGAGCTTCTGGGCGATCGCCGCCAGTTCCGGCTTGCCGCTCGCGGTCAGCGTCTTGACCGTGGCGTAGATTTCGCCGAAGACGAGCTTCGCGGTGGCGCCCTGGTCGCGCATCAGCTTGCGGAACAGGAGGTCGTTGGCCTGGATGCCGGTGGTGCCTTCGTAGATCGTCGTGATGCGGGCGTCGCGGAAATGCTGGGCGGCGCCGGTTTCTTCGACGAAGCCCATGCCGCCGTGAATCTGGATGCCGAGCGAGGTGACCTCGATGCCCATTTCGGTACCGCCGCCCTTGACGATGGGGATCATGAATTCGGCCAGCCACAGCGCCTTCTTGCGTTCTTCGGCGTCGGCCAGGTGGCGGGCGCGGTCGAGCAGGCCGGAGGTGTAGTAGGTCAGCGCACGGGCGGCTTCGACGCGCGACTTCATCAGCATCAGCATGCGCCGGATGTCCGGGTGTTTGTCGATGCTCACCAGCATTTCGCCGGTCAGCGCGTCGCGCCCCTGCTTGCGGTCGCGGGCGTAGGCCAGCGCCTGCTGGTAGGCGCGCTCGCCGATGGCGACGCCTTGCAGGCCAACGCCGAGGCGGGCTTCGTTCATCATGATGAACATGTATTCGAGGCCGCGATTGGCTTCGCCGAGCAGGTAGCCGATGGCGCCCTCGCCCTTGTCGCCATAGGCCATGACGCAGGTCGGGCTGGCGTGGATGCCGAGCTTGTGTTCGAGCGAGATGCACCAGGCGTCGTTGCGTGCGCCGAGGCTGCCGTCTGCGTTGACCAGGAACTTGGGGACCAGGAACATCGAGATGCCCTTGACCCCGGCCGGCGCGTCGGGCAGCCGGGCGAGCACGAGATGGACGATGTTGTCGGTCATGTCGTGGTCGCCGTAGGTGATGAAGATCTTCTGGCCGAACACGCGGTAGGTGCCGTCGCCCTGCGGCTCGGCGCGCGAACGGATCAGCGCCAGGTCGGAGCCGGCCTGCGGTTCGGTCAGGTTCATCGTGCCGGTCCATTCGCCGGACACCATCTTTTCCAGGAACATCGCCTTCAGTTCGTCGCTGGCGCAGGTGAGCAGCGCTTCGACGGCGCCGGTGGTGAGCAAGGGACCGAGGCTGAACGCCATGTTGGCCGAGCAGAGCATTTCCTTGGCGGCGATGCCGAGCGTGTCGGGCAGGCCCTGGCCGCCGAACTCGGGCGGCAGCGTGATGCCGTTCCAGCCCGCTTCGCGGTACTGGGCGTAGGCTTCCTTCCAGCCGGCCGGCGTGCTCACGCCGTCGGCGCCGAGCTTGCAGCCCTGCTGGTCGCCGACGCGGTTGAGCGGGGCGATGACTTCGCCGGCAAACTTCGCCGCTTCGTCGAGAATGGCATCGGCCAGGTCCGGCGTCGCCTCTTCGAGACCGGGCAGGCTGCTCAGTTCCTTGAAGCCGGCCAGTTCATCCATGACGAAGCGCATGTCCTTGATCGGGGCGCGGTAGTCGCTCATTGTCTGTATCTCCTCTTGATGGTCTTGTTCAGAATGGATTGCTGCACAGCGCCGCCTTGGCGCGCCGGTATTCCTCGCGCATGCTGGCGATCACCTCGGCGGCGGGACGCACCTGGTCGATCGTGCCGACGCCCTGCCCGGCGCCCCAGATTTCCTTCCAGGCCTTCGGCCCGGCCGCGGCGGCGGCGCCGAAATTCATCGCCGTCTTGTCCTTGTCGGGCAGGTTGTCCGGGTCGAGGCCGGCAGCGACGATGCTCTTCTTCAGGTAGTTGCCATGGACGCCGGTAAAGTACGGCGTATAGACGACGTCCTTGGCCGCCGAATCGACGATCGCCTGCTTGTAGGCGTCGACCGCGTTGGCTTCGCTGGTGGCGATGAAGCGCGTGCCGATGTAGGCGAAGTCGGCGCCCATCGCCTGCGCGGCGAGAACCGCCGAGCCGTTGGTGATCGAACCGGAGAGCGCGATCGGACCGTCGTAGAACTTGCGGATTTCGCCGACCAGCGCGAACGGGCTGAGCGTGCCGGCATGGCCGCCGGCCCCGGCGCAGACCAGGATCAAGCCGTCGACGCCGGCTTCCAGCGCCTTCTCGGCATGGCGCACACTGATCACGTCGTGGAAGACCTTGCCACCGTAGGCATGCACATGCGGCACGATCTGCGTCGGCGCCGACAGGCTGGTGATGATCAGCGGCACCTCGTGCTGCACGCACAACGCCATGTCGTGCTCAAGGCGGGTGTTCGACGGGTGGATGATCTGGTTGACCGCGAACGGCGCCGCCTGCGGGTCGGCGGCCAGTTCGCGCTTGATGCGCAGCAGCCAGTCGTCGAGCACTTCCTGCGGGCGGGCGTTGAGCGCCGGAAAGGAACCGATGACGCCGCTCTTGCACTGGGCGATCACCAGGTCCGGGTTGGAGACGATGAACATCGGCGCGCAGATGACCGGCAGCGTCAGGTTCTTGTTCAGGGAATCGGGAATGGGCAACTCAGGCTCCTTCTTTCAGGGCGCGACGCAGGATCTTGCCGACGTTGGTACGCGGCAGGTCGTCGCGGAATTCGACATGCTTGGGAATCTTGTAGCCGGTGAGCAGGGTACGGCAGTGCTCGATCAGCGCGTGTTCGGTGAGATTGGGGTCCTTGCGCACGACGAATATCTTCACCGCCTCGCCGGAATGCTCGTCGGCAACGCCGATGGCGGCGACGTCGATGACGCCGGGGTGCATGGCGACGGCTTCCTCGACTTCGTTCGGATAGACGTTGAAGCCGGAGACCAGGATCATGTCCTTCTTGCGGTCGACCAGGAAAACGAAACCCTGGGGATCGACATAACCCATGTCGCCGGTGCGCAGGAAACGATCCGGGTAGAAGACGTGCTCGGTTTCGTCCGGGCGCTGCCAGTAACCCTTCATCACCTGCGGGCCGCGGATGCAGATTTCGCCGACCTGCTTGACCGGGACTTCCTTGCCGCTGTCGTCGCGGATCGACACTTCGGTCGACGAGATCGGCAGGCCGATGGCGCCGTTGAACTCGTGCATGTCGAGCGGGTTGATCGTCGCCGCCGGGCTCGTCTCGGTCAGACCGTAAGCCTGCAGCAGCGGCACGCCGACCACCTTCAGCCAGCGCTCGGCAACCGGCGCCTGGACCGCCATGCCGCCGCCCAGCGTGACGTTCATCGTCGAGAAATCGAGCTTGGCGAAGTCCGGGTTGTTGAGCAGCGCGTTGAACAGGGTATTGACGCCGGTGACGACGGTGACCGGATACTTGCCCCATTCCTTGACGAAGTTGGGAATGTCGCGCGGGTTGGCGATCAGCAGGTTGCGCGCGCCGATCATCAGGAAGGTCAGGCAGTTCGCGGTCAGCGCGAAGATGTGATAGAGCGGCAAGGCGGTGATGATGAATTCCTTGCCTTCATGCACCACCGGCCGGATCCAGTTGTAGGCCTGGGTCACGTTGGAGGCGATGTTGGCATGGGTCAGCATGGCCCCCTTCGAAACCCCGGTGGTGCCGCCGGTGTATTGCAGGAAGGCGATGTCGTCGTGGTCGAGCGGCACCGGCTTGTAGCCTTGCCGCCGCCCGGCCGCCAGCGCCGCCTTGAAGCCGATGCTGCCCGGCAGTTTCCAGGCCGGCACCATCTTCTTGACGTGGCGGATGACGAAATTGACCAGGATGCCCTTGGCGCCGAGCATCTCGCCGAGCGGCGTGACGACGATGTGGCGGATGGCGCTGCCGGCGATGGCCCGCTGCAGCGTGTGCGCGAAGTTCTCGACGATGACGATGGCCACCGCCCCCGAATCCTTCAACTGGTGTTCGAGTTCGTGCGGCGTGTACAGCGGGTTGCAATTGACCACGACGCAACCGGCGCGCAGCGTGCCGAACAGCGCCACCGGGTATTGCAGCAGGTTGGGCATCATCAGCGCGACGCGCTCGCCCTTCTTCAGCCCCAGCGACTGCAGCCAGCCGGCGAAATCGCGCGTTGCCGCCTCCAGTTCGCCGTAGGTCATTTCCTTGCCCATGCTGATGTAGGCCACCTTGTCCGCGTACTTGCGGCAGGCGTCCTCGAACAGTGCGACGAGCGAGGGGATGTGGTCGATGTCGATATCGGCCGGGATGCCTTCGGGATAGCTCTGCAACCAGATTCTTTCCATGATGCGCTCCTCCTTTGCCTATTCTCTTGGTGCCGTCTCAACCGCCGAGCAGCGACTTTTTCAGCCCGGCGTCGGCAGGCTTGTCGCCCAGCCAGACCCGCAGCAGACCCTTGGCGAAAGCCGCTCCGGCGACCTTGCCGGCGGCTTCGCCGTTACGCGTCAGGACGATGCCGTCGGCGGTGAAATCGATGTCGATCACCTCGCCTTCGCGCACCTTGCCGAAGGCCCGCATCAGCGCACCGAGCTGTTCGGCTTGCGCCTTGATCTCGGCAAACTGGGCCGGCGTGTGGTTGTTGCGCAGGCCTTCGTCGAGCGCCGCGTAGAAGCTGTCGGCATCGACGTCGCGCATCATGCGCAGGCGCATGCGGCGCGGCTGCGTGCTGTCGATCAGCGCCTGCGCGTCGCTCGCCTTCTGGCCGACGTACAAGGCGCCGACATAGACCTTGAAGAACATCTTGCTGCGCAGGCCGGCGCCGTTGAGCACCAGTTCGCTGTCGCCGACCTTCACCTGATCGGCGATCCGCACCTCAGCGACTTCCGCCGCCTGCAGCCCGCCCGCCGTCGCCAGCGCGGCGACCAACAGCCCCAGGCGCAGCCTTTTCATTGCCATCATTTTTGTCTCCTCCGGTTTTTTTCCGATAGTAGTTTTTGTCGGCGATATAGACGGTGCGCTCGACCTCGGTATGGACCGTGCCGTGCGCATCCTTCAGTTCGACCGTGTAAGTCCGCTCAAGCTCCGGGTTTTCCGCGAGGCAGGCGCGGATGAACGCGACTTCCGTCTCGTCGATCACGAAGTCGGCGTACAGCGTGCTGTAACCCGGCTTGCGGTAGCGGATACTGGCCGCCTTGTCCCAGACGATGACGGACTCACCGAGCGCCGCCATCAGCATCATCGGATGCGCGCCGTCGGTTATCGCGAAGAGCGAACCGCCGTAGAGCGAGCCGACGATGTTCCTCGTCTTCCAGTTGAGCGGCAGGCAGACGCGGATGTGGCGCAAATCGCGCGCCACATGCACGACCCGCCCGCCGGTACCGCGAAAGGCCGGATGGAAGTTGAAGCCGAGACGCACCATGCGCGCCCGCCAGGCCGGCGGAAGTTTGGCTAGCCAGGCGGGTTTCATGGTCTTTCCGCGTTGCGCACGGGGCTCGCTCAGACGCGCTCGAAGATGCCGGCGGCGCCCATGCCGGTGCCGATGCACATGGTCACCATGCCGTACTTGCCGCCGGTGCGCTGCAGGCCGTGCACCACGGTCGCCGTGCGGATGGCGCCGGTGGCGCCGAGCGGGTGACCAAGGGCGATGGCGCCGCCAAGCGGATTGACCTTGGCCGGATCGATGCCGAGTTCCTGCATCACCGCCAGCGACTGTGCGGCGAAGGCTTCGTTGAGTTCGATCCAGTCGAGATCGGCGAGGCCGATGCCGACCTGCGCCAGCACCTTGGGAATCGCCGCCACCGGGCCGATGCCCATGATCTCCGGCGCCACGCCGCCGACCGCGTAACCGGCAAAGCGGGCGAGCGGGGTCAGGTTGTGTTCCTTGAGCACCTGTTCCGAGACCAGCATCACCGCGCCGGCGCCGTCCGACATCTGCGACGAGTTGCCGGCGGTCACCGAACCGCGCGCATGGAAGACCGGCTTCAGCTTGCCCAGGCGCTCGACGCTCGAATCCGGGCGCGGACCTTCGTCGTTCTCGGCGACGCGCAGGCGCTCGCGGATTTCGCCCGCCGCCAGGTCGGGCAGGTATTCGTGGATCGCGTAGGGCGTGATTTCCGCCTTGAAGTGGCCGGCGGCAATCGCCGCGCAGGCCTTCTTGTGCGATTCGGCAGCGAAGGCATCCTGCGCCTCGCGGCCGATCTTCCACTGGTTCGCCACCTTTTCGGCGGTCAGCCCCATGCCGTAGGCGATGCCGACGTTCTCGTCGGTGAAGACGGCCGGGTTCATCGCCATCTTGTTACCCATGATCTGCGGCATGATGCTCATCGACTCGGTGCCGGCGGCGATCATCACGTCGGCCAGGCCGAGGCGGATCTGGTTGGCGGCATCGGCCACCGCCTGCACGCCGGACGAACAGAAGCGGTTGATCGTGATGCCCGGCACGGTGATCGGCAGGCCGGCGAGCAGCGCGCCGATGCGTGCGACGTTCATGCCCTGCTCGGCTTCCGGCATGGCGCAGCCGACGATGACGTCGCCGATGCGCGCCGGGTCGATGCCCGGCACCTGGGCGACGACCGCCTTGATGACGGCGGCCAGCATGTCGTCCGGCCGCACGTTCCTGAACATGCCGTTCTTCTTGGCCACCGGCAAGCGGGTGGCGGCAACGATGTAGGCGTCCTGAATTTGTTTGCTCATTTGTCTTTGTCTCCTTGCCGTCTCAGTTACGGAGCGGCTTGCCGGTTTCCAGCATGTGCTTGATCCGGGCCTGGGTCATGGGGTCCTTCAGCAGATCGACGAACAGGCGGCGTTCGACGGTGATCAGCCATTCCTCGTCGACCCTGCTGCCGCCCTCGATCTCGCCACCGCACAAGGCGACGGCGGCGGAACGGGCAACCTTGTAGTCGTGCGCCGAGATCATGCCGCCCTCCTTCATGTTGACCAGCATCATCTCGAAGGTGGCGATGCCGGTGCGTCCGGCGACCGGGATGTCACGCGCCATCGGCGGCGGCGCGTAGCCGGCGTCGGCCAGCGCGCGCGCTTCGCGGATCGCCACCCAGAGCAGTTCGTGGGCGTTGAAAAGGATGCTGTCGGTGGGCCGGGCGAAACCGAAATCGATGACTTCCTGGGCGCTCTTGGCGACCTTGGCCATGGCGATGGTGGTGAACACCGGCTGCAAGAAATTGAACAGCTCGGTCGGCGTTGCCGATTGCGCCGCCCACTGCGCGGCGCGCACGGCAAATTCCTTGCAGCCGCCGCCGGCCGGAATCAGCCCGACGCCGGCCTCGACCAGGCCGACATAGCTTTCCAGCGCCATGACCCGCTTCGCCGCGTGCATGACGAACTCGCAGCCGCCGCCCAGGGCCATGCCCTGCACCGCAGCGACCACCGGCACCTGCGCGTACTTCAGCGTCTGCGAGGCGCGCTGGAATTTCTCGACGGTCTTTTCCAGCACGTCGAACTGGCCGGCGGCAATCGCCTCGCTGACTTGCGCCAGGTTGGCGCCGACGGCGAACGGCGCCTCGTGCCAGACGACGACGCCGTCGAGCGTCGTTTCCGCCTGGCGGACGGCGGCAATGACGCCGTCGAGCACTTCGTCGCCGATCGTGTGCATCTTCGACTTGAACGACAGGATGCCGATCCCGGCATCCACCGCCGGCAGGCACCAGAGGCGGACGCCGTCGTTCTCGAACAGCGTTTCGCCGGATTTTTCCGGACGCGACGCCCCTTCGCCGAGCACGCTTTCCGGGAACAACTGGCGCTGGTAGACCGGCAAGGAAGAACGACCGACGTAACGCTTGCCGCGCGCCGACCAAGAACCGAAAGGCGTATGCACGCCGGCACGCCCGCTTTCGGTCACCCAGGCCGGCAACGGCACGGCGGCCATGGTCTGGCCGGCGGCGATGTCGGCGGCAACGGCTTCGGCGATCTCCGCCCAGCCGGCGGCCTGCCAGGTCTCGAACGGGCCTTGCGTCCAGCCGAAGCCCCAGCGCATGGCGAGATCGAGGTCGCGCGCGTTGTCGGCGACATTTTCCAGTTGCACCGCGCAGTAGTGGAAGACATCGCGGAAGATCGCCCACAGGAATTGCGCCTGCGGATGGGCACTGGCGCGCAACGCGGCAAACTGCTCGGCCGGATTGCGCAGTTTCAGGATGGCGGCAACTTCTTCGGCAATCTCGCCGGCCGAGGTCCGGTAATCGCGCGCGGCCAGGTCGAGCACCTGGATTTCCTTGCCCTGCTTGCGGAAGATACCGCAGCGCGTTTTCTGGCCGAGGGCGCCCTGGGCGATCAAGGCTTGCAGCCAGGCCGGCGTGACGAAGTGGGCGTGCCACGGATCGTCCGGCAGCGTGTCCTGCATGGTCTTGACCACATGCGCCAGGGTGTCGAGGCCGACGACGTCGGCGGTGCGGTAGGTGGCGCTCTTCGGGCGGCCGATCTTCGGGCCGGTCAGCGCGTCGACTTCGTCGAAACCGAGGCCGAAGGCCTGCGTGTGATGCATGACGGCCAGGATGGAAAAGACGCCGATGCGGTTGGCGACGAAGTTCGGCGTGTCGAGCGCGCGGATGACGCCCTTGCCCAGGCGCGAAGTCAGCCAGGTTTCCAACGCGTCGAGGGTGGCGGCGTCGGTGCCTGGCGTGGCGATCACTTCGACCAGATGCATGTAACGCGGCGGGTTGAAGAAATGGATGCCGCAGAAGCGCGGCTGAACATTTTCCGGCAACCCCTGCGCCAGGGCCGCCATCGACAGGCCGGAGGTATTGGAAGCGACGATGGCGGTGGCCGACAGGTGCGGTGCGATCTTCGCGTAGAGGTCGTTCTTCCAGTCCATGCGCTCGGCGATGGCCTCGATCACCAGATCGCAGCCGGCGAGCAGCGGCAGGTGCTCGTCGTAGTTGGCGGCTTCGATCAGTTGCAGCTTGTCGCGGCTGGCCAGCGGCGCCGGATCGAGTTTCTTCAGGCCATCGAGCGCCTTGTTGACGATGCCGTTCTTCGGGCCTTCCTTGGCGGCCAGATCGAACAGCACGACCGGCACGCCGGCGTTGGCGAGGTGGGCCGCTATCTGCGCCCCCATCACCCCGGCGCCGAGCACGGCAGCTTTCTTGACGATCAGCTTGTTCAAAGCTTGTCTCCTTTCGTGGTCTTATCGTTGTCGTAAAAATAAAACGAACGTTTGAATTATAGACATCGAAGCCTGACGGTCAATGCCTTGGCGCGGAAAAACTGTAAAAAAAATCCCCGGGACATGCCCGGGGATTTTCCATTGTGCTCACGTAGCCTCAGAAAGCCATCGAGAACTGCCCGCCGAGGATCCAGACATCGCTGTCGTAGTCGCCGCGGATCAGACCGCTGGCGCCACCGTTGTTGTTGATCTTGGTATCCTTGACGAAGAGATAGGAGGCACCGAGATCGACCGTCGTTGCCTTGCTCGGCTTCCATTGCGCACCGAGCGACAGCCACAGGCGGTCGTTGTCGGGCAACGAAACCAGGCGATGTTCGGCATCCGGCACCGGCGTCTGGTCGTAGGCGACGCCGAATTTCAGCTTGGTCGTCGGATTCAGTGCATAGTTGGCGCCGAGCGCGACGCGCCAGCTATCGTCGAACTTGGTGTCGAGCGTCTGGTTGCCCAGCGCATTGGTGATCACGACTTTCGGGATGCTGCTCCAGCCGGTCCACGACACGTCGCCGAGCAGTTCCCACTTGTCGTTCAGCTTGTGCGTCAGGCTGACGATGGCGGTATCCGGCAATTCCAGCTTGGCCTGGGCATCGACCTGGGTCACGCCGACGACGGTCAGGTCGCCGTCCAGCTTCTGCTTGACCTTGGAACGATAGGAGAGACCCAGCTTGGTCGACTCGGACAGCGTGAACAAGGCGCCGATGTTCCAGCCCCAACCCGTGTCGTCCGCCTGCAGCTTGGCTATCGGCGCGACGGTGGCCGCTCCGGCACGCTTGATGTACTCGACATCCATCAGCATGTAGTTGATGCCGGCACCGAGCGAAACCTTGTCGTTGACGCGCCAGGCGATCGACGGATTGATGTTGTAGGTCTTGATGTCGAACTTGATCGAGTGCGCCGCCCCCAGCCAGTTCTTGTCGTACTCGGTCATCAGGCCGAAGGGCGCACCCAGACCGACACCGAGATAGACATCCTTGTTCAGCGCCCAGGACATGTAGGCATTCGGCAGCGCTGCCCAGCTACCGCCGTCGCCACCATCGCCGGAAAGCGACACCGGACCGAGAGCGGGAACGACCGAGCCCTTGTTGCTGAAGTTGAAGCTCGGCCGGACCAGCGACAGACCGACCGAGAATTCGCGCGCCTGCAGTTGGGTCATGCCGGCGGGGTTGTAGAAGATGGTGCTGGCGTTCTCGGCAACGGCGGCCGAACCGGCGTAGGCGTTACCGATCCCGCTGGCGTTCTGTTCGATCAACTGGAAACCGGCGGCGGCGGCCGAACCGGAAAAGCTCAAGGCGATCAACGCCGGGATCAGGCGCGGGGCGAGGCGAGTATGCATTGGTTTGTCTCCTGTGGTTTTGCTTATGATGGGCAAATGCCCGTTTGCACTACGATTAAATCCCCATACAGCGTTTGAAACCTCGTTTTAACGACGAAAAATCAAACGTTCGTTGGGAATAAACAACACTATTTCAAGATTGCATCGCCTCCCGGTAATGCAGCGGCCCACCGGTGAACGGTGCGAAACCGGTGCCGAAGATCACGCCGGCGTCGGCCAGCTCGGCGTCGGCGACGATGTTGTCGGCAACCAGACCTTGCGTACGTTCGATCAAGGGCTGCACCAGGCGTGCCGCGAGACCTTCCGGCGCTGTCGCGGCACTGCCTTTCTGCGGCTTGCCCTGCGTCCAGGTGTAGAAACCCTGGCCACTCTTTTTACCCAGCTGCCCCTGCTCCACCCGCTGCGTCAGGCAGCGCGGCGCTACGGCGCCATCGGCGAGTTGTTTGCCGGCGGCCATGGCGATGTCGAGGCCGACGGTGTCGGCCAGCTCGATCGGCCCCATCGGCATGCCGAAGGCGAGCATGGCCTCGTCCACCGTTTCCGGCGCGACGCCCTCGTCGACCGCACGCATGGCAGCCAGCATGTAGGGCGCCAGCACGGCGTTGACCAGGAAGCCCGGCGCGCTCTTCACCGGCAACGGCAGCTTGTCGATCTGTTTGACGAAGGCGCAGGCAGCACGCACGGCGGCTGGATCGGCACCGGCGGCTTCAACGACCTCGACCAGCGGCATCATCGCCACCGGGTTGAAGAAGTGGATGCCGACCAGGCGCTCCGGCCGCGCCAGCACCGTGCGCAGATCTTCGAGCTTGAGGCTGGAGGTGTTGCTGGCCAGGATGGCATCCGGCTTCATCCTCGGCTCCAGCGACTTGAACAGCGCGTGCTTGGCTTCGACGTTCTCGAAGATGGCTTCGATCACCACATCGGCCCGCGCAACGCCGGCGCCGGCCAGATCGGGAATCAGGCGGTCGAAGGCGGCGCGCACTTTCAGCGGTTCGCGCAGCTTCTTCCTGAACAGCGCGTCGGCCCGCTTGATGGCCGGCGCGATGCGTTCCAGATTCTGGTCCTGCAGCGTCACCGTCAGACCGCGCAGCGCGCACCAGGCGGCGATGTCGCCGCCCATGACGCCGGCGCCGATCACATGCACGTGCTGCGCGACAAACTCGCTGTCCTTGCCGAAGCCCTTCAACCGCTCCTGCAATCGGAAGACGCGCAGCAGGTTCTTGGCCGTCGGCGAGGCAATGATGCGATCAACCACCTCCGGCGCCGCCAGCGCATTGCCGCCGTGCTGCTGCCACAGGTCGATGATCGCGTAGGGCGCCGGGTAATGCTCCGGCCGCGCCTTCTTCGCCACCTGCTTGCGCGCGCCGTTGGCGACGACGCCTTTCAGCAGCCCGGCCAGCAGTTTCTGGACGAAGGGCAACGGCCGGCGCGGCTGCTTGGAGAGCAGCAGTTGCCGTGCCGCCATTTCCATGACGCGCGGCGGCACGCAGTCGTCGGCCAGGCCCATCTTCTTCGCCCGTTTGGCGTCGATGCCCTTGCCGGTCAGCATCATGTCCAGCGCCGCTGCCGGGCCGACACGTTGCGGCAGGCGCAGCATGCCGCCCCAGCCGGGGAAGATGCCGAGCATGACTTCCGGCAGCGCCATTTTCGTGCCCGGCTCGTCGACCGCCAGCAGGTAGCGGCAGGCCAGCGCCAGTTCGAGGCCGCCGCCCAGGCAGTGGCCACGGACCAGCGCCAGCGTCGGGTACGGCAGCGCGGCGAGGCGGTTGAACAGGTCCCAGCCGCGCGCCACCAGCGCCCGACCCTTTTCCGGGGTATCGAGCTGCGAAAATTCGCCGATGTCGGCGCCGGCGATGAAGCCGGCCGTCTTGCCTGAGCGGATGATCAGCCCCGTGGGCGGATAGAGGTCGAGCTGGTCGAGGACCTGCGCGAATTCGGCCATCACTTCGGCCGACAGCGCGTTGGTACTTTCGCCAGCCCGATCAAGCACGGCGACGACGATGCCGCTCTCTTCCTTGTTGAGTTGCCAGTGTTTCATGGTCAGCAGGCCTCCACGAGCATGGCGCCACCCAGGCCGCCACCGATGCAGATGGTCGCCACGCCGCGTTTGGCCTGATTCCGCCGCAGTACATGAAGCAGGTGCAGGACAATGCGCGCGCCCGAAGCGCCGACCGGGTGGCCGATAGCCACCGCACCGCCGTCGACGTTGAGCCGGTCGTCGGCAATCTTGCCGAAGGCGCCGGGCAGGTCCAGTTGTTCGCGGCAATAGGCGTCGTCCTGCCAGGCGGCCTGGCAGCCGAGCACCTGTGCGGCGAAGGCTTCGTTGAGTTCCCAGTAATCGATGTCGGCCAGTTGCAGGCCTTGGCGTTGCAGGATCGGCGTCGACGCATGCACCGGCCCGAGCCCCATCTGCTCGGGCTCTAGCCCGGACCACTGACTATCGACGATCCTGCCGATCGGCTGCAGCCCCCATTTCTGAACGGCCTCCTCGGAAGCCAGCAGCACCCAGGCAGCGCCGTCGGTAATCTGCGAGCTGTTGGCGGCGGTGATGTTGCCGTATTTCTTGTCGAAGAAGGGCTTGGGCTTGGCCATGCTGGCGAGGTCGGCATCGGGCCGCACACCGTCGTCCTCGGCGTAGACCTTGCCGTCGCCATCGACCAGCGGCACGATTTCTTCCAGATGCCCGGCCTGCCGCGCAGCAAAGGCGCGCTGGTGGCTGCGCACGGCGAACTCGTCCATCTGCTGGCGGCTGATGCCGAACTTCCAGGCCAGATTCTCGGCGGTCTGGCCCATGAGCAGGCCGACGACCGGGTCGGTCAACCCTTTCATCAGGCCGATCACCGGGGTCAGCAAGGCGGCCGGGCGCAGCTTGAGGAAATGGCCGACCTTCTGGCCGAGCGTGCGCATCGCCATCATGCCGGCGAACCAGCGCACCATCGTGTCCGAATAAAGCAGCGGCGCCCGCGACAGCGCATCGACACCGCCGGCCAGCACCAGTTGCGAACGACCGAGCTGGATGTTGGCGATGGCCGAGTCGATGGCCTGCATGCCGGACGCGCAGTTACGCATCACCGTCCAGCCCGGCACTTTCTTGCCGCAACCCAGGCGCAGCGCGACCATGCGGCCGATGTTGGTCTCGTCCGGCGACGGCGCTGCGCAGCCGAGGATGACTTCGTCGAGATCGGACGGCAGGAAGGGCTGGCGCAGCAGCAAGGCGCGGCCGGCCTGCGTCGCCAGATCGGAGGCGGCGAATGGCCCGGGACCTTTCTGCGCTTTCAAAAACGGCGTGCGGGCGCCGTCCACCACGTAGATCGTCTTGTTCATGCCGCCATCCGGTTGTCGGCCGGCTTGTTGGCCGTCGCCACGCCGTAATCGAAGGGGAAGTCATCGACGCGGACGACGATGTCGCGCAGGTGGTTGCGCCGCTTCATCACTTCGTACTCGGCGGCGTTGATGACGCCGGCCTCGAAAGCGACGACGGCGATGTCGCGCACATTGGCGCGCGGATTGCCGTCGAAGCGGCCGTCCTTCTCGGCGGCGCGGATCTTCGCCTCGATCTGCTCGGCTTCCAGCGTCGCCTTGAGCGCCAGTTCGATGGCGCCGACCGGTTCGTTTTCCTGCAGCGGCAGGTAGCATTCGGCGGTCAGCCGGTCGCGCGTTGCCGACGGCGCGATCAGCGCCTTCGCCACCTGGTGGCCGACCTCGTCCGAGGGCACGACATAGGGATGGCCCCAGGGGAAGATGATGCGATTGACGACGGCGGCGATGAAGCGCACCGGGAAGTTGGCGATGACGCCGTCGAAAGCCTGTTGCGCCTTGTACATCGCGTCCCAGATCGCCCAGTGGGCGAGCGGCGCGTCTTCCTTCCTGCGGCCTTCGGCCTCGTAACGCTTGAGGGTGCAGGAAATCAGGTACATCTGCGCCAGGATGTCGCCGAGGCGCGCGGAGAGCTTTTCGCGGCGCTTGACGCTGCCGCCGAGGACCAGCAGCGAGACGTCGGAGAGGAAGGCAAAAGCCGCCGAAAAACGCGTCAATTGCTGGTAGTAGCGCCGCATCTCCGGCGCCACGTCGGTGTTGACCGTGACGAAGTGCGAGCCGGTCAGCCCCTGGCGGAAAGCGCGCCAGCCGTTCTTCATGGTGAAGCCGATGTGGCCGAACAGCGCCCGGTCGAAATCAACCAGCCCCTGGCGGGCATCCGGGTTCTGCGCGGCGCGCATTTCCGGCAGCAGGTAGGGATGGCAGCGGATTGCCCCCTGGCCGAAGATGATCAGCGAGCGGGTCAGGATGTTGGCGCCTTCGACAGTGATCGCCACCGGAATCTGCTGGTAGGCACGGCCGAGGAAATTCGACGGGCCAAGGCAGATGCCCTTGCCGCCGATGACGTCCATGCCGTCATTGACCACCTGGCGGGCGCGTTCGGTGACGTGGTACTTGGCGATCGCGGAGACTACCGACGGCTTCTCGCCAAGGTCGATGGCACCGGCGGTCATCTTGCGCACCGCGTCCATCAGGTAGGTGTAGGCGCCGATGCGGGTCAGCGCTTCCTCGACGCCTTCGAACTTGCCGACCGCCATCTTGAATTGCGAACGCACCCGGGCGTAGCCGCCGACGGCGCGCGCCGTCATCTGCGCCATGCCGGTGTTCGACGAGGGCAACGAAATCGAGCGCCCGGCAGCCAGGCACTCCATCAGCATGCGCCAGCCCTGGCCGGCCATCGCCGGGCCGCCGATGATGAAGTCGAGCGGCATGAAGACTTCCTTGCCGCGCGTCGGGCCGTTCATGAACATCGCGTTGAGCGGGAAGTGGCGGCGGCCGGTATCGACGCCCGGATGGTCGTAGGGCACCAGCGCGCAGGTGATGCCGATATGCTTCTTGTCGCCGAGCAGGCCGTCCGGATCGTAAAGATGGAAAGCCAGGCCGAACACCGTGCACACCGGCGCCAGCGTGATGTAGCGCTTGTCCCAGGAGACGCGCATGCCGAGCACTTCCTTGCCCTGATAGATGCCCTTGCAGACCACGCCGGAATCCGGGATCGACGCCGCATCCGACCCCGCCCACGGGCTGGTCAGCGCGAAGGCCGGCACCTCGATGCCCTTGGCCAGGCGCGGCAGGTAGTGGTTTTTCTGTTCCTCGGTGCCGTAGTGCAGCAGCAGTTCGGCGGGACCTAGCGAGTTCGGCACCATCACCGACACCGACAGCGCGGAAGAGCGCGTCGACAGCTTGGTCACCACCTGCGAATGGGCGTAGGCCGAGAACTCCAGGCCGCCGTACTTCTTCGGGATGATCATGCCGAGGAAGCCCTTGTCCTTGATATAGCGCCAGGCTTCGTTCGGCAGGTCATAGAGTTCGTGGGTGACTTTCCAGTCGTCGACCAGGCGGCAGGCTTCCGCGCATTCGTTATCGAGGAAGGATTGCTCCTCGGCGGTGAGCTTGGGCACCGGGTAGGCGTGCAGTTTCTGCCAGTCGGGCCGGCCGCGGAACAGCTCGCCCTCCCACCAGACGGTGCCGGCTTCGAGCGCCTCGCGCTCGGTATCGGACATCTGCGGCAGGACCTTGCGGTAGGCGGAAAAAACCGGCCGGGTGAGCACGGCGCGCCGCAGCGGGCGCACCGTGAGCAGCCCGGCCAAAGCCACCAGGGCTAGCACCCCGAGCAGAGGGATGGGGTTTTCGAACATGCGTGTCTCCTTTTTTTGTATTAGGTTTGGCCGCCGGCTTACTGGCCCGGCGGATCGAAATGCGGCAGCGGCGCGCGCAGGCCGCCAATGAGGAAGGACATCAGGCGCGGCACCAGGCGGTCGAGGCGGTCGACCGAGTCCTCTTCCTCGATCTGCCAGTCGGTGACCAGGCGCAGCGCGTCGGTCCCGGCGATGGCGTAGGAAGTGGCGCCGAGCATGAAGTGGAAGCGCCAGACGATCTCGGCCTTGGGCACGTCGGGCAAGGCCCGGAACAGCGCTTCCTTGAAGCGGTCCATCACCGCCTTGTACTCGTGGGCGAGAAAGGCGCGGATGAACTCGGAAGGCTCGGTCAGCGTCCGCCCGAGCAGGCGCAGGAAGGTCATGCCGCCGCGCGCTTCGTCGTCGGCCATGCGCAGCAGGGTGCCGAAGAAGGCGTCGACGATCAGCGAAGGCTTGACCGGCTGCCCGCCGGCTTCCGCCTCGAGGCGGTCGAGGACGCGCATGCGCTCCTCGTTCAGCCAGTCGAGGCGCCGCCGGAACACCTCGCGGATCAGCGCTTCCTTGGATCCGAAGTGGTAATTGACCGCCGCCAAATTGACGCTGGCTTCGCCGGTGATCTGGCGCATCGACGTACCGTCGTAGCCGTAGGCCATGAACAGGCGCTCGGCGGCGTCGAGGATGCGCTCTCGCGTATCGGCATTGCGAACTTCAGCCATTCTTGCTTCCTATGATTCATACGTTCGTTTGAATCATAGGAAAAGGCGCCCGCCTTGGCAAGCCTTTTCTCTTACGAAAGTTAGCCTGGCGAGCCGTTACGCTGGCGGATGAAAGCTTCCGCCTCGAGCGCGGGCAATGGCTTGCTGAACAGGTAACCCTGCACCAGATCACAGCCGCGAGCCCGCAGATAGTCAAGCTGGGCTTCGGTCTCGACGCCTTCGGCGACCAGCGTCAGGCCCAGGGCGTGGGCGAGACCGATCGTCGCGTCGCAGATGACCTGACCGTCGATGTCCTCGCCGATACCCTCGACGAAGGAACGATCCAGTTTCAGCTTGTCCAGGGCGAACATGCGCAGGTAGCTGAGCGAGGAATAGCCGGTGCCGAAATCGTCGAGCGCCAACGTCACCCCCATGCTACGCAGGACATCAAGGACACGGATGGTTTCGTCCGGCTGCTCCATCGCCACCGATTCGGTGATTTCGAAGATGAGATCGCCGCGGGCCAGCGAGTAGGCGTCGATGACGCCGTGGGCGACCACCGGCAGGCTGCTGTTACGCATCTGCACCGCCGAGATGTTGATCGCCATCTTGACATCGGCGATGCCTGCCGCGCGGAACGCCGCAAGCTGCCGGCAGGCGGTCCAAACCACCCAGTCGCCGATCGGCTGGATCAGGCCGGTTTCCTCGGCGACGCCGATGAACAAACCCGGCGCGACCAGGCCGCGTTCCGGGTGCCGCCAGCGGATCAGGGCTTCGACGCAGGATACCCGGCCGCTGCCGAGGTCGATCACCGGCTGGTAGTACAACACGAATTCGTCGCGTTCGAGCGCCTGATGCAGCGCGTGTTCGATGTTCAGGCGTTCGATCGCCGCTTCGTTCATGCGCGCGTCGAAGAACTGGAAGTTGTTCCGCCCGGCCGCCTTGGCGTGGTACATCGCGGCGTCGGCGTTCTTCATCAGCGCTTCGCCATTCTCGCCGTCCATCGGATAAACGGCGATGCCGATACTCGGCGTTGTATATAGCGTGTGCGGGCCGATCGCATAGGGTTCGCCGACGACCTTGACGAGTTTCTCGGCGACCGTCGCCACCGAACTCATCTGCTCCACACCACTCGCCATGACGACGAATTCGTCGCCGCCAAGACGGGCAACCAGATCGCTGTCGCGCACCGCGCTGCGCAGTCGCTGGCTGACCTGGATCAGCAGTTCGTCGCCGATGTGATGCCCCAGCGTGTCGTTGATCACCTTGAAGCGATCGAGATCGATGAACAGCAGCGCGACCCGCGAGCTTTCCCGGCGTGCCACCGCCAGCGCGTGCTCGAGACGTTCCTTCAGGCTGAAGCGATTGGCCAACCCGGTCAGCATGTCGTGGTGCGCCATGTGATGGAGGCGCGCTTCGGCCGCGCGCTCGGCCGAGACATCGGTGAAATGGGCGATGTGATAGCGGATTTCACCGGCATCGTCGCGCATCACCGAAATCGACAGCCATTTCGGATAAACCCCGCCATCCTTGCGCCGATCCCAGACCTCGCCTTGCCAGTAGCCCTTCTGCCTGATCGACGCCCACATCCGCTCATACTCCTCGGGCAAAGTCCGACCGGCCGACAGCAACTTGGGATTCTTCCCGGCCACATCTTCCAGCGTGTAGCCGGTCAAGGTGGTGAACGCCGGGTTGACGGTGACGATGCGATTGTCGTGATCGGTGATCAGGATGGCTTCGCCGCTGTGGTGGAAAGCCGTGCCCAGCAACTGCATCTGCGATTCCATGCGCCGCAGGTCGGTAATGTCCTGCGCGGTACCGATCGTGCGCAGCGGATTGCCCAGCGCATCGAAGTGGGTTTCCCAACGCGAACGAATCTGCTTGATCTGACCGCTGCCGGTGATCAGTCGATGCTCCACCTCGTGCGGTTCGCGTTCCCGGAACGATGCACGATAGGCTTCGTCGACGCGTTCGCGATCCTCGGCCGGGACCATCTGCAGGAAACGCTGATAATCACCCGGCCCCGCCTGCGGATCGATGCCGAAAATCCGGTAGAGTTCTTCCGACCAAGTCAGACGGCCGGTCGGAATCTCGAGTTCCCAACTGCCGATCTGCGCCAGCCGCTGCGCCTCGCGCAATTGCTGGCGCCCCTGCCGCAACCCGGCGATCACCCGTTGGTTGTTGCGCTGCCGGCTCCACAGCAGCCAGGCGACGACGGCCAGTCCGGCAACCACCAGCAGCCAGGCGACGAAATAATCGAGATGCATGGAAAGCAGGCCGCTGACAAGCAAGGCTAGCGCCAACAGCGCGTAGCCCCTCCCCGGCTTGATGATCTGGCGCCCGCTCATGACATGCGGCCCTTTATCTGGTTCTTTGCGCCATTTTGCGCACTTGACGCGCAAACATCAATCAGGAATACGGCAGTGGCCGGGGTCGCGCCTGCTCGAAGACCTGGAAACGGCAGTCGACCGGCTCACCGGACTTACGTTCGACATAGCGCTCACGACGCTCGGATACCAGGCGCCAGTCGGCCAGCGGGATCTCGTCGGGAAAACGCACGTCGCCGGCAAAGTCCCGTTCGATGCGGGTCAGGTGGAAATAGCGGCAATAAGGCCAGGCCGCCGCATACACCGAAGCGCCGCCGATCACGAACACCGGCTTGCCGGTTGCCAGCGCTCCGCGCAACCCCGCTTCGACCGAGCCTACCCGGTAGCAACCGGGACGCGGCACGAAAGCCGGATCGTGGCTGAGGACGAAGGTATCCCACGGCACTTCAGCCATCGATTCGTAAGTGGCGCGGCCGACGACCAACGCTGCCCCGGCGACGGTCCGCTCGAAATAGGCGAGTTCCTCGGGAATGTCCCAGGGCAGCCAGTTCTCCAGACCGAGCATGCCGTTGGCAGCAACGGCACCGATCGCCGCGATCACCCCCGCGCCTTCAGCCATTGCTCGCGACTCAGCGTCAGAGTGATGGCCGGCGTCGCCCGCCCGTTGTAAACATGCGGCTTGTGCATCGAAACCAGCGCCGACGTCACCACCGGAATCGTGAAGATCGCATCCATGACTTCCAGGATGCTCGACTCCAGGCACTCGCAATGGGCGTTTTCTTCGAGGCGCAGGATCGCCAGGTAGATGACTTCGTAATCGACGACCTCGCGAATGTCGTGGGGATTGGCGATGGCGGCGACCGGCGCCCAGGCGTCGGCATGCACGACGACGGCCTGCGGGCCATGTTTTTCCAGCGGATTGCACCCGGTGCGCAACTGTATCGTCGCATCGACCGAGGCACACCAGTGATTGGCGAGCACGATGGCATTCCTTGCAATGATGGGGAAACGAAAAATACCAGAGCGCCGGCAAACGCGCACAAAAAAGGCGCCCGCCGACGCCATCCGGGGAAGAAACAGTTCAGGCGGTCACGTTGATCAGCGTCCCCGTCGCCTGCCCTTCGCTATTGATGAAACCCGCGCTCGACGCTGAGGTTTCGGGTGGCGCCAGAACGGCGGCGATCTGCGAACTCAAATCGCTCAAACCGGCGTTGATGTCACCGAAGGCTTCCATTGAAGACAGATTTCGTCTTGCGCTGGCGGCGTCGTTGCTGGCCTGCGATGAACTGCCCTGCAGGCGGCTGGCGTTTTCCTGAGCCCGGTCGGCTTCGGTCTGGGCGACCCTCGCCTGCGCCTGCAAGGCACGCGCTTTCTGTTCCGCCTGTTCGGCGTTGCGCTGGGCCTGCTGCATCTGCAACTGACCCATCACACTTGATGCACTACCCTGTGCACCGGAGACCATTTTTCTCTCCCCGCCGCCAGCCTGTCGCTGGCGGCACGTCTCAAGATCAGGCCGTGGTGTTGATCAGCCTGCCGGTTTCCTGCCCCTGGGCATTGACCACCGGCGCAGGCGTCTGCTCAACCTGCTGAACCTGTTGCTCCGGCCGCAACTGCTGTTGCCGCTGTTCGACCTGCTGCTGTTCCTGAGCCGACTGAGGACGCGCCGATTGGACGGTGGTATTGGCGTATGCACCGGATGCGCCTACTGATGCAAGTTCCATGATGATCTCCTGATTAGCACTGCCACAAACTCACTCTACACCATTTACAGCCGTTCGCCAGTAAAAAACCCGTTTAAAAACAGACATTACCATTGTCATTGGCGAGTTCCTGGCGCAACGGCAGGTAGACTGTGAACTCGCTGCCGCGGCCGGGTTCGCTGTCTACTTCAATGCGTCCGCCATGATGATCGACGATCCCGTAGGTCACCGACAAGCCGAGACCGGTTCCCTTGCCAACCGGCTTGGTGGTGAAGAAGGGATCGAAAATGCGGTCGCGGATTTCCGGAGCTATGCCGGAACCGGTATCGGCCACCGCGATGCTGACGAATTCGCCGAGACAGCGGGTGCGGATGGTGATCCGGCCATGTTCGGCGATCGATTGCGCCGCGTTGACCAGCAGGTTCAGGAAAACCTGATTCAATTGCGAGGGCAGACATTCGATCTCCGGCAGTTGGCCGAAATCGCGCACCACCTCGGCCTTGTACTTGATTTCGTTCCAGACCACGTTGAGCGTACTCTCCAAACCGGCATGAATATCCACCAGTTGCCATTCGGCATCGCCACTACGCGAGAAGTCGCGCAGATCCTGGATGATCTTGCGTACCCGCTGGGTGCCGTCGATCGATTCGCCGATCAGGTCGGCAATGTCACGCCGCAAATAATCGATATCGACCCGTTGCCGCAACGCGCCAAGGCGCTCGCGCGACCCCGGCGACAACTCCTCCTCGACCGCCAGATGCGCGTCAAGTACCGCCAGCAGGTCCTCGACATAGGCCTTGAGGGTACCGAGATTGGAACTGACGAAACCGATCGGATTATTGATTTCATGCGCGACACCGGCCGCCAGCTGACCGATTGAAGCGAGCTTTTCCGATTGCAGCAACTGGTTGTGCGCTTCCTCGAGTTTCCTGATCAGCCCGCGCTGTTCCTCGCGCTCCCGGGTCAGGGCCCGGTTGATCCGTTCGTTTTCGCGCAGCGCCGCTTCCAGTTCCGCAGTGCGCCGTCGCACCTGACTTTCCAGCACCACCGAGTCGCGGAACATCCCGTAGTTGCCGCGCCGTACCTCGGAATCCCGCTCGACACGATGCAGCAAGGCCCTGACCACCTTGTTCAGACGGTCGACTTCGGCCTGCAGCGCGGCCTCGCCTAGCGCTGGATGACGCTCACTCATCGCCCCCCCTCCGCTCGCCGATGACCAGGCCGGTCAAGGTCTGATTGATGTGCACGCCGTCGCATTGTTCGCCATAAGTGCTCAGACCAACCGCTGGAGAGGCCTGCAACATCGCCCCTACCGCTTCCTGCTGGCCGGCGCGGGCAATCTCCAGCGCGCGTAGCACGCAGTCGAAAATCAGCACGCCGGCCACCGCGCCAACCTCAGCCTGCACCTCGTCCAGTGCACTGGCCAGATTGCCGAGCAGATCCTGACCATGGGCGACGCGCAGCACGACCCCTTCGTCGAGGGCACAGAAAAAAGTCAGGCTGCCATCGCGATTGGCACTGCGAATCGCGCGCACGTAATCCTGCCCGTCGATCTTCACCACCACCGGCCGGGCAGCGAACCGGACCGGATTGAGCTGGGCGGGTTTGACGCCGATCAGTCGGGCATACTCATCAACCGCCGGCAAACCGTTGAACTCGCGCACCACCCGGTGCTCGCTGTCGACATCGGTGACAACCAGGCACTCACCGTCGGCGACGAAATGCTGGGTGCGCAACGACCGGAACGGCAGTCGCGTCGCCAGCACGGCAAAGACCGCGGCATCGTCGTGAAAACGGCCATCATGAAACACCTGCGTGCGCTGGAAACGCAGATCGTCGCCTGCCGAGGCGCCAATCACATGAATCCCGCCGAGGCCGTCCTGCAGCGCCATCGCCACCTGTTCCTCACGCATCGACAGGCCGTCGATCAGCGACAACGCGAAATAACCGCAACCGGACTCGACTTCGCGACGCTCGCGCAGACGCAGCATCAACTCAAGCGCCCGATCACGCCCGGCGTCAACCTCGAACTCCTGCAGCTTGTCGAAATGCCCGCACTCGACGGTGAAATCGGCCGCCGCAAAGGCGATTCCCGAGACGCCGCTCTCGCCATACCCGAGCGGCCCGATGGTCCCCGCCGCGGTACAGCCGATCACCGGAATCCCGGCAAAGCGGCGATTGATTTCGGTCGCCAGCAGGGCGAGGTCATAACTCGCCGAACAGAAGAAAATCACCAGCGCCGGCGCTTCCCCGGTCAGTTGCGCGTGAAGTTCGTCAATGGCGACGGCTTCCTCCATCGCCAGCGACTGTCCGATACGTAGGGGTCGTTCATGCTTCATGGCTTGTCCTTGATAGCTTTCTGTCGCGCCTCAATTCGACGCGAAGCAGAAAATTTCTGCCATCAATATTCCTTCAAAACAACAAAAACGTCAAATTTATCTTTTGCATCATTTCCCCACGCCGCTCTTCCACAAAAAAACACTCTCTTGAAAAACGCACCAAGGCCGATGTCATAATCCGCCAGAAATTCCCGTATGCCGTAACCGACAGCCCATTCCAATGTCCCCGCCATCCTATCGCTGGACTTGTCAGAACTGCCAACAGCACAACGCTGCCGGCACCGAATCCTGCGCCGCGTGCGATTTTCCGGCCTGCGCCACCGGACACGAAGTGGCGGCATTCAAGAAGGGCATTGTCCCAGAGCGTCCCGTGAAGACCCGCCCTCCCCGCTCCGACCCACCGAAAAATCCGCTCCTGCCCCTGGCCAAACTTTTTTGGTGGGCAGGAGGACTGTTCGCGCCGTTCAGCATTTTCCTCGCAGCCCACTTCGGCACCCCTGGCCACGGCGGCCCCGGCGGCTGGGGCAGCGGCTTCTTCATCCTGCTGACCGGTATCATGTTCATCAGCCCGAGCCTTGTCGTCTCCGGCGTCCTGGCCCTGCTTGCCGGCGACCACCTGAAAAAGGAACGGTACTGGCTTGGCGGCCTGTTCGGACTGCTTCTGGGCGGCTGTGTGTTGCTTCTGAGCGGCGAGATCTACTTGCTGCTGCTGTTCCTCTAGCCCGCACGCCAGCCCCAAAAACCTCGAGCCACTCGCAACAATCGGGAGCCGAACCAGACGCGGGTAACGATACCTGTCCCGGTCAACGAACGCCCCTATGTAAAAGGCCCTCGCCTTTTCCGACAAGGGCCTTTGCCAACTGAACTGCTACGGAAAGCTTAGCTGCCCGCGACGCCCTATTCGATGCCGACCATGCCGGCCTCGGCATAACGCGCCCCGGCGACCCGTTCAGGGGCGAACATCCGGTCGAGTTCGGCGATCTCCTCCGGCTTGAGCGACACCGCCGCGGCGCCGGCATTCTGCTCAAGATAGGCGATACGTCGGGTGCCCGGAATCGGCACGACATGCGGCTGCTTGCCGAGCAGCCAGGCGAGCGCCACCTGGGCGTTGCTGAGGCCGCGGGCCGCGGCGAAGCGGCCGAGTTCGGCAACCAGCTGGGCGTTGATCTGCTCCGCCGCGCCGACGAAGCGCGGGTTGTGCTTGCGGAAATCGCCCTCGGCCAGTTGCCCGGAGTGCACGGCGCCGGTCAGGAAGGCGCGGCCGAGCGGGCTGTAGGCGACAAAAGTGGTACCCAGCTCGGCGCAGGTGGCGAGCATTTCGCGCTCGGCTTCGCGTGTCCAGAGCGAATATTCGCTTTGCACGGCAGCCACCGGATGCACCGCACCGGCTTGCCGCAAGGTAGCGGCCGACACTTCGGAAAGACCGATCTGGCGGACCTTGCCGGCAGCGACCAGTTGCGCCAGCGCCCCCATCATCTCCTCGATGGGCACTTCCGGGTTGCGGCGATGGCAGTAATAGAGGTCGATCTGCTCGACGCCGAGACGGCGCAGCGAGGCCTCGCAGGCCTGCCGGATGTAGGCCGGGCTGTTGTCGATGCGTCGCTCATACTTGCCGGGCTCGCGGACGATGCCGAACTTGCTGGCGATTACCACCTGACGCCGGCGCGCCGCGCCGCCTTCCTTGAGAAAACGGCCGAGCAGGCTTTCATTGTGGCCATGACCGTAGGTGTCGGCACTGTCGAGGAAATTGATCCCGAGTTCGAGCGCCCGGGCCAGCGTGCGCAGGGATTCGGCATCGTCGCTGGCGCCGTAGAATTCGCTCATCCCCATGCAGCCGAGGCCGATGGCGGAGACCGGCTGCCCTTGCGGGCCGAGAAGGCGGGTGTGCATGTTTCCTGCCCTTTTACTGAACGGTATAGCCGCCGTCGATGGCGAAGCCCTGGCCGCTGATGTAGCTTGCCGCCGAAGAAAGCAGGAAGAGCACCGGCCCGGCGATTTCCTCCGGCTGCCCGGGACGGCCGGCCGGACTGCCCTTGAGCGAGGCTTCGAGATTTTCCAGGCCGCCAAAACCGATCTCGGCCATCGGCGTAACGATCGGGCCGGGATTCACCGCATTGACGCGGATGCCCTGCTGGAAACCTTCGAGCGCGGCGCTGCGGGTGAGGCCGAGCACGGCGTGCTTGCTCGCCGTATAGGCCGCAAAGTTGGCGAAGCCGATCTGGGCGACGACGGAAGCCGTATTGACGATGGCGCCGCCGCCCGTCTTCAGCATCGCCGCCATTTCGTACTTGAGCGACCAGAACACACCATAGACGTTGGCCTGCATGACCTCGGCGAAATCGGCGCTGCTCAGTTCATGAATCGGCGCCACCTTGCCCAGCACGCCGGCGTTGTTGAAGGCGCCGTCGAGGCGGCCGAAGTGGGCGACGGTCTGCGCCACGGCGTTCGCGACATCGGCTTCGACGGCCACGTCGGTCTTGATCGCGATGGCGTCGCCGCCGTCGGCGCGAATCTGCGCCACCAGGTCTTCCAGCGCCTCCAGACGGCGGGCGGCCAGCGCCACCCTGGCCCCGGCCCGGCCAAGCGCCAGGGCGGTGGCGGCGCCGATGCCGGACGAGGCGCCAGTGATGAGGATGGTTTTGCCGGACAGGTCAGCCAGAATATTTTGCATGTTGTTCTCCATTGAGAGGGTTGGGGATAGGACGGAAAACAGGCTACGCCCTGTCCAACCGTGCAACAATCCGCACATTGCTTTACAGGCTACTGAGAATTCCTCATTAATCATGAATCCCGCCAGCCTTGCCGATCTCCAGTCGTTTGCCGCCGTCGCCCGCCTGCGCAGCTTTCGCAAGGCGGCAGCCGAACTTGGCGTTTCACCGTCGGCGCTGAGTCACGCCTTGCGCGGCCTGGAGGCCCGGCTCGGCGTCCGCCTGCTCAACCGGACGACACGCAGCGTGGCGCCGACCGAGGCCGGCGAGCGCCTGCTCGACCGCCTCTCGCCCGCCCTGCAGGAGATCCACGGCGCGCTCGACGAAGTCAATGCCTTTCGCGACTCGCCGCTCGGCACGCTGCGCATCAACGCGCCACGAGCGGCGTGCGAACTGGTGCTGGCGCCGCTGCTCGGGCGCTTTCTGCGGGCCAACCCGGGCATGCGCATCGAACTGGTCGCCGACGACGCCTTCGTTGATATCGTCGCCACCGGCTTCGACGCCGGCGTCCGCTTCGGCGAAAGCCTGCAGCAGGACATGGTGGCCGTACCGCTCGGCCCGCCCCAGCGCTTTGTCGTGGTCGCCTCGCCCGACTATCTGGCGGCGCACGGTGTGCCCGGATGCCCGCGCGAACTACAGCAACACCGCTGCATCCGCATCCGTTTTCCCAACGGCAGTTTCTATCGCTGGGAATTCGCGCGCGGCAGCGAGCAGTTCGAAATCGAAGTCGACGGGCCGGTCGGCGTCGGCCAGATGCCGCTGATGATCGCGGCGGCGGAACAAGGTCTCGGGCTGGCCTACGTCTATGCCCAGTACGCGGCGGCGCCAATCGCGGCAGGGCGCTTGCAAACGGTGCTGGACGACTGGTGCCCGGAAATTCCCGGCTTTTACCTGTATTACCCGAGCCGCAAGCTGATGCCGGCCGGGCTGAAGGCTTTTGTCGAGATGCTGCAGGAGCTGTCGGAGTTTTGATCGCTACGGCTCTCTCATCCAATCAACGGAGGGACGTCTGCCCGGCAAGGCCGGCGGCAAAACCGGCAAGAATGTGCAGCACCCTCTCCACCTGTGCGACACAAAAACCTGTCAGTTCTCTACCTGAGGTTTCAATTTCTTTGCATAGTCTTCAACGCGACCACGCATCCGAAAGCCGCTCCGCCTGATCCAGCACCAGCCGGATCGCCTCTTCCTGCATCTCCGGCGGGTACTTGTAGCGGCGCAGGGTGATGCGCACCAGGTTGCGCAAACGGGCGCGCACGCTGTCCCGCTTCTGCCAGTCGACAGTCGTACTGTTGCGCAGCTTTTCGGTCAGCTCATGGGCGATCTTCTTCAGCATTTCGTCGCCCATTTCGCGCACCGCGCTTTCGTTGTCGGCCAGCGCATCGTAGAAAGCCAGTTCGGATTCGTTGAGTCCCAGGGCATCGCCGCGCTGGGCGGCGGCGCGGAACTCCTTGGCCATGGCGATCAATTCCTCGATCACCTGGGCGCTTTCGATGGCCCGACCACGGTAGCGGTTGAGCGCCGCCTGCAGGCGCTCGCTGAACTTGCGTTCGAGCACCACATTGGTCCGCGAACGGGATTTCACCTCGTCGTTGAGCAGCTTCTGCAACAACTCCACCGCAAAATTGCGTTGCGGCAGGCTGCGCACTTCTTCAAGAAAGGCGTCGGAAAGAATGCCGATGTCCGGCCGCTCCAGCCCGGCCAGCTTGAAGATGTCCTCGACGCCCTCGGCCACCACGGCATTGTCGAGAATCTGCTTGAGGACGGCATTTTTCTGATCTTCCGACAAGCGCTTTTCAGAAGTCGTCGCCTTGGCGATCACCGCCTTGATCGCCTGGAAGAAAGCGATTTCCTCGCGCAAGGCCAGCGCCTCGTCGAGCGTGCCGCACAGCGAAAACGCCTTGGTGATGGCCAGCACCACGTCGGCCCAGCGCTTCTTGCCATCCTCCAGCCCGAGCACGAAATTGGCCGCCGGCAGCAGCAAGGCCACCGCCTGCGTGGCAAAGGCGCCGAATTCGAAGCCATGCAGCAGCCCGCGCGCCACATCCATCAACTCTTTCAGCTTGGCCAGCGCCTCTGCCGCATCCAGCGTCGGCTGCCCCTTGCCCCGGCTTTCGGTGTAGGCCTTCAAGGCATTGCGCAACTCGGCGGCAATCCCGATGTAATCGACCACCAGCCCGCCTTCCTTGTCGCGGAAGACGCGATTCACCCGCGCGATGGCCTGCATCAGGTTGTGGTCGCGCATCGGCTTGTCCACGTACATCGTATGCAGACAAGGCACGTCGAAGCCGGTCAGCCACATGTCGCGCACGATCACCAGCTTGAGGCTGTCGTTGGCATCCTTGAAACGCTTTTCCAGCAACTTCTTGGTAGCCGCGTTGTAGATATGCGGGCGCAGCAGTTCGCTATCCGCCGCCGAGCCGGTCATCACCACCTTGATCGCACCCTGCGCCGGGTCGTCGCTGTGCCATTCAGGGCGCAGCGCAACAATTGCCTGGTAGAGCCGGGCGCAGATGTCGCGGCTCATGCCGACGATCATGCCCTTGCCGGCCACCGCCGTATTGCGCGCCTCAAAGTGCTGGACGATGTCCGCCGCCACCTGGTCGATGCGCGGCTGCGCGCCGACCAGCTTTTCCAGCGCCGCCCAGCGCGTCTTGGCCGCCTCGCGCAGCGCCACGTCTTCCTCGTCCTCGAACACCTCTTCGACATCGCTGTTGAGCCGTTCCATCTCGGCCTGGTTGAGGTCCAGCCGGGCCAGGCGGCTCTCGTAGTAGATCGGCACCGTGGCGCCGTCATCCACCGCGTCCTGGATGTCGTAGATGCTGACGTAGTCGCCGAACACCGTGCGCGTATCCTTGTCGCTGCTCTCCACCGGTGTCCCGGTGAAACCGACGAAGGTGGCGTTCTTCAAGGCATCGCGCAGATGCTTGGCGAAACCGTACTTGTACTGGCCGGTCTTCTTGTCCAGCACGGCGCGAAAACCGTACTGCGAGCGGTGCGCCTCGTCGGCGATGACGACGATGTTGGTGCGCGCTGACAGCAGCGGGAAGACCGCCTCATCCGGCCCCGGTGCGAATTTCTGCACGGTCGTGAAAATGATGCCGCCGGACGGTCGACCGTCGAGCAAGGCGCGCAACTCGTCGCGGTCGGACGCCTGTTGCGGCATCTCCTTCAGCAACGCCCGCGCCCCGGCAAAGGTCTGGAACAACTGGCCGTCGAGATCGTTGCGGTCGGTCACCACGACCAGCGTCGGGTTCTGCATCTCCGGCTGCTGCATCAGCTTGGCGGCAAAGCAGACCATCGAAATGCTCTTGCCTGAACCCTGGGTGTGCCAGACGATACCGCCCTTGCGCGCCTCGACCCGCTTGCCGTAGGTGGCGCGCGGCTCTTCCACCCGGCTGCCCTCGAGCAACAGCGGCAGGGTCGCCGCCGTCACCGTCGCCCGCACCGCCTCGCGCACGGCGTGGAACTGGTGGTAGCCGGCAATCTTCTTGATCAGCTTGCCGTCGAAGGTCTCGAACAGCACGAAATAGCGCAGGTAATCGAGCAGCAATTCGGGTGCGAAAAAGCCGCGCACCACCTTTTCCAGCTCGAATTCCAGCAGCGGCCGGTCGTTCTCGTTCTTCACCGTGCGCCACGGCAGGTAACGCTCGCGGCTGGCCGTCAACGAACCGATGCGGGCCTGCACCCCATCCGAAATCACCAGCGCCTCGTTGAAGACGAAGAGATCGGCAATCTCCTCCTTGTAGGTCGCCAACTGGTTGAAAGCCGACCAGATGTCCGCCTGCTCGGAAGCGGCGTTCTTCAGCTCGATCACCGCAATCGGCAGCCCGTTGATGAAGCAGACCAGATCGGGCCGGCGCGGCTGCTTGCTGCCCTGGATGGTGAATTGATTGACCACCACGAAACGATTGCGCCCCGGATTCGCGAAATCGACCAGGCGCACCCGGTCGCCGCGCCGTCCGCCCTCGCCCTCCACCTCGACCGGCACACCGTCGATCAGCGCCTCATGGAAAGCCCGGTTGCTCTGGATCAAGGACGGATGATCGGGCTTGGCGAGGTGATGCGCCACGTCGTCGAGCACCGCCGCCGGAACATCGGGATTCAGTCGCCCCAGCGCCGCGCGCAACTGGCCGGGCAGCAGTACCTGGCGGTAATCGCTGCGCTCGGGCGTCTCGCTATCCGGCGCAATGTCCGGACCGTGACGGTACTCCCAGCCGGTGTCCTGGAACCAGGTGAGTGCGAGCTGTTCGAGGTCGGATTCGGTCATACCCGCACCAGCCCCGGCTTCAAGCCGAGCCGTTCCTGAAAGTCGGGCGGAATATCGGCCCAGTGTTCGACCAGCAGATCGACCAACTGTCGCCCATTGACCAGGCCGATCCGCGGGAAACCCGGCTCCAGCGCGACCTCAGCAGCTTTCGACTGAAAATCCGCAGTCGTGATGAAAGCCCCCTGCCCGCCAAACGGAATCGCCTGCCGCAGTTGTCTGACCGTACCCGGCGCGATCTTCTGCCCTTTCTTGTAGCGCTTGGCCTGGACAAAGACCTTAACCTTGGCCAGGTTCGCCACGTTCAGTTCGCCCGTCGCATCGACGCCGCCGTCGCCCGTCTTGCCGGTTACTTCCGACCCCTCGAAACCGAGCGCCGTCAGCAGATGGCCGACCAGAATCTCGAATTCCTTGTCGTCCAGTTCCAGGACCTGATCGAGCACGACGCCATAGGGATCGTAAGGCATTGCCGCCGGCTTGGGCACCAGCGCGCCCTGGCCGATGGCGGTAAGGAACTCCGTCCCCTGCGACACGGCGAAAACGGTCAGCGAGGAGCGCATGGTGTTCTGGAACGGCACGGAAAAATCGCCCCGCCGCACCGGCTTGGCGTTCCACGCCACCCGCCGCCGATGGGCATAGGGACAGGCCGGATCGCTCGGCGCGTGAAAGTACGACGGATCGTCCAGCACCCGGCCGTAGTGCAGCCATTCCGTATCTGCCGCCGGCGTGATCACGTAATCGCCCGCCTTGATCTCCAGCAGGAAGCGGCCGATCTGCCCGACCTGCTGGCCGATGACGATGTTGCTGGTATCCTGCGGATGCGCCGCCTTGTAGAGCGGATACAGTTCCTCACGGCTTTTGATGGCGTCCAGATCGTTGTCGTGTATCCAGCCGATGGCGACATAAGCGCCGTTGAGAAAGGCTTGGGTATGCGTGCCGAAATCGGCGCGGACGCACCAGACATTAGTCATTTTCACCCCTTGAAAACGAAGCTTTTAGCCGTGACATCGCAAATCAACTCCAGCAAGCAGTCTACGTCGCCATGCTGACCATCCGGATACCAAATAGGCTGGATATTCAGGTTCAGTAACCGACTTTCCTTTTGCTGCTTTGCTTGTGCATCGACCGGCGCAGGCAACATGGCGTAATGATTGGGAACCTGATAGCCCCCATCCTCAACCGCCTTGGCAAATAAGTCCATCGTCCAATCCTGTTCCAAACTGCATCCGAGGAACAGGAGAGACTGCGAGATAAAAATCTGGCGCAATGCCTTCGGCAATGGCTTTTGGAAATCGAAGGGATTGCCGTAAGCCTCCTCATACTGACCTCGCGTCAGAATGTGGGTTGCCGGGTTCTCTGCGTCACCATGTAATTTCAAGAGGCAACGATCGCCGCGAACCAGGCGTTGGAAGAAATTGTGTTCCTGCGTACCGTGCATGTAGGCTTCAAACCGATTGTCATCGCCATATGTCTTCTCGATGGCATCGTCGAAGTTGGTCGTAACGATGCAGCCCTTGGCAAATTTCGGCAGCTTCAGCAATGGTCCAGCAAGCTTCAACTTGTTCGCCCGATAGGTCGTGCGAATGAAATGCGAGCATTGCACCGCATCGTGCCCCGCTAAGGCCTGGGCCGCCTCAAGGTATCTGCCGGTGACAATCATCTCGTTGATAGCTTCAGCATCAGCGCCCGGCAGACGCTTCAACAGCTGCCCAAGTGCCTCGCCCCATAAAGGCATGCCGTGGGGTTTCGATAATCCTGCCCCGACAAAGGGAACCACACGCCCCCGCTCGACCGCCTGCAGCAAATCCTCAAATTGGCCCGCACAAGCGTTGTCGCGCAGCAGGGTCAGCGCCCTGTCGTGCTTTTCCTCGTTGGCGTTGTTTTCCCACGCCGCCAGCTCGGCGCCGTAAGCTCTTTGATCCAGCCAATACAAAACCTTGCTTGGCGAGTATGAAGCTTCGCCAATCTGCACCAAGCCGTTGCTATCGAAATCGTCGTTGAACACCGAGTTTTCCTCGTACTGCGTGTTCAACAGTCCCAGCACATGCTCCAGCAGTCTTTCGTCGATTGAGATTTCACTCATCGCGCATCTCCACACCGGCAATATCCATTTCCCCTGCCAACAATCGGGGCAGAAGCGTATCGCGCTGTTCGGTCAATGCCGCCGTTTCCCTCTCGTTGGCAACCATGCGCTGATAGATTGGCTCCAGCAAACGGTGGAATGCGTCGAGCACCGCCTTGGGCGGTGCAACGAGGGGAATCGGGCGGAAGTTGCTCTTGCTGATCTCCAGAAAGGTGGAGCCATTTGCCCGGCCCACAATTTCCTGATGCGCCGACTCGGCCCAGTACAGAAGGAAGTAGGAGGAAACGCCGGCTTTCGCTCGCATCGCGATAAACCCCTGGTTGACTGCGACGGGCACCTCGGCGATTGCACGATAACCAATCGGCGCTCGCGAAGAGAGTAAAACAGTCCCCTTTGGCAGCAAGCCAGAACCAATCTGAGCCAAACCTGCATCGGTAATGCGGCGCTCACTAGTCAGAAGCACTGGGGTCGCCAATCTGGAAAGGTCCTTGGGCGTGACCCAGCAGTGCTCGCCTCCATCCCAATACGCCGGTTCCTTGGTACTCGGCGTGCCACCACCAACGATTTCTGCCAACGCGCCTATTGTCGAAACCGTCCAGCCCGAGGGGATCGGGCCCAGTTCTGATTCCTGAAAATCATCCGGAAAAAGCGCAAGGAGTTCAGGAGTGAGCCCCAGGCGGCGGCAGATGGATTCGGGGAGCTCGCCGCTGGCTTTGGCGCGAACGGGGTCGAAGTCGACGAACCAGGATTTGAAAATCGCCCGCGCCATGGCTTCCAGGGTTTCGTTGGTGCGGCGATTCAGTTCGATCTTGTCATCAAGAGAATCAAGGGTGCCTACCAGCAGTCCTTGTACATCGGTCGGTTCAGCAGCCGGAAATGACAAAAAGTCCTCGCGACTCAATCCCAGATTGGTTGTACCAGTCGCACATCCTCTGCAGTAGCTGCGGTACTCCGGGGTACGCATCAACCAGTAAAGGTAATCGACAGGCACATCGCCGTTCTTGGGCTCAAGTTTGACCGTATCTTGCGTCAATCGACCCGGCGCATGATCTCGTGGCAGGCGAGCAACAGCTCCAAGAAGATCGGCAGACTGGGTTACATCCTTCAGGGAGACGTAAAGTTCCCCAGGCCTAACAAGCAACTTATCTGGAGAGTCCCCCCCATAGGTCCGAAGCGAATCTGACCGAAACCCTCCATTTCTCTGTATTGTCCCCAATCCCAGAAGCACCGGCCCGGGAAGGCCAAGTAGCTTGCTCTCGTAGGTGGTACCGCGCTGAAGCGTGAAGTAGTCACCGAGCACTTTGGTGTGCTTCTCACTCATGCCCCAACTCCTCCACCGCCTTGTGCAGGAAAGCCGCGATCTCGTCCTTGCCTGGCAGTTGCACCTGGTAGCGCGAGACGAATAGCTGGTTGCTCATGCCGGCCAGGGCGTATTCGACCAGTTCCTCGTTCTTGCGCGTGCATAGCAGGATGCCGACGGGCGGCTGGTCGCCTTCGGCCATTTCGTGTTTCTGGTAGTAGCCGACGTAGCTGTTGAGCTGGCCCAGGTGTTCGTGTTTGAAGGCGTCGTTTTTCAGTTCGATCAGCACGTGGCACTTGAGGATGCGGTGGTAGAAGACGAGATCGACGAAGAAGTGTTCGCCGCCGATCAGCAGGCGTTTTTGCCGGGCCTCGAAACAGAAGCCATGGCCGAGTTCGAGCAGGAAGTCCTGCAGCTTGTCGAGCAGCGCGTCTTCGAGCTGGCCTTCGCTCATTACCTCGCGCGGCTGGAGGCCGAGGAATTCGAAGACGTAGGGGTCGCGGATAAGGTCGCGGCGGCTGGCCGGCTCGGCGCCGGCCTGGGCCAGCTTGGCCAGCGTGGCTTTGTCGGTGGATAGGCCGCACCGCTCGAAATACTGGCTGGCGATCTGGCGCTTGAGTTCGCGCACCGACCAGTTGCCGCGCAGGGCTTCGGTTTCGTAGAAGGCACGCTGGAGCGGCTCGGCGCATTGCAGCAGTTCGGCGAAGTGCGAAAACGACAGGCGCTTCAGCAGTAGGCGGCCGGCGTTTGCCGGCGGCAAGGATGGCACCTCGGCCATTGACGATTCGGGAGACGCCTCCCGCATGTCGGCAACGGGCCATTGGGCCGAGAGTGTCTGCCGGATTGCCGGCGGGAAAAGTTGGCTACCGGATTCGGGAGACAGCGTCTCCCGAATCTGCGGGTAAGCGAGGTAGAACTGGCGAAAGCGGCGCAGTTCGCGTGCTTCGACGCGCTTGAGACCGCCCTGCTGCAGCCGTTGCGCCAGGGTGTCGAGCAGGCGCTCGCCGTAGCGGGCGCGGTCGGCGCCGGACTGTTCGTAGGTCTGAATGTAGTGGCCGATCATCCAGTTGCGCAGGGTCAGGCTGACGTTGACGGCCTTGGCGGCCTGATCGGCCAGCGCTGCATGAGCGCGCTCGATGGCCGCGACGAGGTCGTCGAAGCCGGGCGCCTTAGAGTTCATAACCCAGCCCGGCCAGGTTCTTGCGGATTGCCGCTTCCAGCCGGGCGCTTTCGGCAAACTGGTCGCGCAGGGTGGCGGTCAGGCGGGCCATCTTTTCTTCGAAGGGTTCGCTGTCTTCTTCCTGCGCGGCGGCGCCGACGTAGCGGCCGGGGGTGAGGACGTAGTCGTGCTTGCGGATGTCGGCGAGGGTGGCGGCCTTGCAGAAGCCGGGTTCGGTCACTTCCCGGCTGCCTTTCTTCCAGGCGTGGAAGGTATCGGCGACCTTGGCGATGTCTTCCGGTTTGAAGTCGCGTAGCACGCGATCCTTCATGTAGCCGAGGTTGCGGGCGTCGATGAACAGGGTTTCGCCCTGGCGAATGCGCGCACCGTTCCTTTCCCCCTTGTTGCGGGTGAGGAACCAGATGCAGGCGGGAATTTGCGTGTTGGTGAACAGTTGACCGGGCAAGGCGACCATGCATTCGACGAGGTCGGCGTCGATCAGCGCCTTGCGGATTTCGCCTTCGTTGTTGGTGTTGCTGCTCATCGAGCCGTTGGCCAGCAGCAGCGCCATGCTGCCGTTGGGCGCCAGGTGGTGGATCATGTGCTGCATCCACGCGAAGTTGGCGTTGCCGGCCGGCGGCACGCCGTATTTCCAGCGCACGTCGTCATCTTTGACGCCTTCCTTCCAGTCCTTCATGTTGAAGGGCGGATTGGCCATGATGTAGTCGGCGCGCAGGTCCGGGTGCTGCGGGCGGGTGTAGGTGCTGGCCGGTTCCTTGCCGAAGTCGAAATCCATGCCGCGGATGGCCATGTTCATTGAGGCCAGGCGCCAGGTGGTGGGGTTGGCTTCCTGCCCGTAGACCGAGAGCTGGCCGATGCGCCCGCCGTGCTCTTCGACAAAGCGCTCGCTCTGCACGAAGAAGCCGCCGGAGCCGCAACAGGGGTCATAGACCCGGCCCTGGAAGGGTTCGAGCATTTCGACGATGAGGCTGACGATGCTCTTGGGCGTGTAGAACTCGCCGCCGCGCTTGCCGGCGGCAATCGAGAATTCGCCGAGGAAGTATTCGTAGACGTGGCCGAGGATGTCCTTGGCTTTCAGCGCTTCGTGCTGGAAGGGCACGGTGGACAGCAGGTCGATCAGGCCGGGCAAGGCTTCGTCCACGCGCTTGCGGGCGTAGTCCTTGTCGAGCACGTTCTTGAGCCGGGGGTTTTCTTTTTCGACCGCTTCGAGGGCGTCGTCGAGCAGGCGGCCGATGCCCTTGAACTCGTACTGGTAGACCTTGCCGTTTTTGACGTCGAGTTGGGTGCCGGGCGCGACCTTGGCGTTGGCCTTGATGAAATCCCAACGGGCCAGCGCCGGCACCCAGAAGACGTTCTTCTCGGTGTAGTAGTCGCGGGCTTCGAGTTCCTGTTCGATCATTTCGGCGTCGACCTTGCCGGATTCGTCGCCGAGGTAGTAGTCGTTGGCCGGGTCGTGGAAGGCTTCTTGCAGTTCGTTGCGACGCTCCTTGAAGGCGTCGGAAACGTATTTCAGGAAGACCAGGCCGAGCACCACGTGCATGTAGTCGCCCGGATTGACGTTGGCACGCAAGCGGTCGGCGGCGGACCACAGGCGCTTGTCGAGATCGTTCAGGTATTGTTGCCCGGCGTTGTTCATGTTTGTTGTCCTGACTGGCGAGCGGAATTTGCCGGTGGCAGCAGCGGCCACGAAAGCCGGCATTTTACACGGGCCAAAAACGAAAAGCCGGATGGCATGAGAAGCCAGACTTGATGCACCAATACAAAGCCCCCGCCAGTTTCCCGACGGGGGCTTTTTTTACGTTGTTGCGGTCGACCGGCAAAACCGGCCGATTTTCGCTACTTACATCTCGACGGTCTCAGCCACTTCCACAAACGCCGGAATCTGGTCGAAGTTCATGTAGCGATAGACGTCAGCCGCCTTGGCGTTGACCAGCTTGATCTGCTCCATGTACTCCGGCACCGTGACGATGCGGCCGGCCAGGGCGCACATCGCGGCGAGTTCGGCGGAGCCGAGGTAGACGCGGGTGTCGATGCCAAGGCGGTTCGGGAAGTTACGGGTCGAAGTGGAGATCGCCGTCGAGCCCTTGCGGATCTGCGCCTGGTTACCCATGCACAGCGAGCAGCCCGGCATTTCCATGCGCGCGCCGGACTTGCCGAGAACGCCGTAGTAGCCTTCTTCGGTCAGGATCAGCGCATCCATCTTGGTCGGCGGGGCGATCCACAGGCGGGTCGGGATGTCCGACTTGCCTTCGAGGACCTTGCCGGCGGCGCGGAAGTGGCCGATGTTGGTCATGCAGGAGCCGATGAAGACTTCGTCGATCTTGTCGCCGGCGACTTCGGACAGCAGCTTGACGTCGTCCGGGTCATTCGGGCAGGCGAGGATCGGCTCGGTGACTTCGGCCAGGTCGATTTCGATCACTGCGGCGTACTGCGCGTTGGCGTCAGCCTTGAGCAGCGTGCCGTTGGCGATCCAGTCTTCCATGGCGTTGATGCGGCGCTTCAGGGTGCGGGCGTCCTGGTAGCCTTCGGCGATCATCCACTTCATCAGCGTGATGTTCGAACGCATGTACTCGACGATCGGTTCCTTGTTCAGGGCGATCGCACAAGCGGCGGCGGAACGCTCGGCGGCAGCGTCGGAGAGTTCGAAGGCTTGTTCGACCTTGAGGTCCGGCAGGCCTTCGATTTCCAGGATGCGGCCGGAGAAGATGTTCTTCTTGCCCTTCTTCTCGACGGTCAGCAGACCGGCCTTGATCGCGTAGTAGGGAATCGCATTGACCAGGTCACGCAGCGTGATGCCGTCCTGCATCTTGCCCTTGAAGCGGACCAGCACCGATTCCGGCATGTCCAGCGGCATGACGCCGGTGGCGGCGGCAAAGGCGACCAGGCCGGAACCGGCCGGGAAGGAGATGCCGATCGGGAAGCGGGTGTGCGAGTCACCGCCGGTACCGACAGTATCCGGCAGCAGCAGGCGGTTCAGCCAGGAGTGGATGACGCCGTCGCCCGGACGCAGCGAGACGCCGCCGCGGGTGCTGATGAAGGACGGCAGTTCGCGGTGCATCTTGACGTCGACCAGCTTCGGATAAGCAGCGGTGTGGCAGAAGGATTGCATGACGAGGTCGGCGGAGAAGCCGAGGCAGGCCAGGTCCTTGAGTTCGTCGCGCGTCATCGGGCCGGTGGTGTCTTGCGAACCAACGGTGGTCATCTTCGGCTCGCAGTAGGTACCCGGCAGGATGCCGGCGACGCCGCAGGCCTTGCCGACCATCTTCTGGGCCAGCGAGTAGCCCTTGCCGTCGTCGGCCGGGTTCTGCGGCAGGCGGAACAGGGTCGATTGCGGCAGGCCGAGGAATTCGCGCGCCTTGGTGGTCAGACCGCGACCGATGATCAGGGGAATACGGCCGCCAGCGCGGACTTCGTCGAGGATGACCAGGGTCTTCAGTTGCGATTCGGCGATCACGGCACCGTTCTTCAGCGCGGTGACCTTGCCGGTGGCTTCGTCGACCTTCAGTTCGATCTCGTCGCCCATGTCCATCTGGCCGGCGTCGATTTCGATCGGCAGGGCGCCGGCATCTTCCATCGTGTTGAAGAAGATCGGAGCGATCTTGGAGCCCAGGCAGACACCGCCAAAGCGCTTGTTCGGGACGAAGGGGATGTCTTCGCCGGTGAACCACAGCACCGAGTTGGTGGCGGACTTGCGGGAAGAGCCGGTACCGACCACGTCACCGACGTAGGCGATCAGGTTGCCCTTGGCAGCCAGCTTTTCCAGTTGCTTGATCGGACCGCGGGTACCCGGCTCGTCGGCTTCGATACCCGGACGCGGGTTCTTCAGCATGGCCAGCGCGTGCAGCGGAATGTCGGGACGCGACCAGGCGTCCGGGGCGGGCGACAGGTCGTCGGTGTTGGTTTCGCCGGTGACCTTGAAAACGGTCAGCTTCTGCGAGGCCGGGACGGCCGGGCGCGAGGTGAACCACTCACCGTCGGCCCAGGATTGCATGACGGCCTTGGCGTTGGCGTTGCCGCCCTTGGCCAGTTCGGCGACATCATGGAAGAAGTCGAACACCAGCAGCGTCTTCTTCAGGCCTTCGGCGGCGACGGCGCCGCAGGTCGGGCAGGCGAGCAGGTCGATCAGCGGCTTGACATTGTAGCCGCCGAGCATGGTGCCGAGCAGTTCGGCCGCCTTTTCACGGGAAATCAGAGCGCAGGTCTCTTCGCCCTTGGCGACCTTGGCCAGGAATTCGGCCTTGACCTTGGCGGCATCGTCAACGCCGGCCGGCACGCGGTAGGTCAGCAGTTCAACCAGCGCGGCTTCTTCGCCGGCGGGGGGATTCTTCAGCAGGGCCACCAGTTCGGTGGTCTGTTGCTTGGTCAGGGGCAGCGGCGGGATACCGAGGGCTGCACGCTCTGCTACGTGGGCGCGATAGGCTTCAAGCACGGCGACTTCCTTTCGTAAAGGGTTGCTCTAGGGGTAAAGGACGAATTTTACGACAACGGCGACGGCCTGATGGTTCTGGAAAACCTCCCCGCCGGCACCCGCAGGTCTTATATATTTTATATGTTAGTTCACCACTACGCCACTGCCTGCTGCAGTGCGAGGACGAATTCGCCCAAAAAACAGGCAACGGTCGCAAGTTCCTTGCGGCTCAGGCATTTGCCGCCGCTATCCCGAGCTTATCCACAGCCTTGTCCGACCCGGACGGGGATAAATGCGCTTCCGTGCCCAGGCTGTTAGACTGAGGGCTTTTCCACGACTCCTGAAATTCCATGTCCCGCATCGCCGCGATTTCCCGCCTGGGCCAGCAGGTCTGGCTCGACAATCTCTCCCGCCAATTGCTCGAATCCGGCGAGCTGGCCCGCTGGATCGCCGATGACGCGGTCGCCGGCGTCACCTCGAACCCGGCCATCTTCTACAACGCGATCCGCAACGATCCGGCCTACCAAAAGGCCGTCGCCGAACTCCAGGGCAGCGCGCTGGACGCCGAACAGCGCTTCGAAACCCTCGCCCTGCCGGACGTCCAGAAAGCCTGCGAGCTCTTCCTGCCGATGCACGAACAAAGCGGCGGCCGCGCCGGCTTCGTCAGTTTCGAGGTCTCGCCCGGCCTGGCCGACGACGCCGTCGGCACCGCCGCCGCCGCCCGCCGCCTGTGGGCGGAGATCGACCGCCCTAACGCGATGATCAAAATCCCGGCAACGCCGGCCGGCATGGTGGCGATCGCCGACAGCATCGCCGCCGGCATCAACGTCAATGTGACGCTGATCTTCTCGCCCGGCCAACTGGCCGACGTCCAGGCCGCCTACCGCACCGGCATCGAACGGCGCTTCGCCGCCGGCCTGCCGGTCGACCGCATCGCCTCGGTGGCCAGCGTCTTCATCAGCCGCCTGGACAGCCTGCTCGATCCCAAACTGCCCGCCGAACTGCAGGGCAAGACCGCCATCGCCATGGCCCGCCAGGCCTACGCCGACTGGCAGGCACTGCCGGCCCTGCCCGGCAACGCCCGCCAGCAGATGCTGCTGTGGGCGTCGACCTCGACCAAGAACCCGGCTTACCGCGACGTCATCTACGTCGAGCAACTGATCGGCGACGGCACCGTCAACACGGTGCCGGACGCGACGCTGCTCGCCTTCCGCGACCACGGCGAAGCGGCGCCGACGCTGGCCGCCAATGCGGCCGGCACGGCGGCGCAACTGGCCGGCGTGGCGGCGCTCGGCATCGACCTCGACGCGGTCGGCGAGGAATTGCAGGCAGCCGGCCTCAAGCAGTTCGACGAGGCCTTCGGCAAGCTGCTCGACCTGGTGCGCTGAAAGGCGGCGCGTGACGCTCCGGCCTCTCCGCTGCCTGCTGAGCGCCGCGCTGCTGGCGGCGACGTTCGCCGCCCAGGCCGGCGAAGCGCTGACCCTGCAGCTGAAATGGACGCACGCCTTCCAGTTCGCCGGCTATTACGCGGCGGACGCCAAGGGCTATTACCGCGACGCCGGCATCGAAGTCCGCATTGACGAAGCGGCGCCGGAAACCGACGTCGTCGGCCGGGTCATGAGCGGCGAAGCGCAGTTCGGCGTCGGCGGCAGCAACCTGATCCTCGAACGCCACGCCGGCAAGCCGGTGGTGGCGCTGGCCGCCATCTTCCAGCATTCGCCGGTGGCGATCATCGCCCGCCGCGGCAGCAATCTGCAGAGCATCCACGACCTGGCCGGCAAGCGGCTGATGCTCGAAGGTCAATCCGACGAACTTGCCGCTTACCTGAAATACGAAGGTCTCGGACCGGACAAGCTGCACCGCCTCAAGCACAGCTTCAATGTCGAAGACCTGATCGAGGGCAACACCGACGCCATGTCGGCCTACCAGACCTTCGAACCCTTCCTGCTGCAGCAGCGCAATTTCCCCTACCTGCTGCTGACACCGCGCTCGGCCGGCATCGACTTCTACGGCGACGTGCTGTTCACCAGCGAGCGCGAACTGCGCGAACAACCGGAACGGGCACGCGCCTTCCTGCAGGCCAGCCTGCGCGGCTGGCAGTACGCGATGGCCCATCCGGACGAGATCATCGCCCTGATCCGCGAACGCTACCCCGAGCGCCTGAGCCGCGAACACCTCGAATTCGAAGCGGCGCGGACGGTGCCGCTGGTACGCGCCGATCTGGTGCCGGTCGGCTACATGAATCCCGGCCGCTGGCGCCACATTGCCGACACCTACGCCGGACTCGGCATGCTGCCGGCCGACTTTCCGCTCACCGGTTTCCTGCCCGCCGACGAGTCGAGCGATGCCTGGAAGCGCCTGCTGCTACCGCTGATCGCCGCCCTGCTCGCGGTCGCCGCCCTCTCCGCCATCGCCCTCAACATGCGTCGGCTCAATCGGCGGCTACGCCAGAGCCAGCGCCAGCTAGCCGAACGCAGCCAGGAACTGGCATTGCAGAACCGGGTGCTGCAACAGCTCAACCATGGCGCGCCGCTCGGCGAAGTGCTCGACAGCCTGACCCGCGAGGTCGAAACACAGCGCCCCGGCGTGCTCTGCTCGATCCTCCTGCTCGACGCCGACGGCAGCCACCTGCGCCACGGCTCGGCGCCCAGCCTGCCCGATTTCTACAACCAGGCGATCGACGGCGTCGCCATCGGCGACGCTGTCGGCTCCTGCGGCACTGCCGCCTGGCGCGACGAACGGGTGATCGTCGACGACATCGAGCGCCACCCCTACTGGGCCGACTACCGCCCGCTGGCGGCGCGCGCCGGGCTGCGCGCCTGCTGGTCGCAACCTTTCCACGGGCGCGACGGCAAGGTCCGCGGCACCTTCGCGCTTTACCACCGCCAGCCCGCCACGCCCGACCAGCGCGACATCGCGCTGATCGAAGGCTACGCGCAACTGGCCGAACTGGCGGTTGAACGCAGCCGCTCCGACGAAGCGCTGCGGCTCGCCGAAAGCCGTTACCGGCTGATCTCGGAAAATGCCAACGACGTCATCTGGCTGCTCGAACTGCCGAGCCTGCGCTTCAGCTACATCAGCCCCTCGGTCGAACGCCTGCGCGGCTGGAGCGCCGAGGAAATCATGGCGCAACCGATGAGCGCCGCGCTGACCCCGGAATCGGCGGCGCGCGTCGAGCAGGCCCTGCGCGAAACGATGGCCGCCGTCGCCGCCGGTGCTCCCGGCCCGCATGCACGAACGATGGAAGTCGACCAGCCGCACCGCGACGGCAGCATCGTCCCGACCGAAGTCGTCACCACCGTGCTGCTCGACGACAACGGCCAGCCGACGCGCATCCTCGGCATCACCCGCGACATTTCCGAACGGCGCCGCAACGAAGCGGCGCTCGCCCGCCACCAGGCCGAACTGGAACAACGCGTCGAAGAGCGCACGGTGGCGCTGTCGATCGCCAAGGAAGCGGCGGAAGCGGCGAGCCGGGCGAAGAGCACCTTCCTGGCGACGATGAGCCACGAGCTGCGGACGCCGATGAACGCCATCCTCGGCATGACCGACCTGGCGCTGCGCCGTGCCAGCGACGCCAAGCAGAAGGACCAGTTGGGCAAGGTCGCCGACGCCGCCCGCCACCTGCTGGCGGTGATCAATGACATCCTCGACCTGTCACGCATCGAGGCCGACCGCCTGACGCTGGAGCACATTCCCTTCCAGTTGAACGAGATCGTCGCCCCGGTGCAGCGCCTGCTCGAACACCTGGCCGCCGAAAAGGGCCTCTACCTGGTTTTCGAAGTACCGGAAACGCTCGCCCGCACCCAGGTCAGCGGCGACCCGCACCGGCTTAAGCAGGTGCTGCTCAACCTGTGCATCAACGCGATCAAGTTCACCGACTGCGGCGGCGTCACCGTCCACCTCGCGCTGAGCGGCGAGGCCCCGCATTTCGTCCTGCACTGTTCGGTCGAAGATACCGGGATCGGCGTCACGCCGGAAATCCAGCGCCGTCTGTTCGAACCCTTCGTCCAGGCCGACGGTTCGATGACCCGCCGCTACGGCGGCTCCGGCCTCGGGCTGGCGATCTGCAAGCGGCTGGTGGAGATGATGGACGGCCGCATCGGCCTCGACAGCCAGCCCGGCCGTGGCAGCCGCTTCTGGTTCGAAGCCCGGCTGGGCGGCAGCGATGCGCTCCTGCCGCTGCCGCGCAACAGCACGCTGGACGCCATCGCAGCCCTGGAGCGCCGGTTTGCCGGCAAACGCATCCTGCTCGCCGAGGACGAACCGGTGAACCGCGAGGTGTTCTGCGAACTGCTCGGCGACGCCGGGCTGCTGGTGGATACCGCGAAAGACGGCGAAACGGCGATCGCCATGGCCGGCAGCCACGATTACGCGCTGATCCTGATGGACATCCAGATGCCCGGCATCGACGGCGTCGTCGCCAGCCAGGCGATCCGCGCCCTGCCCGGCGGCAGCCAGCTGCCGATCATCGCGCTGACCGCCAACGCCTTCAGCGAGGATCGCCAGCGCTGCCTGGACGCCGGCATGGACGACCACATCAGCAAGCCGGTCGACCCGGAACGCCTGTTCGCGACGCTCTACCGCTGGCTGGCCATCGCTGACGAAAGACACGAGCACCGCCTTTCCTGATCGGCCAACATTCCGCCATGGCTGTCGCCTGGATTACCATGTCGTCAGTGGTATCCTCCAGCCATTGCATCAGGAGGAAACATGCTGAACCATCTTTCGCTCAGGGCTCGTCTCTGGCTGCTGGGCATCGTCGCCGCGCTGGGCATGCTGCTGCTCGCCGTCTCTTCGCTCATTTTCACCGGGCGTAGCGAAGTCCTGTTCACTTCCTTCGTCGATGAACGGATCGCCGTTCGTCACATGGCGACGCTGGCTTACGCCAACGGCCTGCAGAAAGGCCAGGCCATCCGCAACATCCTGCTCGACCCCGGCAAACAGACGGCTTACGACAACTTTGACAAGGCGCATGCGGTTTTCCTGCAGGAAACCGAAAAACTGCTGCCAGCCCTGGCCAACGACGCCGCCACCCACGATATCGCCCCGCGCCTGAAAGCCAATCTCGAGCGCTGGCAACCTTTGCAGAAGGAAGTCATCGATCTGGTCCGGGCGGGCAACGGCGAGGCTGCCAAGGCACTGCTGGTGAGCCAGGAAACCCCGGCCTGGCGTCAGGTGCGCGACGACCTGCTGGAAATCGGCAAGCTCGCCGAGACGGCTGCAGCAACCGAGCGCGCTGAATTGATCGATGGCCTCGACTGGTTGAGCAAGCTGTCGATCATCATCGGCTCGCTCAGCCTGCTGCTGGTGGCCAGCATCATCGTCCTGGTCGGCCGCAGCATCTATCGGCAGATCGGCGGCGAACCCGCCGTCGTCGCCATCGCCCTGCAACGGATCGCCCAGGGCGACCTGAGCGAATCCCTGACCCTGATCCCCGGCGACGAGAGCAGCGTCGTCGCTGCCATGCAGCGCATGCAGGGACAGATCCGCCAACTGATCGCCGAAACCGTCCATAGCGCCGATTCCGTGGTCAAGGAAAGCGAAGCGATGCTCACCGAAGCGGCGCAACTGGACAAAACAGCCGAAGAGCAAAGCAACGCAACGGCAGCCATTGCCGCCGCCGTCGAGGAATTCACCGTCAGCATCGGCGTCATGTCGGATAACGCCGGCGAAGCCGGGCGCCTCTCCGGAGAGTCCGAAAACCATGCCCACGAGAGTCTGGGCGTGGTCTCCGATGCCACCGGAATCATCCAGCGGGTGGCCACCGGAATGTCCGACGCAGCCGGCACCATGGAGGAACTTTCAGGCAAGGTTGCAGCGATCACCGGCATCGTCAAGACGATCCGCGACATTGCCGACCAGACCAACCTGCTTGCCCTCAATGCCGCCATCGAAGCCGCACGCGCCGGCGAACAGGGCCGTGGCTTCGCCGTCGTTGCCGACGAGGTGCGCAAGCTGGCGGAATCGACGACCAAATCGACCCAGGAGATATCCGACATCGTCAACGGCGTCCGGCAAAGTACCGACAAGGCTTTCGCCACCATGACCCAGGCCAAGGATCTCGCGCTGTCGAGCGCCGGCCGCACCGAGGAAGTCCGTCAGACCGTCGCCAACATGGATCAGTCGTCGGCCCGGGTCAGCCAGGCGATCGACGCCATTGCCGCATCGCTGCGCGAGCAGTCGTCGGCCAGTACCGACATCGCGCAGCGGGTGGAACTGATTGCCCTGGGCATCGACCAGACCCACGCCGCCGCGAGCGAATCCAGCCAGCGCGCCGAAACCCTGGTCAATCTCTCCCGCCGGCTCAAGGAAAACGTGCGCCGCTTCCGGGTTTAAGCCAACAGCGGCGGCAACCCGCACTGACGCCTCGCCCGGGCGCAAGCCGCGTGTTCGACATCGAATTCGCGGCAGGGCGACGGTCGCGCATCGTAAATCGTGCAGCGCACCGCGCCCCCGATTTCGCCCTCCAGCGCGACGCAGCGCGGCGGCGCCGCGTCTGTGCCGCGCATGCGAACGATCTTCGCCGTTACCGGCAGCGTCATCGCCAAGGGCACACCGTCCGCCCAGGCGTAGGCGCCGCCGGCCAGTTCGGCGGGATGGAAATCGACGCGCAGGCTGGCGCAGCAGGCGCCGCAGGTCTGGCAGACGCTCATCCCAGATCCGCCCGGCAGCGCCATAGCTCGTGGCCGGAAGCGAGGTACTTCTTCTCGAACGGCGTCAAGGGATCGTCCGTTACATAGGGCTCGGCCGCCACCGCGCAAGCGCCCAGCCAGCCCAGCGCCAGCGCCATTTCCTCGATGTAGATGCGCCAGTTGCTGCGGCATTCGACGATGCCGCCCAGCTCGCGCCAGACCGGGAAGACGGCGTGGCCGTGCCAGCGCCGGGCAAGGTGGCCGATTTTCGGCCAGGGGTTCGGGTAGAGATTGTAATGGCGCGTCAGGCGGACGCCGCGCTCGACGAGCAGGCGCCAGAAATCGACCAGATCGGCCCGCAGCAGCAGCGCATTGGCCGGCAGCGGCAAGGGTTTGCCGCGTTCCAGACGGTCGCTCGACTGGTCGACGCCGATCACGAAATGGTCCGGGAATTCGGCCGCCAGGCGCAGCGTGCTCCAGCCGACACCGCAGCCGGCATCAAGGATCAGCGGCGAATCCGGTTTCCAGGCGGCGTGCGCGGCGAGCGCCCGGTCGCAGGCGGCGCGGTTGTAATCGAGCAGCGGCTTGCGGAAAGGCTGCGCCAGGTGACGGCGAACCAGCGTTTCCAGGTCGGCGTGCGGGCCGTCCTGGGCGCTGGCGATGAAGCGCGAGTTGCCGTCCATGGTCTCAGGCGGCCAGCGGCAGTGCGCCGAGGATGCCGGCGGCGAGCAGCAGGCGGTCGATCTCCTCGGCCGCCTTGACCGGACGCAGTTGCTGGTAGAGCGCCTCGGCCTCGGGATAGTTGCGGCGCAGCAACATCAGCCACTGCTTCAGGCGGCCGCCGGCATGTACCGGCAGCACGCGGACGCGCACGCCGCGCCAGAACATTTCCAGCCATGGCCGCAGTTCGCCCCAGCCGCCCAGCACCTCGCCACGGATGCGCCGGGCGAGGAAGGGGTCGGCCAGCGCGCCGCGCCCGATCATGACGTCGGCGCAGCCGCTCTCCTCGCGGATGCGTCGCCAGTCGTCGACGGTCCACACCTCGCCGTTGGCGATCACCGGGATGTCGATCGCCGCCCGCACCCGGTCGATCTGCGCCCAGCGCGCCGGCGGCCGGTAGCCATCGGCCTTGGTCCGGCCGTGCACGATCAGCGCGTCGGCGCCGCCGGCCTCGATCGCCTGCGCGCAATCGACTGCCAGACAGGTGTCGTCGATGCCAAGCCGCATCTTGGCGGTGAAGGGAATGGCCGCCGGCACCTCGGCACGCACCGCAGCAACGATGTCGTGCAGCAGTTGCGGCTCGCCGAGCAGCGCCGAACCGCCGCGATGGCGGAACACCGTCGGCGCCGGACAGCCGAAGTTGATGTCGATGCCGGCCGGATTGTGTTTCACCAGGCGCCGCGCGTTGCCGGCCATGAAATGCGGGTCGGAACCGAGCAACTGGACCCGCATCGGCGTCCCGGCTGGCGTCCGGCTGCCGTTCTTCAGCTCCGGACAGGTGCGCAGGAAGGTCCGGTTGGGCAGAACGCTCTCGGTCACCCGGACGAACTCGCAGATGCCCCAGTCATAGCCGCCCACCGCCGTCAGCACGTCGCGCATCAGCGGATCGGCGAGGCCTTCCATCGGGGCAAGAGCGATTCGTGACATCCGCAACCTTTCGGCAAATACTTGAAATGGCGCGCATTATCGCGGATTGCGCAAGACCGTGCGAGCCGCGATAATGCCAGACAGCCGTTTACGGACCCGACTGCAATTCCTGCAATTACACCTGCCGCGTGAGACCTGGCGATGAAACATCAGAAAAGCATTCTTGTTGAAACGCTACCGCGCATGATGACGGAAATCACCAGCGAAATTGCGCATATCGTCGCCACATCAGGCGTCCCCAGCGGCCTGGTCAATGTTTTCGTGCGTCACACATCCTGCTCGCTGACCATCACCGAAAAAGCCGACGCCGACATTCGCGGCGACCTGGAAACCCTCGCCAGACGCTGGGCCCCCGACGGCGATCCGGCCTATCGGCGCGATACGGAAGGCGAGGACGACATGGCCTCGCTGGCCCGCAGCGTGCTCACCGGCGTTTCCCTCAACATCCCCTGCGCCAACGGCCGCCTGCTGCTCGGCAGACTGCAAGGCATCTACCTCTGGGAACACCGCGCCCAGGCCCACCAGCGCGAGATCGTCGTCAGCGTGCTGGGGTGATAGGCAGGCGCCAACCCTCCCATAGTCCCGATTGATTGGCCTGGCGAAGCTGATATGCGCTATATTTGCCAACGACGTAAGCCCCTGCCGCCAACGCAGGATTCGCCCGGAAACGGCCCGCCGAGGTAAGCCAGCGCCGCTCCCGGTCAGGTCGCGCAGCGATGCGCCCAACCCGCTGTTTTCACGAAGGAGAACCGTCCATGGCAAACAAGAAAGCCAAATCCCCGAGCATCGACATCGGCATTTCCGACGCCGACCGCAAGAAGATCGTCGAAGGCCTGTCCGGCCTGCTCGCCGACAGCTACACGCTGTACCTGATGACGCACAACTTCCACTGGAACGTCAAAGGCCCGCAGTTCAACAGCCTGCACCTGATGTTCATGGGCCAATACACCGAGCAGTGGAACGCCCTCGACCTGATCGCCGAGCGCATCCGCGCCTTGGGTTTCCCGGCGCCGGGCACCTACAAGGAATTCGTCAAGCTCGCCTCGATCAAGGAAGTCGAAGGCGTGCCGAGCGCCGACGACATGGTCCGCCACCTGGTCGCCGCCCAGGAAGCCACCGCCCGCACCGCGCGCAAGCTGTTCCCGGTGGTCGCCGAAGCCGACGACCAGCCGACCGCCGACCTGCTCACCCAGCGCCTGGAAGTCCATGAAAAGACCGCCTGGATGCTGCGCAGCCTGCTTGAAGACTGAGGCGCCAAAGCGCTAACGCACGCAGGGCAGGATGGCAATCCTGCCCTTTTTCATTTTCCGACTTGAATCTCCCGCCATGCACCTTCCCCAGCACCAACTCGCGATGACCGTCCTGATGACGCCGGACATGGCCAACTTCTCCGGCAACGTCCACGGCGGCACCATCCTCAAGCTGCTCGACCAGGTCGCCTACGCCTGCGCCGCGCGCTACGCCAGCGAATACGTCGTCACGCTGTCGGTCGACCAGGTGATGTTCCGCCAGGCCATCCACGTCGGCGAACTGGTCACTTTTCTCGCCTCGGTCAATTACACCGGCAACACCTCGATGGAAATCGGCATCAAGGTGCTGACCGAAGACATCCGCGCCAAGGTCATCCGCCACGCCAACTCCTGTTTCTTCACCATGGTTGCCGTCGACGCCGACGGCAAGCCGACGCCGATCCCGCCGCTGACGCCGACCACGCCGGAAGAAATCCGCCGCTACCAGGCGGCGCAGGTGCGGCGCGAACTGCGCAAGGAATTCGAGGGACGGATGCAGGCGCTGACGCCGAAGGCCGCCTGAGCGCCCCGGCTGACGCAGGCTATTTCTGTGTTGACAGAAATTACAGACGCAACTACATTGCAGCCATGGAACTCAAACCTATCTCCGAAAGATTCATCCTCCACTGGGGCGAAATGGGCTCGCGCTGGGGCGTCAACCGTACCGTCGCGCAGATTCATGCCCTGCTCTATCTGGCCGGGCGGCCGATGGAAGCCGAGGAAATCGCCAGCACGCTGGGCGTCGCCCGCTCCAATGTCAGCACCAGCATCAAGGAGCTGCAATCGTGGAAGCTGGTGCGCACGGTGCATCTGAAGGGCGACCGGCGCGACCATTTCGAAACCTCGACCGATGTCTGGGAGTTGTTCAAGCTGATCGTCGAAGGCCGCCGCCAGCGTGAGATCGACCCGACCATAGCCGTCCTCAACGGTTTTCTCAGCAACCCGGACCTGGCCGCCGAGGACGAAGGCGCCCAGCAGCGCATCCGCGAGACGCTGGAGTTCATACAGATCCTCACCACCTGGTCCGACGAAATGCTGCGCCTGAAGCCGGAAACGCTGATGAAGATGCTCGGCATCGGCGCCAAATTGAGCCAGACCTTCCGCAAGGGCAGCAGCAGCGAATAAACAGCTTTCACCCGGCATGGGCCGTTCCGGCCCATTTTTTTGAAGCATTAATTTCTGTCTTTACAGAAATATTCGTAACAGAGAAAACACCATGGACTCGACCCTGATCTTCCTGCTGCAAGTGACCATCGCCCTGCTCGCCGGCGGCCTCGCCGCGTACTACCTGAAAGCCGCGCTCACCGGCATCCTGACCGACCTGTGCGGCACCGCCGGACGTGCCGATTTCTGGTGGCGGACGAGCGCGATTCTGTTGCTCGGGCTGCCGCTGCTGCTCGTCCTTTTCCTCGGCGACACCGGCGACGATCTGGCCGTTGCCCTGCGCCATGCCGGCCGTCTCAACCTGGTCGGCGTACTCGTCGCGGTCGGCCTGCTCTCGCGTCGCATCTGGAAGCACATACCGCCGCCAGCCGCCTTGCCGCAACGCCAGCCCGGCACCGGCCAGGAGACGACGCCATGCGCATCCTGATCACCGGCGCCAGCGGCTTCATCGGCAGCGCGCTGGGCCGGGCGCTGAGCGCTGCCGGGCACCAGGTGCTGCGCGGCGTGCGCCGGCCGCAGGCGGCCGACGAGGTCGCCATCGATTTCAGCCGTCCCGACCCGGCCGCCTGGCAGCAGGCCTTGCGCGGCTGCGATGCCGCCATCAACGCCGTCGGCATCCTGCGCGAACAGGGCGAGCAGACTTTTTCGGCCCTGCACACGCGTGGACCGCAGGCTTTCTTCAGCGCCTGCGTCGCCGCCGGCGTACGCCGCATCGTGCAGGTTTCGGCGCAGGGAGCGGACCGTGGCACAGCGCCTTTCCTCGCCAGCAAGCGCGCCGCCGACGATTTCCTGCGCGGCCTGCCGCTGGAATGGCAGATCGTCCGCCCGGCGCTGGTCCATGGTGAAGCCGGCGCCTCGGCCCGCGCCTTCCGCCTGCTCGCCAGCCTGCCGCTGACGCCGATGCCACTGGGCGGCCACCAGAAAGTGCACTGCATCCACATCGACGACCTGTGCGGCGAAATCCTCCGCCTGCTCGACCCCGCGACGCCGGCCGGCCTGTGCGTCGACCTGCGCGGCGGCGAAGCCATCAGCCTGCGCGATCTGCTCGCCACCTACCGCCGCCACATGGGTTTTGCGCCGGCGCCGGCCCCGGTGCTGCCGCTGCCGGGCTGGCTGATGGCCATCGCCGCCCGCGTCGGCGAACACCTGCCTGGCGGTCTGCTCGACACGCAAACCTGGCGCATGCTGCAAAGCGCCGATGCCTACGTCGGCACGCCCCACCCGCCCGAAGCCCGCCACCCGGCCCAATTCATCACGCCTAGCGAGGCGCCCTGCCTGCGCCAGCAAGCCCTGGCCGCCTGGCGCGCCCCGCTGCTACGCGTGGCGCTCGCCGCCGTCTGGCTGATCACCGCCTGGGTCAGCCTGTTCGCTTATCCAATCCCCGACAGTATGGCGCTGCTCGCCCGCACCGGCCTCACCGGCACGCCGGCCATGCTCGCGCTGATCGGCGCCGCACTGCTCGACGCCGCCTTTGGCCTGGCCACACTGTTCGCCCCCGGCCGCCGCCTGTGGCTGGCGCAGATGGCGCTGATCGCCGGCTATTCGGCGGTGATCGCCGTCTGCCTGCCGGAATTCTTGATCCATCCCTACGGCCCGCTCAGCAAGAACCTGACTATCCTGGCCGTGCTCACCCTGCTTTACGCCGAGGAGGAAAGACCATGACCACCTACTTCGTTCTCAAGGCCCTGCACATCCTGTCGTCCGTGCTGCTCGTCGGCACCGGCTTCGGCTCGGCCTTCTACCTGTATTTCACCAACCGCCGCGGCCCGGTCGCCGCCATCGCCACCACCGCCCGCCTGGTGGTGCGCGCCGACTGGTGGTTCACCACGCCGACGGTGCTCTTCCAGCCGATTTCCGGCCTCTGGCTCGCCCACCTCGGCGGCTATGAATGGACGACGCCGTGGATCGTCGTCACCCTGGTGCTCTACGTCATCGCCGGTCTGTGCTGGCTGCCGGTGGTCTGGCTGCAACTGCGCATGGCCGACATGGCCGAAGCCGCCGCGGCCGCCAACGAGCAACTGCCGCCGCGCTACTGGCGCTACGCCCGGCTCTGGGAACGCCTCGGCTACCCGGCCTTCGTCGCCATGCTCGCCGTTTTCTTCCTGATGGTCCTCAAGCCCACCTTCTGAAACCAAGGAGATCACCATGCACCAGCCTTCGCTCATGCAGCAAGCCCTCGGCACCGATTGGGAAGCCCTGCCGGCGCCGCTGCGCCGCCATTACCAGCGCGCCGGACATAGCACCGTCGGCACCCTCGACATCGCCTACCCGCGCTGGATGCAGCCGCTGCTCAGCGGTCTGCACCGGATCGGCGCGCTCATCCATCGGCGCGGCAAGCGCGTGCCGACCACGGTCGCCAAGCAGATGGACGCCGACGGCCTGACCCAACGCTGGCACCGCGACATCCGCTTCGCCGACGGCCAGCTCATCGTCTTCAAAAGCCACTGGCGCCATGCCGACAGCAATCGTCTGGTCGAATACGTCAATCCCTTCCTCGGCCTGTGCATGGCGGTGTCGGTTGAAAACGGCTGCCTGCGCTACTGTGGCCGGCATTTCGAACTGAAGTTCGGCGCCCTGCACCTGCCGCTGCCGGAATGGCTGCTGCTCGGTCATACCGAGATCGTCGAACAAGCCGTCGACGACGAGCATTTCGTCATGGATTTCCGCATCAGCCACCCGCTGTTCGGCGAGACCTTTCGCTACGGCGGTGAATTCCGCGCCTGAAGCCACCTTATAATCCCGCCCATGCTGCGCTTCGTCCTCGACACCAACGTCGTCCTCGATCTCTACCACTGGGCCAATGTCGAGGCGGTGCCGATCATGGCCGCGCTCGAGGCCGGGCAGATCGAATGCCTGGCCGACGAACGCACGCTAGCCGAACTGCAGCGCGTGCTGACCTACCCGCAACTGAAGCTGACGCCGGAGATGATCGCCGAGCGCTACGCCCGCTACCGCGCGCTGGTCAGGCTCATTCCCGAAGGCGAGGCGCCGCCGCTGCCGCGCTGCAAGGACCGCGACGACCAGAAGTTCCTCGAACTCGCCGCTCGCGCCGGCGCCGACATCCTGGTCAGCAAGGACAAGGCGCTGCTCAAGCTGACCGGCCGCACCAAGCTGGCCTTCCGCATCGTCAAGCCGGCTGCCGCCTGCGCGCTGCTGCCGGCAATTCCCGACTCTCCCGCCCACGGCTGAAGCGAACATGACCGATACCCTGCCCCACCTCTCCCTGGCCGAAACCCGCGTCCTCGGCACGCTGGTCGAAAAGCAGCGCACCGTGCCCGACACCTACCCGCTGTCACTCAATGCGCTGACCGCCGGCTGCAACCAGAAGACCAGCCGCCAGCCGGTGCTCGAACTGAGCGAAGCGGAAATCCTGGCGGCGCTTGACGGCCTCAAGGACGCCGGCCTGGCGGTCGAAGTCAGCGGCAGCCGCGTCGTCCGTTTCGAGCATCGGCTAGAGAAGGTGCTCGCCGTGCCGACCCAGGCCTCGGCGCTGCTCACCGTGCTGATGCTGCGCGGCCCGCAGACCGCTGGCGAATTGCGCCTGAACTGCGAGCGCCTGCACCGTTTCGCCGACATCTCGGCGGTCGAGGCCTTCCTCGAAGAACTGGCCGGCCGCGGCCTGGTCGTCGAACTGCCGCGCCTGCCCGGTTCTCGTGAGAATCGCTGGAGCCACCTGCTGAGCGGCCAGCCGGCAGTGGAGGCGCCGGCGGCAAGCGGCGGACGGGCCGGCAATCAGGAAATCGACGAACTGAAAACCCGCGTCAGCACACTGGAAAGCGAAGTCGCCGAACTGCGCGCCCAGTTCGCCGCGCTGCGCGCCGAACTCGGCGGCTGAGCGGAGCCGTCTCAGGCCGCCGGCAACAGCTTCAGGAAGTGATCGAGGATCATGAAGTGGTCCTCGAACAACTCGCCTTCCATTGCCGCCAGTTCGCCGATCGGCACCCATTTTGCCGCTGCCGCGTCGTCGGCGCCGGCGACTGCCGGTAGCCGGCTGTCGCCGAGGTCGAACCAGTGGGCGTGGGTGATGGTGCGGCCGCGCTGGCTGCGGTCGGGGTGGTCGAAAACCGCCGTGCCGCGCAGCAGGCTTTCGAGCGTCGCCGGCAACAGCGCGAAGCCGGTTTCTTCCTGCAGTTCGCGCATCGCCCCCTGCAAAACCCGCTCGCGCGGCTCCAGGAAGCCGCCGGGCAATGCCCACTGGCCCTTGCCGGGCGGCTGGCCGCGTTCGATCAGCAGCACATGGCCGGCGGCGGTGACCACCGCGTCGACGGTGATGAACGGCCCGGTGCCCCAGGTTTTCTTGCCGGCTTCGACGCGCGCATGTTCCTCGCGCAGGCCGGCGACGAACGGCAGATTCAGCCAGCCCAGCAGGTAATGGACGACCGCCGCCGGCGCCTGACCGGCGAGCAGCGCCTGCGTCGCCGCGCGGTCTTCGCCCTCGAACAGAATGCGGCGCAGGCTGGTGGCGTTGATCGCGCCGTAGGCCGGCGCCGGCAGCAGCGTCCAGCCGGGGAAACCATGCAGGTATTCGCTGGTCGCGTCCTTGTGATGGCCGATCAACGCGATGTGCGCGCCCGGCGCCGTATTTGCCGCCACTGCGGCCTGCGCCGCGGCGCGCCAGCGATGTTCGTCGTAGTAGTCGCGCAGCGGCAGGAAAGTCACGCGCGCTTTCGTCGCCTCGTCCAGCGTCAGCGCGATCATGCTCGCCCGTTCTTCCCAACTGAACGGATTCTTGGCGCTGCGCGCGGCGTGCGCTGAACCGAGCAGGACGATGACTTTGTCCGCACAGCCCAGCGCCTGCGCCAGCAGCGCCGCGTGGCCGTTGTGGAAGGGCTGGAAGCGGCCGATGACGACGGCGATGCCGAATTTCTCTTGGCTATTCATGCTCGGCTCCTCAATCGTATTTGGCGGCAATCGGCATCTGCCGCCCGCTGCCGAAGGCGCGGCCGCGCAGGCGGAGGATGGGCGGGGCCTGGCGGCGCTTGTACTCGTTGCGGGCGATCAGGCGACGGACACGGGCGATCAGCGCCGGGCCGTCGGGGCCGGCGGCGAGCGTGGCGTAGTCGGCCTGCACGGCGGCGCGCTCGTCGGCGCCCAGACGTTCGCCTTCGATCAGCACTTTCAGGATGGTGTCGAGCACCGGGTAAGGCGGCAGGCTGTCGCTGTCGCGCTGGTCGGGCGCCAGTTCGGCCGACGGCTCCTTGTCGATGATGGCGGTGGGGATCAGCTCGCGCCCGGCTTCGGCGTTGAGGTGGCGGCACAGTTCAAAGACCTCGGTCTTGTAGAGGTCGCCGATCAGGCCGAGGCCGCCGTTGGTGTCGCCGTAGAGCGTGCAGTAGCCGACCGAGATTTCGCTCTTGTTGCCGGTGGTCAGCAGCAGGTGGCCGTAGCGGTTGGAGTAAGCCATGAGCACGGTGCCGCGCACGCGCGCCTGAAGGTTTTCCAGCGCCAGGCCATGCAGCGGCTCGCCGAAGGCGGCGGCAAAATCGGCCTCGTACTGGCCGACCAGCGCCTTGATCGGGTGCGTGTACAACTTGATGCCAAGGTTGGCGCACAGCGTCACCGAGTCGTCGACGCTGCCGCTGCTGGAAAAGCGCGACGGCAGCGTCACCGCGACGACGTTCTCCGGCCGCAGCGCCTCGGCGGCGAGCGCCAGGGTCAGCGCCGAGTCGATGCCGCCGGAGGAGCCGACCACCACCTGCTTGAAGCCGCAGCGGCGGGCGTAGTCGCGCAGGCCGAGGACGATCTGCCGACGATAGAACTCCATCACCGGCAACCCGGCCGCCGCCACCGGCGCCAGCGGCGCGCCGTCGCCAGCGCGGAAGGCGGTGCCGTCCCATTGCAGCGTCACCTGCGCGGCGACGAAACGCGGCGCCTCGAAGACCACGCCGTCCTCCGGCGTCACCGCGAAGGAGGCGCCGTCGTAGACCAACTGGTCGTGGCCGCCGATCTGGTTCACATAGACCAGCGGCAGCTTGTGGCGGCGGCTGGCGGCGGCGAACAGCGCGTGCCGCTGCTCGCGCTTGCCGATGTTGGACGGGCTGGCGTTGATCGACACGACCAGGTCCGGCGCCGCGTCGGCCAGGCGGCGGAAGGGATTGACCGCGTAATCGGCGCCGTCGTCGTTCCAGCCGTCCTCGCAGATCAGGAAGCCGACCTGGGCGCCGCCAACGCGCAGCACGCGGGCCACATCCGGTCCCGGCGCGAAGTGGCGCGATTCGTCAAAGACGTTGTAGGTCGGCAGCAACTGCTTGGCGTAGCTCAACACCACCTCGCCGTCGCGCAGCACCAGCAGGCTGTTGTGCAGGCGCTTGCCCGGCCCCGCGCGCCGGGTCGGCGCGCCGACCACCCAGCACAGGCCGGGCGTGGCGCGGCTGGCGGCGGCGAGTTGCGCCAGGCCGGCGTCGACGCGGGCGAGAAAATCCGCTTCGTCGAGCAGGTCGCCCGGCCAGTAGCCGGTCAGCGACAGCTCGGGAAAAATCACCATGCTGGCGCCGTCGACCGCAGCATTTTGCGCAGCGGCGCTCATCAGCGCGACATTGCCGGCGATGTCGCCGACGGTCGGGTTGATCTGGGCCAGCGACAGACGCAGCGCGCTCATGATCCACCGTCCTTGCGCCCGAACACCTGGCGCAGGTAGGCGAGGAAGGTCTGGTCGTCGCACAGGGTCTTGCCCGGCGAATCCGAGAGCTTGGCCACCGGCTGGCCGTTGCAGGCGACGATCTTCATGACCACGTTGAGCGCGGCAAAGGGCGTGTCGTTGGACAGGTTGGTGCCGATGCCGTAGGAGGTCATGACGCGGCCGCGATAGCGCCGGAACAGCTCGACGGCGCGCGGCAAATCAAGGCCGTCGGAGAAGACCAGGCGCTTGCTGCGCGGGTCGATGTGCAGCTTGCGGTAGTGCGCCAGCGCCTTTTCCGCCCACTCGACCGGGTCGCCGGAATCGTGCCGGAGGCCGTCGAAAAGCTTGGCGAAGTAGAGGTCGAAGTCGCCGAGGAAGGCGTCCATGCCGACCACGTCGGTCAGCGCCACGCCGAGGTCGCCCCGGTATTCCTGCACCCAGCCTTCGAGCGCCGCCTTCTGGAAATCGCGCAGGCGGAAGCCGAAGGACTGGTAGGCCTGCAGGTATTCGTGCGCCATGGTGCCGATCGGGGTCAGGCCCATTTCCTTGGCGAAGAGCACGTTCGAGGTGCCGCGGAAATTGACCGGCAGCTCGGCCGCCAGCGTGCGCACCACTTCCTCGTGCCAGGCGCCGGAATAACGGCGGCGCAGACCGAAATCGAAGAAGACGAAAGGCTCGTCCGGCGCGCAGAGTTCGTCGCCCAGCCCCTTGAGGAAATCGATCTTCTCGCGCAGCCGCGCCCGCGCCACCGTCAGCAGGTTCTCGTCTTCCGGCAAGCGACGGAAATACAGTTCATTGACGATGTAGAGCACGAAGATCTCGAAGGCCATCACATGCACCAGCGGCCCGCGCGCGACGATCTCCAGCGTCTCGCCATTGACCCGCGTTTCGATGAAACGGCGCTGGAAGCGGAAGAGCGACAGAAAATCGACAAAATCGCTCTTGATGAAGCGTAGACCGCGCAGGTATGCCAGCTCGTCGTCGGCGAAAGTCAGCGAACACAGCCGGTCCAGCTCCGCATCCACCGCCGGCTTCAGCTCGGCCAGTGGGAACAGCGGCGTGTTGCGGCAGACGAAGGCGTACTCGGCCTGGGCGCCGGGATGACTGTGCAGCAGCGCCTGCCACATGGTGAACTTGTAGAGGTCGTTCTCCAGCAAGCTGCGGACGACGGGTTGCTGTGCCATGGTGCTCATCTTCCTTCTCCTTGTTCCTGCCGTTGCCGGCGGCCGCAGGCGCGGCTTTCAGCAAAATCCTGCGGTCAACGCCGAAAACGGCACAAATTTTTCAGCAGTTCGCCAACAACTCCGGCAACACCGCCTGCGCCGTACTCAGGCGCAAGCCCCGCTGCCGCATGTCGTCAAGAAATTCGGCGTACTGCGCCTCGAACCCGCCCACCGCGCTCATGCAGTCGGTGAGCAGCACCAGCCGCCCGAGTTCGCCGGCCGGCCAGTTCTCCACGACGTGCTCGACGGTGGCCCGCACGCAGTGGCTGCCCGCCTCGCCGGTGAACAACACCAGATCGGCCGTCGCCAGGCTGGCCAGGAAACCGGCGTTCAACTGCGTATCGGCATCGTCGGCATCCGGCACCTCGGCCTGGATGGCGCTGAAGTGCTCGGTCCACGGATTGCTGCCCTTGAACACCTTGGTCACCACGGCGGCATTCGCCTCTTCCCAGGCGTTGTAGGCGGCGCGCACGGCGGCATGGACGCTGTGGCCCCAGGTGCCGATCTCGCAGTGCACCGGCCAGACCATGTGCACATACCGCCCGGCCGCCTCCAGCGCCTCCAGATAGGCCAGCACGCGCGGCAGCGCCTCAGCCCGGCGCGGCAGGAAACGCCCGCCACGCACATCGGCCGCGCGAATCTGCGTAAACGCCCCGACCGCACTGCCATCGCCCTGCCGCCAGAAGGTCGGATGCGCGATATCGACGCGCTGGTGGGCATCGAGCGTCAGCGAAATATCGCTCAAACCGGCACCGCCGGCGCGGATCAATTCCGCCACCCGCCACAAATCCGCATCCGCCCCCGCCACCGGCAAAGCCGGCGCCTGATGCACGCCGCCGATGACCGGACAATCCGCCGCCGGCAGATCGCAGAAATCGTTCTGCGGATCGATGATGACCAGATGAATACGCTGCTTCGCCATGATCGTTCTCCTTGGGTACAAGCGCTTGGACCAGCGCTTGAGTGCACTGTAGAACAGTTAGTTTAAGTTTGCAACTAATTAGAGAACTGAGGCATTCGATCGATGCGATGTTTGGCGAGAAATGAGACCGCATGGGTTTCCCATGCACATTGGGTCATGCGAAAGTGATACGCTTGCGGCTGCACATAAACGACCGCCGCGTTTGCCATGAATTCAATACAGAAAATAAATGAGCTATTCGCCAAGAGAATCGCCAATTCAGGCTTTCTTCCTGCACAGTTGACCAGCATATTCGGCAAGCAACCGGAATACACAGCGCTCCCGGCACATATCCCAGTCAAACGCCATGCCCGGGCGCGATATATTCCAGAAAATAACACCTTGAACACCACATCATGCCGCTCTCGCAGATGTTCTCAGGCTGACACATCGCTCCGAATGGAAGGCGATGTTCCATAGCACCCAGAGGATATGAAATCGACTTTTCGTTAGCCATTTAGCACTTACTACACTGCGCAAATCAAGGAGAAATAATGCGGCCCACAGGGAGAAAAACGCCTATGCTGGAGCATTTAGATGGAGCACCGTCCTGGACAAAAAGCAAAAGTTTTACCCAGCTGAAACCAGTGCTCACTTTCGTGGTCGAAATTCTAGTTGCAACCGCGGTGCTTGGCATTGTTGGTCTTGCAGCAGTAGCGATTAGTCTTGCCGTTCATTGGCTCGAAGCCATAAAAATTGATGGACTCATAGTAAGTACACTTAGTGCACTTGAATATGCAGTTCTTGCTTGTGACGCAATTCTTTATATTTTATTTGTTGGAAAATCGACCGTTAAAACTGCGAGGGAACTACTATGGGAACTATAACTTGGATTATCCATAGCACCAGCCCTATTGTAAGAAGGACTGTTATTTCGTATTTTCGCCCCCTCATCGATATATTTCGCATTGATGAATTGCCAGAGGCAAGAAAAAAAAACAAAGACCATTCAAAAAACAGCAACCACAGAGTAGTCGCGGCAATTTCTAAAGCAGTTTGTTATAACCAGGGTGAATTTGTTCAGTACTACTTCCTTGCGTCTGAACGACACAGAGCGCTCAAGGAATACATGCAGACTCCCACATGGGATCGCAACAGGGTAAAATCCCTAACATCCGAGCTGATAAACTTTCTGAACACCGAATTTCACAGAAATGCATTTGAGAACTTTGACATTATTCATGCGTATTTCTCAGGAAGACATCCCATAGAGCCTCGTGTTTGCATTAAAGGTTCGTTTCGCTCCAAAGACAAAAATACGATTGTTTCTGTGTTTCGTGATCGAAAAGTCGCATACATATCTGATGCTGATGTGAAGTCCAATACAGGTTTCGACACGATCGCAAACACGGGACGGTACTTCTTGCTTAATAACATCCCGGAGGCCGCTCGTAAAGGCGCCTATCACAATCCTCGCCTTGATTTGTCCAAGGTAAAACATTTGTATTCGTCACACCACAGAAAAGACAAAAATGCCACGGGCCATGCTAGCGATCTGAATTACTGGCCGGAGTGCTGGAAAGACTCACACGGTCAGAATAAAGACACGACATCTTTCTATAAGTCCACATTAATAATCCCCATGACAATGTGGAATAACAAGCTTTCTGAGGCATTTAAGTCTCTAATTCATATACAAAATGTCGACAGAACGATATTTGGGTTTTTATGCCTTGATCATGTTGACACGAACTACTTCAGGGAAGAAGACGATGTCGCAGTGGGCTATGTATTTGCCGATCTGTTATCACTCTACTTATTCGCCAGGGCTATTTATACGGAAATTTCTCGTACTTTTTCGGAAGCTGAGAGCTACTTGGATGAGCAGCAGCTCGACATCACACTAGAAAAATTTGACTTCGCCCTCAGAAGCAAAGATTTCTCTTCAATATTGGATGGATTCTCGACTATCAAGCCTAAAAAGACCACTAACAACATGTTATTTCCCGTAGACGAAGGACTGCGAGATTACGCTCAGACTCAAAGCAATGTATCATCCTTGTCATCTACCAAAAATGAGCCAAATGGCCAAGATTAATTTAGTTTCGAAAATAGGTGACAGACCACGGTTTAAACCCGTTTCAAAAAACGAAAATCTTGGTCAGTCCCTGATTTTTCATGCCATTGCCTTTTAGATGAATCGCCTTCTTCAGCAAATTAAAGGGTCAGAGACATTTTGATTCCAAATTCACTCCGCCCTTCTTATTCGTCAACCGAACCGCCCAAAGCTGCGCTTTGTATCGTTGGCTGAATTTCAAAATCATGTGTCTCAAGTAGCGAGGTAATCGCCAATTGAAGTCTGTTCTACTCCCCCTTCATCTTGCCTTCGTTGGTATCTGGCTCGGGTGCGTCATCACCGAAGCGCTCTTTGAGCGAGCTCTTCTCGGCAAGGGGCGCGCCCAGGAACTCATTCTTGTCGCGCTCCACAAACGCGTAGATCTCGTTGTCGAAATACCGGCGTTCATTGTGGTTCTCGTTACCGGGGCAGCAATGCTCTCCTCGGTCAATCCCAACCCATTGCTCACTACCAAGATCGCGTTTGGCCTTCTTGCAATCGCAACAAATATTTACTGCGTCTGGCTTGTCTTTCGCCGCGCACAGGCCGCTCAGTCAGATCAACAAGCCGAGTTCACACGGCTCGATCATCTGCAGCACAAATTCGGCGCGGTTGTATTGCTTGCGATTGTGACCGCACTTGCCATCGGGATTTATCTCTATGCCAACGCGTTAGGCTAAAGGGATCAGCTTCGTAAACATTTAAACAAGGGACAGACCAAGGTTTTTCAGCGGCAAAGCCGTACATTCCGGTTATCTCAAAACCTCTGAAAAAATGAAAACCCTGATCATCGCAATCCTCGCCATTTCGCTGTACGTAGCCATCTCAGAGCTTTCAGCAAAACGGAAAGCCGAATCCCTTTGCAATTCATTCAGCATCGGCGACAAGGCCGATAATTTATTGGAAATTGCAATAAATGCCGGTGCCAGAAAAAGTGGTATCTATCTGGAAAAAAATGGCTCATCCCAGACCATCTACGCCGCATTCACGGGGTATTACCCAGGATCCGACTTTATTTGCGGAATTAAAACCAAGAACGGCATAGTCATTGCCCAGGGCCTTTGCACTCGAACATCATAGCGAGTGGAATATGCCGTTGAAGTCACATGACCGAGAGAATCGTTAACTTTCATTGGCTTATGCATGTGTATTGTAAACGCCTGAAGAATCCGGTCCACTTTCGTCTTTTGGACGGACGAAATGCGCCATGGAAGCTTCAGTCTGATGGATTGCCTTGATGAGCTTGAAGACCCGCGAGAAACCAGTAATGGAACGCTCTACGATTTCCGGGAGCTGCTGGTGA
>NZ_JBKJAD010000030.1:0-36298 GCF_048146105.1 Azonexus caeni
CATCGGCCTGGTGGCCGGCGCCATCCGCCCCGGCGACGGCAACACCGGCATCAAACTGATCGCCGCCAAAGACGACATCGACCTGCAGGCGCAGAGCGATGAAATGAAGTTCCAGGCCAAGCAGGAGTTGAAGATCGTCTCGGCGAATGCCCACGTCGACTTCGCGGCGGCGAAGAAGATTCATCTGGCGGTGAAAGGCGGCGCCTCAATCACCATCGACGGCGGGATTGCCGTGCAGTGCCCGGGGAGGATCACGGTGCATGCGAGCCAGAAGTCGTTCAGCGGGCCGACCAGCTTGCGGCACGAGTTCAAGCAGTTTCCGAGCACCGATTACGATGAGGGCTTCATCGTCACCGACGCACTCACTGGCAAGCCGATCCCTAATTTTGGCTATCGCATCACAACCGAAGGCGGACAGGTGATTCGTGGCAAGACTGATGCAAACGGAGCGACGCAGGTTGTCAGTGCCTCTGCGCTCGAGCAACTGAGAATTGACCCAGACCCCCTCCCCCTGGAAAGACCCGTTATTCCGAAGGTTTGAATCTATGGTAGCTGTCAACAGCAAAACTCCATCCCCCATGGGTATTTCCCATGCCAGCCCGACCAGTTATCTCAAACGCAAGGAAGTTGCTGCCGGTCTTGAGATGCCCGGCATCATCATCTTCGTGCATGGCGTGAATAGTGAAGGAGAGTGGTATGCAGATGCGGAAAAGCATCTGCTGGACGGATTGAACAAGCGGCTGGGCAGGGGGGATTTGCAGCCGAGGGAGTGGCTAAAACGAAGCAATAGGCCTAAATTGACTAGCAGCGAAACCTCGCCGATCATCCATTTCTTCTGGGGCTATCGCGCGCCAGATGGCCAGGAGAAAGAATGGAAAGTCCCGCTAAGGGATAGCAGCGAGGATCGAAAATCGGCCTGGGCGAAAAATTACACTCCGAGACCTCCGCTTTACTGGGGCGGCGGACCTTTCCAGAACGGTTGCAACAACCTGCCGCTCCTGTGGTCGGAGCGCGGATTCAGTCGGCGAATCTGGGTTGCTTTCCTACCGATCAACGTGCAAAGCATGAATCCCGAGGTCGATCGACAACTGCAGGACGCCCCGCCACGCAACTATTACGCACATGCTGCCGGCCGCTTGGCCGATCTCGTGCGCAGGATTCGTGGCAAGTACCCGGCGGATACCATTACCTTGATGGGGCACAGCCAGGGTACGCAGATCGTGCTTGGCGCGATGGCCTTGCTGGAGCCGGAAAACCAGGCGGACGGCGTCATCTTGATGAATGGTCCCTATGCGCTGGAGTCCAAGGTGACCGACAGCCTTGCTCAGGGTAACGATGCCCCGACCGAGAAGGCGCGCCGGAATACCTTCGAAAATATCGTCAAGCATTTCATGAAAGGCTACCGGCCGTTATCGGATGAGTCGGTTGCGCAGTTGCGGGTCGGTCTCACGAAGGAAAGGCAAGCCTGGACGCCGAAGCAGGCAGGTGAGCGCGACAACACCGGACGCATTTACGTCTATTTCAATCCGCACGATCGGGTAATGGGGAGTACCGCACTGCAAAGCATGGGCTGGCAAGGCTTGCCCGACAGCGTACTGAACAAGTTTCCCGGAACGCTTTATCAGCGCATCCTGGCTCGCACCACGGCCTGTGGCGGGGAACCGGGCAAAGCCTATCTCTGGCCGCGTGATCTGAATGGAAAACCCGGTCCTTTCTGGAACGTGATGAAGAAAACCAAGGGGGTGATCCGCACTGACGTATGGACGACACCCGATCAGAACCAGCAAGTCAGCATCAACGCCGAAGCCGTCCCGGAACCTATTGCCGCCGAGGAAATGCTCGGGTTCGATATGCAATCCCAACAATCGAAACGATGGGAAGAGCACGACGATTACCCTTTTTATCGGGATATTTATAACCGGGAGGAATGGGTCAGGGAAGATGACACTCCTTATGACAACATGCCGCGCTATCGACTGGAAACCCAGGAGGAACTGGAGCAACGAATCGCCAACTACATTCCCGAGCCGACTGATCACAGCACTCTTCCTTCACACCCAAAGTTTCTCAGTCGCGTCGTCGCTTATGACCTGCCGATCGGTTTCTGCCGGAGCCATCAGGACAAGGTATTCTGGAACGAACTCAACCATCTGGCGGACTGGCGGCTATCCGACGCTTACTTCTGGACCGGCAAGTTGAACATTCCTCCCATGCCAGCCCTGATTGACATCGAAACCTACGGTGATTTGCGAAAGCAACAGGAGCAGACTGCTGCGCTATGGAATACCCAGAGCAAGGATACGGTGCTGGCATGAGAAAATTGCTTCTCGGTGGTTTCGTGACCTTAATTGCCGGTTGCGCTTCCGTCGCCTCAATCAGTACCGGCACAGGCGCGATGCCAGTTCATCAACGTCCCATTTACAACAGCCCGCAACAAGTCGTCTACCGGGTCGACGAGCACCGTTATATCACCCTGGAGAATTATCGTGACTGCCGGGTTGGCGGAATCATGAAGTGGAATGATGACCGGAAGAACCTGCATGTCGTGATGAGTCGTATCAAAAACGGCGGCAAAGGATTTTGGCCGGGTATTTTCAAGATCGAGCCGGGTGAAGAACGTTTTGCTGTCCCTTCGTTTGGTTGCGGAGACAGAAACTGCAACTTATGGATAAATTTTTCGAATGATGGCGGCTTAACCTGGGACGCTTTTCCGTCAGAAAGATATTCAATGTATGCTGCTGAGATGGTGTCGGAAAAACAATCTGTTATAGACACAGAAATTCGCGTCACGAAAGATGGCTATATTTATGTAATTCCTAAACATAAAAAATTTTTCTACCGCTATCGCCTAAATAGGACAAAAGATCAGTCTCCAGAGGGAACGGCAACAGGCGACGAGCGTTGCTGGCCTGGTGAAGGTTTAAAATTAGGAATAAAAGAGCATATTGATTGGGTTGAGTCATGCGAAGAAAATCGCGTTCGAAAGCCGCCTTTTCCACCCATGGAGCCCGGCAAATACGACATGTACGATCTTGCTTCCATTCCTGATGTTAAAACCCCTTCCAGCCAAGAGCGATTCACCTGTGACCCGTCGCTGAATCCCGTTGTTGAGGAAGAGGAATAATAAATCGATAGGCCTGAACGAAATGCGCGATATGTAATCGTCGGGCTAAAAACTGACAGAGCAAGTGAATTGCAGAAATCGCGTGAGGCGACCGTGACGCCATGGAACACATCAAACAAGGATACGTGCTGGCATGAGCAAATTGCTTCTCGGTGGTTTCGTGACCTTAATTGCCGGTTGCGCTTCTGTCGCCTCAATCAGCACCGGCACGGGGGCCATGCCGGTTCATCAGCGCCCCACTTACAACAGCCCGCAACAAGTCGTCTACCGGATCGACGAGCACCGCTACATCACCCTGGAGAATTATCGTGACTGCCGGGTTGGCGGAATCATGAAGTGGAATGATAAGCGCAAGAACTTAGAAGTTGAAATGGGGCGCTATAAGAATGAGGGAAAAGGCTTCTGGCCAGGACGTTTCAGTATTGAGCCCGGCGAAACAAAAGTTGCTATTCCGACTTTTGGATGTGGTGAAAAATGGTGCTATTTAACCATTGTTGTTACCAATGATGGTGGTAGAACATGGGATACCTTTCGTGGTATGACGTACTCAAGTAATTCTTTTGAGGATAAAATAGAAAGAAAGAAAGTTATTGATACAGATGTGCGTGTTACCAAGGATGGGTATGTTTATATTTTACCTATGCATTTAGAATATTATTTCAGGAGGCGTTTTGATGGTTATGAAAATGGAAAGCCATGGGGTTTTGGTAGCGGCGAGCGTTGCGAATTAATACGCACCCCTAATATGAGCACTTCAGAACATTTGGCTCTCACAAAAGCTTGTGAAGAATCTCGCAGAAAGAAACCACCATTTCCTCCGTTAGAGCCAGATAGATACGATGAATATGATTTTTCGTCGATTCCTTTTGTAAAAACCCCTTCTGGGCAGGAGCGATTCACCTGTGACCCGTCGCTGAATCCCGTTGTTGAGGAAGAGGAAGAATAAATCGGTAGGCCTGAACGAAATGCGCGATATGTAATCGTCGGGCTACAAACTGACAGGGCAAGTGAATTGCAGAAATCGCGTGAGGCGACCGTGACGCTATGAAACACATCAAACAAGGATACGGTGGTGGCATGAGCAAATTGCTTCTCGGTGATTTCGTGACCTTAATTGCCGGTTGCGCTTCCGTCGCCTCAATCAGCACCGGCACGGGTGCCATGCCGGTTCATGAGCGCCCCACTTACAACAGCCCGCAACAAGTCGTCTACCGGGTCGACGAGCACCGTTATATCACCCTGGAGAATTATCGTGACTGCCGGGTTGGCGGAATCATGAAGTGGAATGATGACCGGAAGAACCTGCATGCCGTGATAGAAAAATATCCGACCTGGGGATCCGGTATATGGCAAGGGAAATTCAAAATTGATCCGGGGGATGAGCGTATTGCAATTGCAACTTTCGGTTGTGGAGACAAAAACTGTCACGTGTGGATCAATTTCTCGAATGATGGCGGCCTTACTTGGGATGCTTTTTCTTCGGAAAGTTTTTCTCATTCATATTACTCACCGAATAGAAACTCCTATACCAGGTCCGACATTGAGGCTACAGAGGTTCGCGTTACGAAAGATGGCTATATTTATGTAATTCCTAAAAATAAAAAATTTTTCTACCGCTATCGCCTAAATGGGACAAAAGATCAGTCCCCAGAGGGAACGGCAACAGGCGATGAGCGTTGCTGGCCTGGTGAAGGTTTAAAATTAGGAATAAAAGAGCATATTGATTGGGTTGAGTCATGCGAAGAAAATCGCGTTCGAAAGCCACCTTTTTCACCCATGGAGCCCGGCAAATACGACATGTACGATCTTGCTTCCATTCCTGATGTTAAAACCCCTTCCAGCCAAGAGCGATTCACCTGTGACCCGTCGCTGAATCCCGTTGTTGAGGGAGAGGAAGAATAATTCGATAGGCCTGAGCGAGATGCGCGATATGTAATCGTCGGGCTACAAACTGACAGGGCAAGTGAATTGCAGAAATCGCGTGAGGCGATCGTGACGCTATGAAACACCCGGAACAGAGATATGGTGCTCGCATGAGCAAATTGCTTCTCGGTGGTTTCGTGACCTAAATTGCCGGTTGCGCTTCCGTTGTCTCAATCAGTATCGGCACAGGCGCCATGCCAGTTCATCAGCGCCACACTTACAGCAGCCCGCAACAAGTCGTCTACCGGGGCGACGACAGAGAAGCTAGGGTTCTTATAAAACAATGGCTTATGTCTTTAACTGTCGAACTCGGGAGGACCGGAACTTGACCGGGTGCGCAGTTTCACCCTGCGCGCGATCGTAAAAATTGCTCAAGAAGTCACCAAGACCAGCTTGCGTTACGAATGACGGAAACCATGCGAACAACCAGAACAAGGGCGCGCTGCGGTGCCTGGCTATTGCTTTGCGCCGTGGCGCTTGCCGCTTGCGAGCCGGCTCCCTCCCAGATGACTGAACAGGAAGCAACCAGAATGAAGAAAATCACTCAGAACATGACACCCCGTTGCATCGGTCGCTACCTCATCGACATGCCAGCGGACTTGGTATTGAACAGCCAATTCAACGTGAGCATCGACGATGTCAAAATCGAGATCAGGCCGATGACTCAGTCAGCTTTTGAGATGCAACTCGAGGAGTACGAGAAAAAGTTGCGGCGGGAAACGATGTACGGCGAGCCGGATGTTCCCTACCTGAGGAAGATCGAAGCAGCTCCTCAGGTTCAGTTAGGCAAGGTTTTCAATCGTGTTGATTCACCCGGTGGCGAAGGTTTTGTTCGCATACTTGATCTATGGGCTTGGCGAGACGGCTACTTGGTTAAAATGGAGATCAAGGCATACGACACTTCCGATAAGAAGTATCAAAGCGAGGCATGGGCAAAAGATTTTCCAACCGATCTTCCCGAAAAACTCGCCCACCTGCTCAGCATGTACGAACGCGTTCGCGGTCGGGCCGACAATGAAGTTCCGACCGAGCAAGGTGTTTGCATCCACAACGGTTTCGTTCTCGGTCCGCCTTCCGACGAAGAAGAGGTTCTGGTTTCCTACCACCAGAAAGACAGCCAGGACGTGTATTTCAGTCTCGAAACTGCTTCCAATTTCCGCGAGGACACGAACCTGCTGGATCGCGGTCGGCAGATCGAAGCCGGCGCTGCCGAGGCCGACGGCCATACGGTGCGCAAGGGCCGCCACGAGGCGCACGGGATCAAGTACGACGAATGGTTGCTGACCGGGAAAACGACCGACCGGGTCAAGGGGCAGCTCTTTAGCTTCGAGGCCAACAGCAAGCTCGGCAACGCCAAAGCGCCGATCATCATGATCACCTTCCACAACGGCTACCGGATTCCCGCTGCCCCGAGAACGATGGAAGAGTCGGCGGTCCTGCCGGACATCACGCAGGCCACCTTGAGCGAAGCTGAATCGGTGGCCTTGTGGGATGCCGTCATCCCGACCCTGCGGCCTCGGCCAGGCGCCTTCTGAGTGACAGAGGCAGGTCGCGTCATGCCGATTCTGCTCAATCCGCAGTCGGCGGAAATCCAGGACTCCGCCCGCGTCGACCGCGAAGTCAACAGCCGCGGTCAGTGCTTCCTCCCCAGGTGGGGTGGTGGTTCGACGGGAAGAGGGATTTTTCAAGGTTTCGCTTGTCCAATCCCGGATAAATTCCAGGTCAAGGGAATCCACTAGGTGTATTCCGGCGGGATTCCCGGCTAAGATGGCGTCCTACGAAATCATGCTGCAAGCAATGTTGGGGGCATTGCTTCAGTCATACAGGGATAGAGCGATGGCTTGCGAGCGGGTGTGGGAACCGGAAGGTGTGGTAGCAAAGTATTCCGGCGCGGTCAGCGGCGACGACCTGCTGGAGTGCGTGCGGCGGATTCAGGCCGATGCGCGTTTCGACGACACCCGCTACGTGATCCACGACCTTTCCTCGATCGAGCATCACGGTATCGGCGAGGCGACGCTGACCGATCTGGCGGTCCTGCATATCGGTGCCGCCGCTTCCTGTCCCAATTGCCGGGTCGTCTTCGTCAGCGAGGACGCCGCGCTGGCGGACAACATCGAGAAGATCCTGCTCTCGCCGCTGATGAAATCCTACGAGGTCAAGGTGTGGCCCTCGCTGCTTGCCGCTCGCGACTGGCTCGACGCGCAGCCGCAGTTGCTGCGCATCAGCGACATCATGGGCTTTCTCGCCCGCTGAGTTTCCCTACTGCCGGATTTCCCGTTCGTTGCCCGGTGGCGGATAGTCGCCGCTGCTGCGGAAAGGATTGATGTCGAGGCCGCCGCGTCGCGTATAGCGGGCGTGCACCGCCAGCGCCGCGGGCGCGCAGCGGCGGGTGATGTCGCAGAAGATGCGCTCGACGCACTGTTCGTGGAATTCGTTGTGGTTGCGGAAGGAAACGATGTAGCGCAGCAGCCCGGCACGGTCGATCGGCCGCCCGCGGTAGCGGATCACCAGCATCGCCCAGTCCGGTTGACCGGTGACCAGGCAGTTCGACTTCAACAGGTGCGAATAGAGTGTTTCCTCGACCACCGGCGCGTCCCGCGTGGCGAGCAGTTCCGGCGCCGGCTGGTAGGCGTCGCAGGCGATGTCGAGGTCGTCGAGCAGCACACCGGCCGGGTAGGCGACGGTCGCCGGCGGTTGCCGCTCGAGCGGCGCCAGTTCGACCGTCACCGGTGCGCCGGCGGCGGCCGCGAGGTCGGCGCGCAGCGTCGCGGCGACCGTCTCGGCGTCGGCGAAGGCGGTCTGGTTCAGCGAGTTCAGGTAGAGCTTGAAGGACTTCGATTCGATCAGCTTGGGGCTGGTCGCCGGCACCCGGAAGCTGGCGACGGCGACCACCGGCTTGCCGCGCGGATTGAGCCAGGAAACTTCATAGGCGTTCCACAGATCTTCGCCGACGAAGGGCAGGTCGGCGCCGTGCAATCCCAGTTCGTCACGCTTCAACTGGCGCGGGATCGGGTAGAGCAGTTGCGGCGCGTAGTGGCTGCAGTATTCGGTCGGCTTGCCGAGCGGCGAGGCCTGGCTGGGGTCGGGCAGGTTCATGGCGCGGCATTCTACCTGCTGGCGTCGACGACGCCGATGTCCTCGTTCCACAGTTGCGGGCTGGCGGCGATGAAGTCGCGCATCAGGCCGATGCAGGTCTCGTCCTGCAGTACCTCGACGCTGACGCCGCGTGAGCGCAGCAGCTCTTCCTCGCCGAGGAAGGTCTGGTTTTCGCCGACGATGACGCGGCGGATGCCGTAGAGCAGGATGGCGCCGCTGCACATGGCGCAGGGCGAGAGCGTGGTGTACAGCGTCGCCGCGCGATAGACGGCGGCCGGCTGGCGGCCGGCGTTCTCGAAGGCGTCCATCTCGCCGTGCCGGATGGCGCTGCCTTGCTGCACCCGACGATTGTGGCCGCGGCCGATGATCCGCCCGTCGTGCACGATCACCGAACCGATCGGGATGCCGCCTTCGGCCAGTCCTTGTCGTGCCTCGTCGATGGCTGCCTGCATGAATTCGTCCATGACCGTCTCGCGCTCCAGAATGTTTGCCGCATTTTGCCTGAGCCTGGGCAAGGAAGCTTGTCAGTTTTGATATTTGTCAAACGGCCCGCTTATTACCAAAGTAGCATGTGAAACAGCTCGATTCATGATGACTGCAATGTTTCCGTTTCGCTGTTTCGCTTTTCTGCTGCTCACACTGTTGAGCGCGCTGCCGGTAGTCGCCGACGATGTGGTCAGGATCGGCGTCCTGTCTTTCCGCCCCAAGCCGCAGACGCTGCAGCAATGGCAGCCGCTGGCGGCTGCCCTGCAGGCGAAGATGCCGGAACGGGAATTCGAAGTGCAGGTCTTCACCTACCCCGAACTCAACGCCGCGGTGGCGGCCCGCCAGCTCGATTTCGTGCTGACCAATCCCGGTCACTACGTGTTGCTCAGCCGGCAATTCGCCTTGTCGTCGCCGATCGCCACCCTGCTCAACAAGGGACCGGACGGCAGCAGCCTGGAGAAGTTCGGCGGCGTCATCTTCACCCGTGCCGATTCGCCGGTACATACATTGGCCGATCTGCGCGGCCGCAAGATCGCCGCCGTCGATAGCGAATCGCTTGGCGGTTACCAGGTCCAGGCCTACGAACTGAAGGAAAGCGGCCAGCCGCTGCCACGCCGCGAGCAGATGGTGCTGACCGGGGCACCGCACGACAAGGTGGTCGCGGCGGTGCTCGACGGCGCCGCCGAAGTCGGTTTCGTGCGCACCGGGGTGCTCGAGAAGCTGGTTGCCGAAGGCCGGCTCGCCGAGAATCGGCTACGGATCGTCAATCTCCAGCGCCTGCCGTCCTTTCCGCTTGGCCTGTCGACACGCCTCTATCCGGAATGGCCGTTTGCCGCGCTGTATCACGTCGATGCCGATCTTGCGGGGCATGTCGCGGCGGCCTTGCTGACCCTGCACGATTCGCCCGACGTCCTGTCGGCGATGAAGGTCCAGGGTTTCGTCGTTCCGGTCGATTACGCGCCAGTCGTCGATCTCCTGCGCAGCCTGCGCATGCCACCTTTCGACGTGCAGCACGAAGTGACGTTCGCCGACATCGTCGGCCACTACCGCGGCGAACTGCTGACGATCGCCGGTGGCCTGCTGCTGGTCCTGATCCTTTACGTCCGCCTGCTGCAGACGCAGCGGCAACTGCGCCAACAGAACCAGGCGATGTCCAGCATCCTCTGGGGGACCGGCGTCGGCACCTGGGAATGGAACGTGCAGACCGGCGAAACCCGCTTCAACGAGCGCTGGGCGCAGATTCTCGGCTACACCCTGGACGAGCTGCAGCCGACCACGATCGACACCTGGAACGGCCTGCTGCATCTGGAAGACGCGCAACGCTCGGCGGAACAGTTGCGTGCCCATTTCGCCGGCGAATGCGAGCACTACGAATGCGAGGTCCGGGTTCGACACAAGGACGGGCACTGGGTCTGGATCATGGACCGCGGCCGGGTCACTGCCTGGGACCGCGACGGCAAGCCGCGGCTGATGGCCGGCACCCACCTCGAAATCGGCAAGCGCAAGGCGGCCGAGGAAAAACTCGCGCATTACCAGCAGGACCTCGAACGCCTGGTCGATCAGCGTACCCGCGACCTGTCGCTCGCCAAGGAAGCGGCGGAAGCCGCCAGCCGGGCCAAGACGGCCTTCCTGGCCAACGCCAGCCACGAATTGCGGACGCCGATGCACGGCATCCTGGGCATGCTGGCGCTGGTCATGCGCCGCACCAGCGACGAAAAGAGCCTGAAACACCTGCAGGTCGCCGAAACCTCGGCCCGCCGCCTGCTCGGCCTGCTCAGCAATGTGCTCGACATCGCCCGCCTGGAGGGCGACAAGCTCAGTCTCGACGCGCAGCCTTTCGATCTCGGCAGCGTCGGCGACAGCCTGCAGGCATCGGTCGCCGAGCAGATCGCCGCCAAGGGGCTCAAGTTCACCCTCGAACTGCCATCCGGCTTGCGGCGGCAGACCCTGAGCGGCGACCGGGTCCGTCTCGAACAGGTGCTCCACAACCTGCTCGCCAACGCGCTGACCTATACCAGCCAGGGCGGCATCGACCTGCTGATCGCCCCGGTGGCCGAGGAGGCGGCGGCGATTGACATCCATTTCGCCGTCCGCGACACCGGCATCGGCATCCCGGAAAAGGACCAGGAGCGCATCTTCCTGGCCTTCGAACAGGGCGACAACTCGATGACCCGGCAGTACGGCGGCAGCGGCCTCGGCCTGGCCATCAGTCATCGCCTGGTTCGCCTGATGGGCGGCGAGATGCACGTCATCAGCCAGGCCGGCGCCGGCAGCATCTTCTCCTTCACGCTGCGCTTTCCGAAAGCCGAAACGCTCGAAGCCACACCGCTCTCCAGCCCGGCCTGAGCCGCCAGGCTGGCCCGCCGCCGGGCGCTTCGGGTAGGATGTGGCGATCCCCACTGCCGGAGCCGTAACGATGTATCCCTCCACCGATGACGCGCTGGCCTTCGCCTGTCGCATGCCGAAGGCCGAACTCCACCTGCATATCGAAGGCTCGCTCGAACCCGGGCTCGCCTTCGCGCTCGCCCGCCGCAACGGCATCACGCTGCCCTATGCCGACGAAGCGGCGCTTGCCGCCGCCTACGATTTCGACAGCCTGCAGTCCTTCCTCGATCTCTACTACGCCTGCGCCGACGTCCTGCGCACGCCGCAAGACTTCAGCGACCTGATGCTCGCCTACCTGGAACGGGCGGCCGCCGACCACATCGTGCACGCCGAAATCTTCTTCGACCCGCAGACCCACACGGCGCGCGGCATCCCGATCGGCGACGTGATCGAAGGGCTCGATGCCGGCATCGAGGAAGGGCGGGCGCGCTGGGGCATCGACGCCAGCCTGATCCTCTGCTTCCTGCGCCACCTCTCCGAGGACGACGGTTTCACCACGCTGGCCGAAGCCGAACCCTGGCTCGACCGGATCGCCGGCTTCGGTCTCGACTCGTCGGAAAAGGGCCACCCGCCGGCCAAGTTCGAGCGCCTGTTCGCCCGCTGCCGGGCGCTCGGCAAGCCGGTCGTCGCCCATGCCGGCGAGGAAGGCCCGCCGGCCTACGTCGTCGAAGCGCTCGACCTGCTCGGCGCGGCGCGCATCGACCACGGCGTGCGCTCGGTCGAAGACCCGGCGCTGGTCGAGCGGCTGGTGCGCGAGGCCGTGCCGCTTACCGTCTGCCCGCTCTCCAACCTGCGCCTCTGCGTCTTCCCGGAAATGACCCGCCACACGCTGCCGCAACTGCTGGCGGCCGGTGCCAAGGTCACCGTCAACAGCGACGATCCGGCCTATTTCGGCGGCTACCTCAACGACAACATCCGCGCCCTGCAGGCCGCCTTCCATTTCGACAAGGCCGCCTGGTACCGCATCGCCCGCAACAGCTTCGAAGCGAGCTTCGCCAGCGAAGCGCAGAAGGCGACCTGGATCGCCAGCCTCGACGCCTGCCTGGTCGAATGCTCGTGATGCTCTCGGCATCATCGGCCTCCGCCGAGGTTTGGCGAGGCAAGCCGCGCTTCGCAAGCGTGGCTTGCCTTGGGGTATCCTGCACGCTGCCGTTATACGCTGCCCAGCTTTCATGACCCTGCCGCCCGCTCCACTGTCCGCCGAAAAGAACCTTGAACTGGCCCTGGCCCGCAACCAGGCCATCCTCAACCAGGCGGCGGTCGGCATCATCCGCATCAGTTCGCGCGGCATCATCGAACAGATCAATCCCTTCGCCGAGCGCCTGCTCGGTTACACGTCAGCCGAGCTGACCGGCCATAACGTCAGCAAGATCATGCCGCAGCGCTGGGCCAGTCAGCACGATGAATACCTGGCCAGCTACCTGGCTGGCCGGCCGCCCAGCATCATCGGCATTGGCCGCGAGGTCAGTGCCTTGCACAAATCGGGGCAGGTGATCCCGGTGCACCTGGCAGTGAGCGAAGTGACCGTTCCCGGCCAGGACGAGGTGGAATTCATCGGCATCCTCTCCGATCTCTCCGAGCTGCATCGTTCGCGGGCCCGCGAGCAGGCGCAGCATGCGCTGCTGCAGGTGTTGCACAAGGGGATGACCGATTTTCCGGTGCTGATGTCGAGCGACCAGCTCTGGCCCTTCCTCAAAGAGGCGCTGTGCAGCCTGACGGAGAGCGATTACGCGTTGATCGGCGAGGTGATTCCGGTCAATGACCGGCCCAGTATGAAAATCCTCGCCATCACCGACCTCTCGTGGAACGACGACTCGCGGCGGCTGATGAGCAGCCTGAGTTCCGGCGACATGATGCTGAGCAACCCGGATTCGCTGCTGGGCCGCGTTTTCGCTGCCGGCGAGGTGGTGATGACCGCCGATCTCGCCAGCGAAACGCGGCGCATCGGTTTCCCGCCCGGTCATCCGGCGCTGCACAATTACCTCGGCGTACCGATCGTCGATCAGGGGGCGGTGATCGGCATGTATGCCATCGCCAATTCCCGGCAGACGGTCGACAGCGAACTGCTCGCCCGGCTGGAACCCTTTACCGCCACCTGCGCGGTACTGATCCAGCTCTATCGCAGCATCAACGAGCGCGAGCGCTTCACCCGCGAGCTGGAACAGGCGCATGCCGAACAGGCGCGCGCCAGCCGGGCGAAGACCGAATTCCTGTCGGCGATGAGCCACGAACTGCGGACACCGCTCAATTCCATCATCGGCTTCTCGCAACTGCTGCTCAACAACCGCAAGCAGCCGCTCGCCGAACGCCAGGCGGCGCAGGCCGAGCAGATACTGAAGAGCGGCAAGCACCTGCTGACCCTGATCAACGACATCCTCGACCTGGCGCGTATCGAATCCGGCCGCCTCAGCCTGTCGCTGGAAGCCGTCGCGGTGGCCGAGGTGGTCGGCGAATCGGTCGCCAGCATTGGCGCCCTGGCCGCTGCCCGTGGCATCGCCATCAGCCAGCCGGCCGCCGACGGACTGAGCATCTTTGCCGATTTCACGCGGACCAAGCAGGTGCTGATCAATCTCTTGTCCAACGCCGTCAAGTACAACCACGACGGCGGCAGCATTGCCATCTCCTGGCAGGTCGGCGGCGAAGGGCGCTTGCGTATCGCCGTTCGCGATACCGGCATCGGTATCCCGGCGGCCCGCCTCGGCGAGCTGTTCCAGCCCTTCAACCGGCTCGACGCCGAGCACAGCGCCATCGAAGGCACCGGCGTCGGACTGGCGCTGACCAAGCAACTGGTCGAGCACATGGCGGGCGAGATCGGTGTCGACAGCGCGCCCGGCGCCGGTAGCTGCTTCTGGTTCGAATTGCCGCTGGCGGCGGATTCGCTGGCCAACCTGGAATCCCCGGCCCGGCCCGCCGACACGCCGGCACCGGGCATGCAGTTGCGGCAGGTGCTCTACATCGAGGACAACCCCGCCAACCAGCGCCTGATGTGGGACATCTTCGAGGACCTGGGCGCCTGGACGCTGAGCTGCGCCGCCGATGCCGGCAGCGGCCTGCGCCAGGTCAAGGTGCAGCGGCCGGACCTCATCCTGCTCGACATCAACCTGCCCGGCATGGACGGCTATGCCGTCCTGCGCGCCCTGCGCGGCGATCCGGCGACGCGTGGAATCCCGGTTGTCGCGCTGTCCGCCAACGCCATGCCGGACGACCTCAAGCGCGGGCGGCAGGCCGGGTTTGCCGCCTATCTCACCAAGCCGCTCGACATCGCCGGCCTGATCGCCGTGCTTGAACAACACCTGGGTGAGCGCGATGCCTGACAGCCTGCTCGATTCAGCGCGCATCCTCATCGTCGACGACAACCCGGCCAACGTCGAACTGCTTCGTCACTTGCTGGAGGATGCCGGCTACGACGACCTGCTCGGCATCACCGATCCGCGTCAGGTGATCGGCGAGATCGAGCGCCGCCTGCCCGACCTCGTGCTGCTCGATATCCGCATGCCGCACCTGAATGGTTTCGAGGTGCTCGAACGGGTGCGCGCGGCCACCGGTGCGCTGGCGCCGCCAGTAATCGTGTTGACCGCCCAGACCGACCGCGAAACCTGCTCGCGGGCGCTCGAACTCGGCGCCATTGATTTCCTCAACAAGCCGTTCGACAACGGAGAGGTGCTCAAGCGCATCCGCAACATCCTGCTCGCCCAGTTGCGCTCGCGCGACCTGCGCGAGCAGAAGGAACTGCTGCAGGAGTTGGTCGACGAGCAGACAGCCGCCCTGCGCCAGCAGGCGTTGCGCGACGGTGTCACCGGCCTGCCCAACCGGCGTGCGCTGCTCGACGAATTGCAGCGCCGGCTGCAGGCCGGACAGGAGGTGGCGGTCTATTTCATCGTCGCCGACGAGATTGAGGAAATCGCCCGCCTGCACGGTTACCCGGTCGCCGAGAAGCTGCTGCAGGAACTGGGCGAACTGCTGACCAGCAGCCCGCTCGCCAGCGGCGGCATGGCCGGGTGCTGGGGCGGCAGCGAACTCGTGCTGCTGCGCGGCGACGCCGCCTCGGTAACCGTGCAGGAACGCACGGCGCAGCGTCTGCAGCGTCTGCTGGCCGGTGACCTCAGGGTCGATGACCTGCTGCTTGCCACCGGCGTGCGGGTCGGCATCGCCCACAGTGTGGATGGCGCCGGTAGCGGCGAGGAATTGCTGCGCCAGGCGGCGACCGCCTTGCCGGCACCGTTCGGGCCAGCCTGGCGGCGCTACACGCCCTTCCTCGCCGAAATCCTGGCTGAGCGCCGCCGCCTGCGGCGCGCCTTGCGTCAGGCGATTCCCATGCAGGAACTGGCGCTTGTCTACCAACCCAAGGTCGATCTCGAAACGGCCCGGCTGGTCGGCGCCGAGGCCTTGTTACGCTGGCATTCCGCCGAACTGGGGCCGATGCGCCCGGATATCTTCATTCCGCTTGCCGAGGAAACCGGCGACATCCACGCCATCGGCGACTGGGTGCTCGACGCAGCGCTGCGCCAGCTCGCTCAATGGCAGGCCGAGGCCCGCCTGGAAGACGATTTTGCGCTGGCGATCAACGTTTCCAGCCGCCAACTGATGCAGGCCGGTTTCGTCGCCGCGTTGTTGCAGCGGCTGGAAGAGCATGGCGTACCGGCGTGGCGGATCAAGGTCGAAGTCACCGAATCCGGCCTGATCCAGGACATCCGCGACGCCCAGGAACGACTCGCCGCGTTGCGCGCCAGTGGCGTCGGCGTCTCCATTGACGATTTCGGCACCGGCTATTCCTCGCTTTCCTACCTCAAGTCGTTGCCGGTCAGCGAGTTGAAGATCGACCGCAGCTTCGTCAAGGACATCGCCCACAACGAGGAAGACCGCAAACTGGTCGAGACGATCATCGTCATCGCCCACCTGTTCGGCTGCAGCGTCGTTGCCGAGGGCATCGAGCACGAAGCGGAGCGGCAGATCCTGCGCGGCTTCGGCTGCGAGCACGGGCAGGGCTATCTGTTCGCCCGCCCTTTGCCGCCAGCGGAGTTCGCCGGCTGGCTCACAGCACCACCTGCGAACCAAGTTCGATCACCCGGTTCGACGGAATCCTGAAGAAGGCCATCGCGCTGCTCGCGTTGCGGAACAGCGCGACGAAGAGCAGGGCGCGCCAGTAGGCCATGCCCGAGCCGAACTTGGGAATCAGCGTTTCGCGGCCGAGGAAGAACGAGGTTTCCATCATCTCGATGTTCAGCCCCTGCCCGGCACACTGCGCCAGCGCCTGCGGGATGTCCGGCTCGTCCTTGAAACCGTAATGGATGATCACCTGGCTGAAGTTGCCGGCCAGGCGGCGCACCGTGACGCGCTCTTCGGCGGCGACGAAAGGCACCTCGCTGACCCGGACGCTGAGAATCACCACCTGCTCGTGCAGCACCTTGTAATGCTTCAGGCTGTGCAACAGCGCGTGTGGCACGTTGTCCGGGTTGGTGGTCAGGAAGACCGCCGTGCCCGGCACCCGCTGCGGGCCGTTGCCGGCAATCGCGGCGAGGAAGGAAGCGAGTTCCATGGCTTCGTCGGCCAGCCGGCGGGCAAGCAGCTCGCGGCCGCGCTTCCAGGTCGTCAGCAGGGTGAATACGGCCAGCCCGAAAGCCAGCGGGAACCAGCCGCCCTCCGGAATCTTGGTCGAATTGGCGAGGAAGAAGCCGAGGTCGATGACGATGAAGGGCAGGGCGCCCAGGCAGGCGCGCAATGGGTGCCAGTGCCAGAGGCGGACGGCGACGGCGATGGCGAGCAGGTTGGTGATCAGCATGGTGCCGGTGACGGCGATGCCGTAGGCGGCGGCCAGCCGCGACGAGGAACCGAAACCGGCGACCAGCGTGATGATCGCCGCGAGCAGCAGCCAGTTGATCGCCGGCAGGTAGATCTGGCCGATCTCGCTGCTCGACGTGTGCTGGATCTGCAGGCGCGGCGCGTAGCCGAGCTGGATCGCCTGCTGGGTGATCGAAAAGGCCCCGGAAATCACCGCCTGCGAGGCAATCACCGTCGCCGCCGTGGCCAGCAGCACCAGCGGGTAGCGCGCCCAGTCCGGCGCCAGCAGGTAGAACGGGTTCTCGATCGCCGCCGGATCGGCCAGCAGCAGGGCGCCCTGGCCGAAATAATTGACCACCAGCGCCGGCATCACATAACCCAGCCAGGCGTAACGTATCGGTCGCGCCCCGAAATGCCCCATGTCGGCGTAGAGCGCCTCGGCGCCGGTGATGCAGAGCACCACCGCGCCCAGCGCAAGGAAACCGAGGCGGCCGTTGCCGGCCAGGAATTCCAGCGCGTGCAGCGGATTGACCGCCGCCAGCACCGCCGGATGGGCGGCGATCGCCAGGCCGCCGAGCAGTGTCAGCACGGCGAACCAGAGCACCATCACCGGCCCGAACAGGGCGCCGATGCTGGCCGTGCCGCGGCGCTGGAAGACGAACAGGCCGACCAGGATGAGCAGCGCGATCGGCCGCACCCAGGGATCGAGCGCCGGGGTGATGATCTCCAGCCCCTCGACCGCCGACAGCACCGAGATTGCCGGGGTGATCACGCCGTCGCCGTAGAACAGCGCGGCGCCGAACAGCCCCAGCATCACCAGCAGCTTCTGCCAGCGGCTACCCGGCCGGCCCTGCTGCAGCGCCAGCGTCATCAAGGCGATGATGCCGCCCTCGCCCTTGTTGTTGGCGCGCATGATGAAGGCGACGTACTTCAGCGTGACGACGACGATCAGCGACCACAGGAACAGCGACAGGATGCCGAGCACGTTGTCCGGCGTGATCGGCACCGGATGGTGGCTGCCGCCGAAGACTTCCTTGAGCGCGTAAAGCGGGCTGGTGCCGATGTCGCCATAGACGATGCCGAGCGCCGCCAGGGTCAGCGTCGCCAGACGCTTGTTGTCGTTTTCCGGGTGCATGGTTTCCCTCCTGCGAACGGAAGCTGCTGCCCACGCCGGCCCCCGCCGACGCGGTCGCGGGGCATTGCCACCCCGTGACGGCGGCTATTCTGGCGATTGCGGAATATAAATGTCGTAAAGATTGGGGGCTGGTCGGCCTGAACGGCCATTGGCCCGATGGGCGGCGTCGGGCGGCAAGGCGCTGCTTACCTGCCGTTCTCCATCTGAAGGCCACGCGTCCCGAGCTGCTCTCTCAGTTCTGAGAGGCCGCTGATGAGCTGGCTCTACTTGCTCAAATCTGATGAGATTATGAGGAGATAGCTCTTGTCTCTGGCTGGGGTTGATAAGTTGGAGATAAGATGAGGCTTCTTCATCAAATTTGAGCAAGTGGAGAAGTTAGCCATGGCCAAGTACGACCTCAAAAATCAAATCCTCGCCTACCTCCAGCAGCAATCGGTCGCTGGCGTGGAGAGCTGCGGGCCTGAAGCCATCACTGCCAACGTCGAGGCCAGCCGGCCGACGGTCAATCGTTACCTGGCGAGGATGCTGGCGGCTGGAGAGGTCAGAAAAGTCGGCGCTGGTCCGGCCACTCGCTACGCACTGCCAGCTGGCGTCGCAACTGCTGCTCCTGGCGGTCAGGTCGGGTATGTGCCACAACCCGCTATTGTTCCGCTTGGCGCCGGCTTCCGGTTCTCCCCGGACCGACAGCCTCTCATCGCCGAGCTGAGCGCGCCTATCGGCACCCGCAAGCCGGTGACTTATCAGCGGGCCTTCGTCGAGCGCTATGTACCGAACGAAAGCTCGCTCATGCCGCCGGCGCTCGCGGCTGACTTGTTTGCGCGGGGGCGAGCACGCGGCCAGCAGCCGGCGGGGACGTATGCCCGCAAGGTTCTTGAGCAGCTACTGATAGACCTCTCGTGGCACTCGTCTCGCTTGGAAGGCAACCGCAAGAGCCTGCTGGATACGCAGGAACTCTTCGCTCGGGGGCAGAGCGATGCAGACGACGTCGATGCGCTGATGCTCCTCAATCACAAGGAAGCGATCGAGTTTATCGTTGATGCGGTGCCTGAGTACGGCATCACGGAAGCGGTCGTCCGAAACATTCAAGCGCTGTTGATGCAAGGCCTGCTCTTGCACCCGGATGGCCTGGGGAAAGCACGGCGTAGCGTCGTCACCATAAGCGACTCGGTCTACGTGCCGATGCAGATGCCGCAAATCCTGGACGAGATGCTCGTGCTCCTGGTTGAAAAGGTGCGCAACATCAAGAACCCGATTGAAGCGGCCTTCTTCTTGTGGGTGAACATCGCCTACCTGCAGCCATTTGAAGATGGCAACAAGCGGGCTTCGCGTCTGTGCGCCAACCTGCCCTTGCTCCTCCAGAACTGCGCGCCGCTTTCATTCCTCGATGTCGAGCCGGCCGACTACGCCATGGCGATACTCGGAGTCTACGAGAAGCAGGATGTCAGCTTGGCTGCCGAACTGTTCGCATGGACCTACCAGCGCTCGATCACGAAGTACGCCGTCATTCTCGATTCGATGGGGGCGCCAGACCTGTTCCGGCAGAGGTACCGCGAACTGTTGGGGGAGGGGGTTCGCCGGGTGGTTGCCGACGGCGCCACGATAGAAGCCGCAGTGCAAGCGCTGGAGCCACCCTTTGCAGACCAGCCGGCCTTCCTGGAACTACTGCGTCAGGAGCTCTCGCACCTGGAAGCGTACAACTGCGCGCGGTACCGGCTCGGGATTCGGTTGACCGAGGGCTGGATCAAGGCCGGCCGGCCAGGGCTATAAAGCGGCAAGAGGCCGGTCGACGCCGGCCCTCCTGGCGTTCACATGGTTCGTCGGGGCGGTTGACGGCTAAGCGCTAGAATTTGTTCTTCCAAATCGCACCGTAGATCACCATGACCCCGATGTACCGCGCAATCCTTCAGCTATTTGCGAATCTTGCAGAGGATCTGGCCGCACGCAAGTTCCCTGAACATTCCGTGCATGCGTATGTTTTCGGTGGTTGTGCTGTGCATATGCACACGCAATCGAGGGCGAGTTCCGATGTCGATGTGGAGTTCGACTACGATGACATGGTCAAGGTGTCCGAGGTTCGCTTGGTGCTCGAGCAGTTGCCACCGGTGGATTACGACGATCCTGCCACCGGGCCGTCCCAGCTGATCTGGGATGCGAACTTCAACACAACGTTCGGTCCGCTGCACGAGGACTACCGGAGCCGTGCCCAACTGATCGAGCGGGCGCCTGGTTCTCCGGTCGTCGTGTGGCTTCCGGGTGCCGAAGACCTTGCCCTGTCGAAACTTGGTCGCTTTGAGGCGGTCGACCAGACGGACATTCTCGATTTACTGTCGCAGCCCGGTTCCAGCTGGGAACTGTTTGAGTCGCTGGCCCGGGAAGCCAGTGGCTACTATGTCGGTCCGCCGCTCGACGCTAAAATCGCCTATATTCAGAAGCGCCTTGAGAAACGCAGGAAGAAGCCGTGACCGTCCGTAAATCCGAATTCGAAAAGCTCCTCGGCCGAGTTGTGAGCCAAGGTGTTGCTCGTGCCGATTCCGGGTTGCTACGCGAGGTCGCCGAAAAGCTCTGGTATGGTCGCAGCGTACCTAATCTGTCGAAATTTCCCGAGCCCGAGCGCCGTGAAGCTGGCTATCTGGTCGATCGACTGGCGCGCGTGAATGTGATGGCGGCGGCACGCAAGCAGAAAGTGCTGGCCGCCTTGACTCCCTACAAGCCAGCCGCGCCGGATTCGCAGGTCCGGCACAGAGACGCATTGGCCGTCACCTGGGGGGCCCGCGAGGATTTGACGTCTCGTATGGCTGAACTTCTGCCGTACCAGACGCGAACCTATGAAGCCGAGAGAAAGGCGCAAGCAAAGAAGCGACGCGAATCGCTGGCTCAAGCGCTCTCTTCAGGCGAGAAACCGCATCTCTCGCGCTGACCTGCACGAACCCAATGACCTCCCCCGCTCACGGCATTCCCAACTGGTCATACACCGCCGTCGCCACGCGGGCCAGTTGGGCCTTGTCGATGCCGCCGGAGAGGGCGTAGCCGAAGCGGCCGTCGATCCAGTAGAAGACATTGATCTCGCCTTCGCGGGCGAAGCGGAAGCCGGTTTCGGGTTTGCCGGAGAATTCGCCGGAGAGGTAGAGGGTGAGGCGTTCGCCGTTTGCCGCCTGGTACATGAACTGGGCGACCGGGCCGCTGCCGCCGGGGAGCAGGCGGCCGCCGACCAGGCTGAAGCCCTGGTTGCCCAGGTGGGGTACGCGCACGGCGCTGCCTAGTCGTTTCGACAGCCAGCGCACCAGAAGGTCTTCCTGATCGGCGGCGATTTCCACCGGGCGGCGCGGGTCGGGGCTGTAGACGACGTGGGCGACGGCGGCCCGGCGCGACAGTTCGGGCAGGCCGGCCAGCGTCGGCTCGGGTTGCCAGCGGGCGTGGCCGAGCCAGCCGGCGCTGGCGCCGAGCAGCAGGAGGGCGATGCCGGCCGCCAGTTGCGGCAGGCGCCAGCGTTGCCAGAGCGCTGCGTTGGCTGCCGGGGCGGCGGTGAGACGGGTCAGGGCGGACGGCAGTGCTTCGTCGAGCAGCGGGTCGAAGGCTGCGTGCAGGGCCTGCCGCTGGGTTTCGTAGTGGGCCAGGCGGGCGGCGGCCTGCGGATCGTCGCGCAGATGCGCGGCGACCTCGGCCATCCGCTCGGGCGACAGTTCGCCGTCCAGGTAGGCATGCAGTTCCGTTTCGCTGACGACCGGGGAATTCATTTGACGACTCGCAGGCGGGAGGAGGGTTGGGGTTCGTCGAGCAACTGGCGCAGGCGTTCGCGGCCGCGCGCCAGGCGCGACATGACGGTGCCGGGCGGGATGCCCAGGGTGGTGGCGACTTCGCCGTAGCTCATCTCTTCCAGCGAAACCAGCAGTAGCACCTGGCGCTGTTCATCCGGCAGGCGGGCGAGTGCGGCGTCGAGCGCCATGACGTCGAGGCGGTCGCCCTGTGTGGCGCGGGTGGCGACTTCGGGGGCGTCGTCGAGCGGATAGAGCTGCGGCACGTTACGCCGGTACTGGTCGATGCGCAGGTTGTGCATGATGCTGAACAGCCAGGGCCGCAGCGCGTTGCCGGGGCGCCATTGGGCGGCGTTCGCCCAGGCTCGTTCCAGGGTGTCCTGGACGAGGTCGTCGGCGCCTGCCCGGTCGCCCACCAGCGCCCGCGCGTAGCGGCGCAGGCGGGGCAGTTCGGCGAGCAGGGCCTGGCTGTCGAGCTGGTTCAAGGCTCAGGGCCGGGCGACGCGCCAGACGTTGTTGAAGCCGTCGCCGCTGCGGTCGCCGGGCTTCTGGTCCTTGACCCAGTAGTACAGCGGCTTGCCGCGGAAGGCCCATTGCTTCTTGCCGTCGTCGCGGCTGACGATGCTGTAGTCGCCGCTGGCGGTGTCGCTGTCGGCGGCGTAGAGCGGCGGCCAGTTGTTGGCGCAGGGGCCGTTGCAGACGCTCTTGCCGCTGCCGGCAACGTCCTTGTCGAAGGTGTAGAGGGTCATGCCGTTGCTGCCGGTCAGTACGTCGCCGCTGACCATGGCGGGGCGCGCGGCGTTGCCGGCGCAAGCGGTGAGGGCGGCGGCCAGGAGCAGGGCGGCGGCGGTCGGGAGGGTTTTCATGTCGGTTCTCCGTTTCGGGTTGGGGTAACTGGGTGTACGGAAAACCCCGGCCGATTATTCCACGCGCCGCTCAAAAAAGTGCGCTGCCGCCGCCGGGCCTCACTGCGGCAGCAGGCGCTGCATCGCCAGCGTCAGTTCGGGCAGCGAGCGGAAGCGCATCTTGTTCATCACGTTGTGCCGGTGCACCTTGATCGTGCTTTCCGAAATGCCGAGTTCGAGGGCGATCACCTTGTTGGCGCGGCCCTGGATCACCTGCAGCAGCACTTCCTTCTCGCGCGGCGTCAGTTGGTCGTAGCGGGCCTGCAGTTCCTCGGTTTCCAGGCGCTTGTGGAAGGCGCTGCTGACGTTGGACAGCGCCGAGGTGATGGCGTGCAGCAGGGCGAAGTCCTCGAAGGGTTTTTTCAGGAAGTCGATGGCGCCCGCCTTCATCGCCCGCACCGCGTCGGGGACGTCACCGTGGCCGGTGATGAAGATGATCGGCAGCGTCCAGCCGCGCCGCACCAGCTCGTCCTGCAGCGACAGGCCGTCGATGCCGGGCATGCGGACGTCGAGGACGAGACAGGAAAAGTCCTTCAGCCGGTCGAGCGCCAGGAAGTCGAGCGGCGAAGCATAGACCTCGACCTTCATGCCTTCGGCGCGGATCAGGCTGCTCAGCGATTCGCGGATCGACGCGTCGTCGTCGACGATATAAACGGTGGGCGAGGTGTCGAGGGCGGGTTTCATCGGGGGCTGGCCGGGATCAGGAAGACGAAGCGCGAACCGCCGGCCGCCGGGCTTTCCAGCCAGAGCTTGCCGCCGTGGTTGTCGACGATCGAGCGGCTGATCGCCAGGCCCATGCCGAGGCCGTCGCTCTTGGTCGAATAGAAGGCTTCGAAGATGGTCGCCGCCTGCCCGGCGGGGACGCCGGGGCCGTTGTCGGCGACCGCGAATTGGACGCCGCCGCCAGCGTCGCCGGCAACCTCGACGACGATGCGGCGGTCGGTGGCGTCCTGGTTGCGCAGGGCGTCGATGGCGTTGACCAGGAGGTTGAGGATGACCTGCTGCAACTGCACCTGGTCGCCGCACAGCGGCGGCAGCGGCGCCGCGATGCGGACTTCGCAACCGACCGCCGCTTCGGCGAGCGGCCGGCGCAGCATCTGCAGCAGGACGTCGAGCATCGCCGGGACGTCGATCGCCTGGCGTTTCAGGTCGCCCTTCCTGAGGAAACCGCGGATGCGGGTGATCACATTGCCGGCATGGACGGCGTCGCGATGCACGCGCTGCAGCGCGGCGACCACTTCCTGGGTGTCCGGCTCCGGGCGCTCCAGCCAGCGCAGCGCGGCGTGGCTGTTGGTGACGATGGCGGCGAGCGGCTGGTTGACCTCGTGGGCGATCGACGCCACCAGCTCGCCCATCGTCGTCAGCCGCGACACCCGGGCGAGGTCGGTCTGCGTCCGGGCGAGCGCGTCCTCGGCGCTCTTCTGGGCGGTCAGGTCCTCGACGATGACGGCGACGCGCGGCCCTTCCTGGTCGACCTCGGGGATCACCGAGGCGCAGACCTTGGCCCACAGATGGCTGCCGTCGCGCCGCTCGTAGCGCTTCTGCAGCTGGTAGCTGCCGTGGTTGCCGGTGAGCAGGCCATGCACGTTGTCGCGCGTCGCCGCCTTGTCGGCGTCGTCGGAAATGTCGACGAAGGAGAGGCCGACGATTTCCCGGGCGCCGTAGCCGAGCATCCGCTGCAGCGCCGGGTTGGCCTTCATGATCCGGCGGTCGGCATCGGCCAGCGCGATGCCGACCGCCGTGTTCTCGTAGAACCCTTGCCAGCGGCGCTCGGAAACCTGCAGCGCGCGCATGCCTTCCTGCATCGACTTGCGGCTGGCGATCAGGCCGACCATCAGTTCGCTGATGTCGCAGGCCTGCGAGTTCAGTTCCTTCTGCAGGATGTCCACGCTGCGCTTGACGATCACCAGGTTGCGCACGCGGGCGCGCAGTTCCTGCGGCGAGAAGGGCTTGGTCAGGTAGTCCTGGACGAAGCCTTCGAGCAGCGTCTCGCGCAGCGCGTCGTCGGCGCGTGCCGAAAGCACCAGGACCGGGATGTGCGATGTCTGGCGGCGGCGCAGTTCGTGGATGAACTGCTCGCCGTCCATCTCCGGCATCATCAGGTCGGTGATCACCAGGTCGGGCGGTTCGGCGCAGACCAGGTCGAGCGCCAGCCCGCCGTTCTCGACCAGCGTCACCTGGTAGTCGTCGGCCAGCACGTCGTGCAGGAACTGGCGCAGGTCGGGGTTGTCCTCGGCGATCACGACGCGCGGCTGGCCGGCGTTTTCCGGGCGGCGCGGGGCGTCGAACTGGCGCGGCAGCTCGATCGCCGGCAGGGCCGGCGTCCAGCCCGCGTCGCGGCTCCTGACGTAGGCACCGGCCGGCGCGCGCAAGGGCAGTTCGATCTGGAACAGGGCGCCGCGCTCCGGCGCGTCGAGCAGCGAGATCGTCCCGTGGTGCAGCTCGACGAACTCCTTGACGATGTTGAGCCCGAGCCCGCTGCCTTTGGCTGACAGCTCCTCGGTGCCCTGCGCGTAGCGGTCGAAGACCTGACCTTTCAGCGCGTCGGGGATGCCCGGGCCGTTGTCCTGGATGCCGAGCAGCAGGCGCTCGCCGGGCAGGCGCTCGAAGGTGCAGCGGATGCGCCCGCCGCGCGGCGTGAACTTGAAGGCGTTGGAGAGCAGGTTGGTGACGACGCGGGCGAACTTGGCGCGGTCGATGTCGGCGTAGATTTCCTCGGCGCCGGCAAAGCTCAGCGCGATGCCGCGCTCCTCGGCGGCGGCGTCGAAGCCGGCGGCGACCTCGCGCACCAGGTCCACGATGTCGGCGCAGACATACACCAGCGGCATCTCGCCGGCGTCGATGCGGGCCAGGTCGAGCAGGTCGTTGACCTGCTGCAGCAGCGCCTGGGCGTTGCGCTTGATCGTCAGCAGCCGCGACTGCTCGCGCTCGGAACGGCCCGCCTCCTGCAGCAACTGGTTCACCGGGCCGAGGATCAACGTCAGCGGGGTGCGCAACTCGTGACTGACGTTGGCGAAGAACTTGGTCTTGAAGCCGTCGAGCGCCCGCAGCTTCTCCAGCGCGGCGTGCACCTCGTTGTTGCGGCGGGTCAGCTCGGCCTCGATGGCGATCTTTTCCGAGATGTTGCGGCCTTCCGGCAGCAGGAAGGCGACCCGTCCGGCGTCGTCGAAGATCGGCGTCAGCGAGAAGTCGACGACGATCGTCCGGCGGCCGCTCGATTCGCCGTAGATCTCGATGTCGCAGCGCACGAACTGGCCGCTCGCCGCTTCCGCCACCATCGTCCGCACCCGCTCCTGGGTGGCCGCCGACAGCGCCCACCAGCGGGCTTCCCAGAACGGCTTGCCGACCACTTCCTCGAGCTTGATCCCGGCGCCGTCGAGCGCCGCCTGGTTGATCTCGATGACCCTGCCGTCGACGTCGAGCAGGCCGAGGAACTGGTACATCGAATCGAGGATGATCCGCGCCAGCTTCTGGCGCCGGACATCGAGGGGGTCGTCGGCCGACAGTTCGACGCCCTTCACGGGCGCCTCCCTGCCGTGTCTTCCCGTCGGGGTGATATTGGCCATGAACGCATTGCAAGGACTAACGGAAATGAAGCATCCAACACTCTGGAAAAAAAAGCGAGGCAAGCCTCGCTTGAAAAGCCCCGAAGGAGGGATGGGGCTGGGGCTTGATCAGAAACTGAGGCTGTAGTTGAGCGTCGCGTTGTCCTGGGAATGCGCGACGCTGATCGGGTCCGAGGTGTTCGGCAGGCTGCGGTTGGCCATCTTTTCGCGCAGCGCGTGGGACCAGGCGAAGTCGATCTTGCTGCTCGGCGAGAAGGCGTAGGTGAAGCCGAGCGACAGGTGCTTGGTCGGCGTCGCCGGGATCACCGCGAACAGCGTGTTGCCGCGCAGCGCCTGCGAAGCGACGCGGGCGCCGGCGCGCAGCGTCCATCGCGGTGTCAGCGCGTAGGCGGTGCCGACGGCGAAGACGGTCTGGTCCTTGTAGTTCTGCGGCAGCAGGATGTTGAGGTCGCCGCCGGCGTTGGCCACGAAAGCCACCTTGATGTCCTTCATGACGTCCTCCCAGAACACCCGCGACAGGTCGGCGGCGACTTCCCATTGCGGCGTCAGCCGGTGATGCAGGCCGAGATCGAGGCGAGCCGGCATCTGGAAATCCTTGAGTTTGATCTTGCCGGCCAGCGGAATCTGTCCGGCCAGTCCGGAAACGGCGGTCAGCGTTGCCGAGCCCTGCAGGTCGTCGATCTTGCTCTTGACCGTGTAGGCGGCGCCCAGGCGGGTTGCCGGGCTTGCCTGGTAGAGCATGCCGAGGCGGCCGGCGAAGCCCCAGGCGTCGACGCCGCTGCCCAGCCACTTGTTCTTGGTCAGGCTGAAATGCGCCCCCTGTAGCGCCGGGATGCCGCCCAGCACGGGCACCAGGGCGCCGGTCGCGCGGCCGCCGGCGATCAGGCTGCCGACCTGATCGGCGCCGAGCAGCAGGTCGAGGTTGAGCCCCTGCCACATGGCGTCGAGGCTGGCGCCGACGGTCAGCGCCTCGGAAACGCGATAGCTGGCGGCGAGCGGGATGTCGAGGACGAGCAGGCGGCTGGAGTTCTCGAGCCCGGTCGGCGCGCCGCCGGTGCCGTTGGACAGGAAGCTGCGGCTGCCGTACTCGGTGCCCAGCCCGCCCTGGGCGAAGGCGCCGACGCCGACGACCAGGTTGCCGAGGCGCCGGCTGTACGCCGCCTGCGGCGCGACGTAGGGGCCGCGGTTCCTGCTGTGCGTGCCGGAATGCGCCTTGGCGCCGGTGGCCTCGTCGCGGACCTCGATGTCGGTGGTCACCAGGTCGAAGCCGACCATCGCCTGCTGTTCGCCCGGCATCAGCGACAGCGTCGCCGGGTTGGTCAGCATGCCGCCGGGGCCGACGTCGTGGGCGACGGCGGTGCCGCCCATGGCGCGCGAGACGGCGCCGATGCCTTCGAGCCGGAAGACATCGGTCGCCCAGGCGGCTTGGCCGCCCAGCATGATGGCCGTGCCGGCGAGGCCGGCAGCCAGTTTCTGTTGCATCATGTTTTTTCTCCTCTTGTCGTTTGTTGTTTTTGCCTGTTGCGGCAAACCCCCGGTGACCGCGTCAGAAGAAGCGGTCGAAATGAATCTGTTCGAACGGCACCTGATGGCCAACCATCAGCAGTTCCTGCAGCGCCGAGGTCATCGGCGGCGGCCCGGCAAAATAGAACTCGTAGTCGGCCAGGCGCTCAGGCAGTTGCGGCAGCAGCTGGTCGTGCACGTAGCCGGTGGCGCCGCGCCAGGCGCCGTCGTCGCCGGGCAGCGAAACCACCGGGATGAAGCGGATGCGCTCGCCGGCGCCGAGCTTGGCGAGCAGGTCGCCGCCGCAGACGTCGCGCGGCGTCCGGGCGCCGTAGAAGAAGTGCAGTGTGCGTTTGCCGAGCAGGCCGGCCTCGACTGCGCCGCGGGCGATCGACAGCATCGGCGCCAGCCCGGAACCGCCGGCGACGCAGACGATGTCGCGCGGCGATGCGGTGCGCAGCCAGGCCATGCCGTAGGGACCGTCGAGGCCGATGCGGTCGCCGACGGCGAGACCGTCGAAGAGGACATGGCTGCCCTGGCCGTGCGGCACGCGACGGACCTGGAAGTGCCACTCGCGCTGCTCGTTCGGCGTGTTGGCCATCGAGTAGGCGCGCGAGCCGGTGACCCCCGGCAGCTCCAGCATCGCGTACTGGCCGGGCAGGAAGTCGGCCGGGCCATCGCTGACGAAGCGGAATTCGCGGATGTCGTGGGTGATGTCGCGCAGCATCGCCAGTTGCGCGCTCTGCCGGCGCGGTGCCAGCAGCGGCACGTATTCGGCGGCGGTCGGCGCGGCGATGGTGATCGGACCGCAGGCACGGCACTGGCAGGCGAGGTGGCGGCCGCGCCGGCGGTCGCGTTCAGTGAGGCCGGGGGCGTCCGGCCACAGGGTATCGATTTCGCCCTCCAGCAGCTCGAACTTGCAGCCGCCGCAGCCGCCGGAATTGCATTCGTAGGCCAGCCCGACGCCGGCGCGCAGGGCGGCGCGCAGGATGCTGTCGTCGGCCGCCTGCGCGAAGACGCTGCCGTCCTTGCGGTTGGTGATTGTTGCCTGGTCGCTCATGCTTTCTTGCTCACGAAGACGCTCGCCCGGGACGCCGTGGCGTCCCGGTGCGGCAGGTCAGGGGCGGGCGTTCAGAGCCCGAGCGAACGGCGGAACTCGCGCGTCGCCGCCTTGGCCGACGCGGCGGCATCGGCGACATCGGGCAGCAGCGCGCAGTAGGCGTCGATGGCGCGGTCGGCCAGCGGTTCCCACTTGGCGATCCAGCCCTGCATGGCTTCCAGGTTGCCCGGGGTTTCCAGCGCCATGCGCACGAAGCTGGCCAGCCAGCGGCGGTGGCGGGCGGCGTCGATCAGCTGGGCGTCGGTGATCAGGCCGAGCAGGGTGTCGCCGTTGTGGCGGGCCGCTTCGCCCAGCTTGCGCAGGACGCTTTCCTCGATCGCCGGCTTGGCGACCAGGTTGAGGACGACGATCGCCTCGCCCCAGTCCCAGACCGTCAGCGTCTTTTCCATCAGTTCGCGGAAGCCTTGCCAGACCGGGTCGGTTTCCCAGTAGCGCCGCTCGTCGGCGGCGAAGCCCTTGTCGGCGAAGGCGAGCGACAGTTCCTTGGTGCGGTAGGCGGTGTGGCTGACCCAGCGCAGGCTGTCGGCCATCTGGAAGTAGTTGCAGTTGGTGATGGTACTGGCCGGCGAGACCTGGCCGACGTAGGCCGATGCCATCTGCACGGTATGGAAGAGGTAGCGGGCCGGCGTGTAGTAGCGGGCCAGCGAACCGGCCCAGCGCGGGTCGAGCGCCTTGTCGTGCTCGCGCTGGTTGAACTGGTCGAACAGGCCGAAGACGTAGGTTTCCTGGCCGTCCTGCATCATGTTGTAGGTGCGGTAGACGACTTCGTCCGGATCGCGGAAGGCGTTCCAGTCGGCGTGCTTGAGCGCGGTACCGAAGGTGTTCTTCTTGTACCACTGGTTCATGAACATGTTGGGGTCGAGCTCGTAAGGCGAGTTCGGGTCGCGGTCGTTGTAGTGCAGGTTGGCGCTGACGATCTCGTACTCGCTCGGCTTGCGGCGGCGGGCGGCGAGATGGCTCCAGGTCTTGAGCGGCTTCAGCGTTTGGGTATCGGACATGGTGGGTCTCCTCGTATTCTTTTCGGTTGGGGTGTGCCGGGGGCGCTCAGAGCTTCTTGGCGAAATAGAAGCGCACCGCCTGGTCCTGGCTTTCGATCTGGCCGGCGAAGGAACTCAGGTCCACTTCCAGGTCGTTCATGCGGAACGGCCGGCCGAGTTCTTCCTCGATGGTTTGCTGGCGCAGGATCATTTCCTGTTCGGCGTGGATGCGGATGTAGGCGCGCTTGTCATCGACGAAGATCTCCTTGCCCGGGTTGTCTACCCGCGCCGCTTCGATCACCGCCATTGCCAGGTCGCCGGCGCGCATCACCGGGCCGACCAGGTTGTTGTGATAGGCCTGCCCCGTCGTTGCTGCATTCATTGTCTTCTCCTCGTTCGGTTTGGCCGGCGCCGCGACGGCGGCCGGCCTGAAAAGGTCTTTCAACCACTGGATCGGCTTCATCGCCGGCGCTCAGGTGTGGGCGAACAGCGGCGTGATGCCCTCGGTCTTGACCAGGATGTCGTCGCCTTCCACTTGCACCGGGTATTCGGCCAGCGCGCAGTCGGCCGGGTTGATGCCCTTGCCGTTGCAGGCGGCGAACTGCCAGAGGTGGGCGCGGCAGATGATCTTCTCGCCGTCGAACTTGCCTTCCGCCAGCGAAATGTCCTGGTGCGGGCACATGCCCTGGAAGGCCTTGACCGCGCCGCCTTCGGCGCAGACCAGCAGCACCTCGTGGCCGTTGACCGAAAACGCTTCCATCTCGCCTTCCCACAGGTCGTCGACCGTGCAAACCTTGGTGAAACTCATGTCTCTCTCCGTTTTTTTGTGGTCGGGGGCGCTCAGTGGCGCGCCGGTTCCCAGATGATTTCGATGGTTTCAGTCGGCTTGAGGCCGGACTCGGACACTTTCATCGTGCGCGGCAGGAACTCCGTCGCGTCCTGCCGGCGGACGCGCATGATGCAGTCCGGGCGGGCGCGCACGCGGCGGCCGACGGAATGCACGGCGGCGGCGGCGGCCACCTCGTCCATGGTGTTCTCGGAATCGACGGCAACCAGTTGCAGCACGAAATCGCCCTCGAAGTTCGAGGTCAGGGGGAATAAGGCCATTTCTCTTGTCTCCTGTTTTTTTGCAGGCGCCGCCGTCAGCGGCGGCGCCGTTCGGGGTACGGCGGCGTCAGCTCGCCTTCTTGCTGGCGCGCAGGGCGCGATAGACCTCGGCCCAGGCGTAGTTGTGGGCGTCGTCGCCGATCTCGCCCGGGGCCAGGCCCATGTACTGCAGCGCCCCGCCGAGATCCATCGGCTGGATCATGCCGGCCAGGAAGCGGTCGACGATCGACAGGTGGCCGGCGTAGCGCTCCGGCTCCTGCTCGAAGACCCAGCGGTCGACCTCGGAACCGAAGTGGTAGAGGCGGCCCTTGTATTCCAGCGGGTAGTCCTTGACGTTCCAGCCCTTGCCCGGCGTGCCGAGGATCGGCAGCTGGCACATGTTGCAGACGTAGGGCAGGGTTTCCGGGTAAGCCTTGTCCATCCGCCCTTCGACGACGTTGTCGATGAAGACGTCCCAGCACTGGCCCCAGGTGTCGTTCCAGCCGGGGTACTTGGCTTCCAGCCAGGCGCGCTCGTCCGGGGTGACGCCGGCGGCCGGGTTCCACCACAGGGTCGGCCGCCAGAAGTAGGAGCCGAGATGCATGCCGTGGTGGGTCTGGCTGATGTCCTTGAGGAAAATGTCCCAGTACCAGGGCAGGTCGAGGCCCATGTCGGTCAGGGCGCGCTCGAACTGGGCGACGATCCACTCTTCCATGAACTCCTTGAACGACTGCTTGCGGTGTTCGAGCGGCGTGTAGTAGTCCATGATCGGCCCGGTCAGCACCGAGAACAGCTTCCAGGCGCCCCACACGGCGATGTCAACGCGCTTCTGCGCTTCCGCCTTGTGGCCGTTCTCGATCAGCACCTTCAAGGCCGGGCCGCCGATCTGGGCGTGGCGCGATTCGTCGGTCTGGATGCTGGAGATCAGGTTGGCGAAGGTGTGGTCGCCGGCTTCGGCGGCGTCGGCGGCCAGCCCGAGGAACTGCATGTTGGTGAAGCCGGTCTCGAAGCTGAAGGTGAGCATGATCGAGACGCTGATCGCGTCGCGCGTCATCATGATGTCGTCGAAGAAGTGACGCGCCGCGATCATCGCCCACTCGTTGGTGTCGTAGGCCTTGAAGGCCCAGTCCATCTGGCGGTCCTTCGAGACATGCTCGTGCGGGAAGTAGAGCTGCATCTGGCCGTGGCGGATTTCATCGAGACAGCCGAGCGTGGACATGTTGCGCATGCCCGGCGCCTTGGAGAAACGCATCATCCGTGCCTCGGCCGAGGCGGCGGCGTATTCGCCGCGGGCGATGGCGCCGTAGTGCGCCTTCATCACCGACTTCCAGCCCGGATCGGCGTTCTCGAAGATGCGGCTGCGCTCCAGCGCGGCCTTCACCGAGTAGGCGCCGGCGTCCTTGTCGCGCTGCACCTTGACGTATTCCGGGTAGGTCTGCTTGTAGGGTTCGTCGTAGCTTTCCCAGGCGCTCAGCGGCAGGCCGAATTCACCGGCCAGCTTGGGCGGGAACAGTTCATCCTCGGTCACGTACGACGGCGTCCAGTTGGTGTTTCTGGCCAGGTCGTACCAGTCCATTCTGTTGAGTACTGCCATGATTTCTTGTCTCCTTGCTGTATGAACCGGAGTCTTGCAACCCCGGACCCGGGCGATCGTCGTCGCCCCGCGCTGGCGGCCTCCTGGTGGAGCATCGCCGGTGGGAGAGAAGTTAGCCGGAAGCGTCCGGCGCCGAAATTAGACTTAGGTTTAGACGGCCGGCCGCACCCCGTCTTGGTGCGTTGTCTCGCCGCCTGCCTTGGCCTGGTGCATGCACCACGACGGGGGCCGGCGGGCTGGCGCCGGGAAACGCGATATTTCGTTTCCGGGTCGGGTAACAGCCCGCGTCCGATGGGGTTTTTATTACTTTCGTAATAGGCGTGCTTCTTGCATCGCCATCCCGTCACCTTTATTGCCCAAACTGCCGTCGCTTCCCTGACCATGGGCGCGGCGCGGGCCGGAACCATGAAAACCAATCTGCCGATCACCCACCGCGAAGTCGTCATGGACGAAGGGACGACCATCGTCAGCAAGACCGACCTGCGCGGCATCATCACCTACGTCAATGCCGATTTCGTCGCCATTTCCGGTTTCACCGAAAGCGAATTGCTCGGCCAGAGCCACAACATCGTCCGCCATCCGGAAATGCCGGCAGCGGCCTTTGCCGACCTCTGGCAGACGCTGAAACGGGGCAAGCCGTGGAACGGGCTGGTCAAGAACCGCTGCAAGAACGGCGATCACTACTGGGTCAACGCGCACGTCGCGCCGGTCGAGCAGGACGGCAAGGTGGTTGGCTACACCTCGATGCGAACGCGGCCGACGCGCCAGCAGATCGACGCGGCGAACGCGCTCTACGCCGACCTGGCGGCGGGCCGCGGCGGCGTCCGCCTGGTCGGCGGGCAGGTGCTGCGCAGCGGGCTGTGGCGGCGGCTCAACGTTTTCCGCCAGTTGCTCGGGCTCGAGGTGAACAAGCAGCTTTACCTGCTGATGGCGGCCTTCCTGCTGAGCTTCGCCGCGGTTGCCGCGCTGGTCTATCGCGGCATCGGCGAAGTCCAGGTCAAGGGGCCGATCTACCAGCGCCTGGTCGAGGGCAAGGACCTGGTCGCCGACATTCTGCCGCCACCGGCCTATCTGGTCGAATCCTACCTGCTGGTGCACGAGATGAGTCGCGCCGACGCCACCGCCTTGCCGGCGCTGGTCGAGCGCAGCCGGCGCCTGCGCCAGGAGTTCGAGACGCGCCACCGTTTCTGGGAGGGGCAACTGGCGGCCGGCGAGCTGAAGGCGCAACTGGTCGAGGCGGCCTACCGGCCGGCGCTGGCTTTCCTCGAACTGCGCGACGCGCAGTACATCCCGGCCCTGCAGGCCGGCCAGCGCGCCACCGCCGACGCCCTGCTGCCGCAACTGGCGGCGCGCTACGCCGAGCACCGGGCGGTGATCGACCGCGTGGTGGAACTGGCCAACGCCCGCAATGCTGCGGACGAACTGGCGGCCGGCGCGATCATCGCCGGCATCTACTGGCAACTGGCCGCGGCGGCGCTGCTGACGACGCTGTTCGTCGCGCTTCTCGGTTTCTCGGTGATCCACAACCTGCGTCGCCTGCTCGGCGGCGATCCGCGCTACGCCTGCGAGGTCACCCGCCATGTCGCGTCCGGCAACCTGGGCATCAACATCGAGGTGGACGTCGCCGACCGCAGCAGCCTGCTGGCGTCGATCCGCCACTTGCGCGAGATGTTCCGCCGCATGCTGTCCGAGATCCAGCGCAACGCCGACCTGATCGCCAGCCACGCCGGCACGATGGCGGCGGCCGCCGACCAGGTGGCGCAGACTTCGCAGGGGCAGAGCGAGGCGACCGCCGGCGTGGCCAGCGCCGCCGAGCAGGTGAGCGCCAGCATGGCGCAGGTGGTCAGCGACGCCGCCGAGGCGCACGCGATTTCGCAGGCTTCCGACAACACTTGCGCCAACGGCGCGACGGTGATCCACAAGGCGGTGGCGAGCATGGAGGAAATCGCCGCCACGGTGCGCCAGTCGACCGAGCGCATCCTGGCGCTGGGCGCCGATTCGGCGCGCATTTCCTCGGTCGTCCAGGTGATCCGCGAGATCGCCGACCAGACCAACCTGCTCGCCCTCAACGCGGCGATCGAGGCGGCGCGCGCCGGCGAGAGCGGGCGCGGCTTCGCCGTCGTCGCCGACGAGGTGCGCAAGCTGGCCGAGCGGACGGCGACCGCCACCACCGAGATCGCCGGCATGATCCAGGGCATTCAGGATGGCATGGGGCAGGCGGTGACGACGATGGAGCACGGCGTCGCCCAGGTCGATCACGGCGTCGCGCTGGCCAACGAGGCGGGGCAGGCGATCCAGCGCATCCGCGACAGCGCCGCCCGTGTCGTCGCCGTCGTCGCCGGGATTTCCGGAGCGCTCGAAGAGCAGGGCGTGGCCACCGACAGCATCCGCAACCACGTCGAACGGATCGCCGGGCTGTCGGAGGAAAACGAAGCCCTGGCCGGCCGTACCTCGCACGCCGCGCACGAACTGCTCGACACCGCCACCGGCATGCAGGGCACGGTCAGCCGCTTCGCCGTCTGACCGGCTGGCGCCATCCGCTGCCGGACGGCGCTTTCGCCTCACACCGCCAGCGCCTCGCGCACCCCGTCCTGCGGCATGGTCTCGCCGCGCCCGCGCATGATGAATTCACCGCGTTCCATCAGCAGGTACTGGTCGGCCAGCGATTCGGCGAAGTCGTAGTACTGCTCGACCAGCAGGATGGCCATTTCGCCGGTTTCGGCGAGCATGCGGATGGCGCGTTCGATGTCCTTGATGATCGACGGCTGGATGCCCTCGGTCGGCTCGTCGAGGATGAGCAGCGACGGGCCCATGGCCAGCGCCCGGCCGATCGCCAGCTGCTGCTGCTGGCCGCCGGAAAGGTCGCCGCCGCGCCGGTGCAGCATCTGCTTCAAGACCGGGAACATCGCGAAGATGCGCTCGGGAATCTTCGTGCCGCCCGGCTTGGTCGCCAGCCCCATCAGCAGGTTTTCTTCGACGGTCAGGCGCGGAAAGATCTCGCGCCCCTGCGGCACGTAGCCGATCCCGGCTTTCACGCGCTCGTGCGGTGGCAGGTGGGTGATCGGCTTGCCGTCGAAAGTGACGCTGCCTTCCTTGGTCTTGACCAGCCCCATCAACGATTTGAGCAAGGTGGTCTTGCCGACCCCATTGCGCCCGAGCAGGGTGGTGACCTCGCCCTTCTGCAGCTCGAAGCTGAGACCGCGCAGGATGTGGGAGCCGCCGTAGGCTTGGTGGAGGTTATCGACTTTGAGCATTTCGGTTTCCTTTGGGCGGGAGGGGCTTCTGATGGGCTGTTTTGCGTTGTTGACGGCGGGAGGTGGTGTTTTTTTGACCGCTGGTTTCCGCGCCTGACGCGCGAGCGTGTTTGCTTGCTGAACCGCTGGGTTCCGCCGCTGACCGGCGGGCGTACTTTTTCTTGTGTGGCCAAGAAAAAGTAGCCAAAAAGAAGGCCACCCCTAGGTCGGCGCCCGCTGCGCGGGTGCCCTGCGCTACTCGTCGTTGGCGGGGGCTGCGCAACTCGGGGCTTTGCCCCTCAGACAGTGCTCGCCCTTTATCCGCCAACGCCTGCGTTGCTCGGCGCCTCCCAAGGGGCCCGGAAAACCGATCACTGCTGAAAGCGCAACGCTCTTTCAACCGCGAACCTTCGCATACCGCTGGTTTTCGGGGCCCCCCTGAGAGGCGCTGAGCAACGCAGGTGTGCCGGGGGAAGTCGGCGAGGACTGTCTGAGGCCCGCAGGGCCGAGTTCCGCAGCCGCCCGGCGCGCCGAGTAGCGCAAGGGACCGGGCGCAGCCCGGCGCCGACCTGGGGGTGGCTTTTTCTTTGGCTACTTTCTTTTTTCCACAAAAAAGAAAGTACGCCCGCCGGTCA
>NZ_JBKJAD010000031.1:0-33122 GCF_048146105.1 Azonexus caeni
ACAACCTTCGTTCACCAAAAAGAAACTCAGCAAGCGCCAGAAGCGCAAGTTCGCCAATTGGGACGAGTCCATCATGCGCAGCATCCTCGGAATTCAACCATTATGATGTTCGAGTGCAAAGGCCCTGAGTCATTGCCAAAGCCCCCAACCTCATGACTTCGTTGCTTCCGTAATGCCGATCGACAATTCCGGTAATTTGTAGTGGCCTGCCGCACATTGGGCCACGACGCCTTCCTGTGCTCATCTTCAAACCGGGTCTTGATATTCCATTCGAATAACGGCACGATGCCGGGCTTGATGTCACTTCCTACAATCTCGCCTGGCCAATATCCACTCACCATGAACGAACCAACATTCTTGTTTGACAACGAAGATCCCGAAATGCAGGAAGCGTGTCGTGCCGCTCAAGCATCGTTCCGCTACTTCTGGCGTGAGCTTTCTTGGGAGAGGCGGCGCATCGTCCCCGCCCTGAACATGACTCTGCTCAAGCTGCCTTTTACCGACGGGCCGCAAGCAGACGGCAATTCCGAATTCGAGCAGATGTGGATCGGCGACATCGACTTCGACGGCGACTCCGTGAGCGGCACGCTCTTGAACTCGCCGAACTACCTGACCTCGGTGCAGGAGGGTTGCGTTGTTTCAGCTCCCTTCGGGCACCTCACAGATTGGATGATGACGGCTGACGGCCGCGCCTACGGCGGGTTCACCGTCAATCTGATGCGCTCGAAGATGAACCGCAGGGAGCGCAATGAACATGACCAAGCGTGGGGACTCGATTTTGGTGACCCGACCGACGTTCAGATTGAGATCAAGGAGAAGTCCAAGCCCAAAGCCGGTTTGATCGCCAGCCTTTTTGGCAAAGACACTGGACCGCAGTCAGTGCCTGAGGGTTTTAAAGATCATCCGATGTGCGCAAACATGATTCCTGAGATCGAAGCGCTATTGCAGGCCGACCCGAGCATTGCCCGCACTGTTGATGAAGATGGCTGGACTCTGCTCCATCAGGAAGCGCTTTCAGGCAACCTCGGCGTGGTGAAGCTGCTTGTATCGTTTGGCGCGGACTGCACCGCCCGAACGCCAAGTGGCTACACTGCCGCGGAACTTGCCCGGAAGATCGGCTGGTCGGAGATCGCCGACCACATCAATGCGCACGCGGCGATCTAGCAGGACGCCCCCCTCTCCCGCCAAGGCCAACAAGGCAATCCCCATGGACATCCCCCGCATTTTCAACATCACCGAAAGCGCCCATCGCATTCACAACCCGATGACCCCGGACAAGCTCGCCACGCTCGGCGCGGCCTTGCGACTGGAGGCCGGGGCGCGGGTGCTCGATCTGGGTAGCGGTTCGGGCGAAATGCTGTGCACCTGGGCGCGCGATCATGGCGTTGCCGGCACCGGCGTCGATCTCAGCCAGTTGTTTACCGAGCAGGCCAGGAGCCGGGCGGTTGAGCTTGGCGTTGCCGAGCGCGTCCGCTTCATCCATGGCGACGCGGCCGGCTTTGTTGCCGAGGCGCCGGTCGATGTGGCTGCCTGTGTCGGCGCCACCTGGATCGGTGGCGGCGTCGCCGGCACGTTGGAGTTGCTGGCGCGCAGCCTGCGGCCGGGCGGCCTTTTCCTGATCGGCGAGCCCTACTGGCGGCAGTTGCCGCCGACGGAAGCGGTGGCGCAGGGTTGCCTGGCCCGCTCGCTGGCCGACTTCCTCACCCTGCCGCAACTGCTCGCCTCCTTCGGCGAACTGGGTTACGACGTGGTCGAAATGGTGCTGGCCGACCAGGATGGTTGGGATCGCTACGAGGCGGCCAAGTGGCTGACCATGCGCCGCTGGCTGGCGGCCAATCCCGACGACGAACTGGCCGGCGAGGTGCGCGCCCAACTGACCAGCGAACCGGTGCGTTACGCCACCTACACCCGCGAATATCTCGGCTGGGGCGTGTTTGCGCTGATGCGGCGCTGAGCGGGATCAATTGCCCATGAAATTCGGATACACCATCGTCTACGTGCAGGACGTCAAGGCATCGCTGGCTTTTTTTTCGAGCGGGCGTTCGGGCTGAAGACGAGCTTCCTGGACGAGGCGGCGGGTTACGGCGAGCTGGACACCGGCGCGACCGCGCTGGCCTTTGCCTCGCACGCGCTGATGGCCGATTTGCTGCCCGGCGGCTACCTTGCCGGCCAGGAAAGCGCGCGGCCGCTGGGCGTCGAGATCGGCCTCTTCGTCGATGACGTGGCGGCCGTGCACCGGCAAGCCCTGGCCTGCGGCGCGGTCGAACTGGCGGCGCCGAAACGGACGCCCTGGGGGCAACTGGTTGCCTTCGTCCGCTGCCCGGACGGCACGCTCGTCGAAATCTGCACGCCCACCCAACGCTGAGCTTTTGCCGCCATGAAATGCCTCGTCGTCATCGCCCACCCGGTCACCGACAGCCTCTGCCACGCGCTGGCGCAGTCCGCCATCCAGGCGCTGGGCGAGGCCGGCCACACGGTCGAGATTGAAGACCTCTACGCGACGGAGTTCCCGCCCGCGCTGACGACCGCCGAGCGGCAGAGCTATTACGCGCCGTCCTTTGACGCCGCCGCCGTGCAGGCGCAGATCGCGCGGCTGCTGGCAGCCGACGCGCTGGTGCTGGTTTTCCCCACCTGGTGGTTCGGCTTTCCCGCCATCCTGAAGGGCTGGTTCGACCGCGTCTGGGCGCCCGGCGTGGCCTACGACCACGCCAGCGACCTCGGCCCGATCCGCCCTCGGTTGCACCAGCTGCGCCACGCGCTGGCGATCACCTCGCTCGGCTCGCCCTGGTGGGTGGACCGCCTGCTGCTGCGCCAGCCGGTCAAACGGGTGCTGAAAACCGCCCTCCTCGGCACCTGCGCGCCGGCCTGCCGCTTTGAAATGCTGTCGCTGTACCAGGCCGAGAAGCTGTCCACCGGGCGGGTCGAGGCTTTTCGCGGGCGCATCCGGCGGGCGCTGGGCAAGTGGATTTAAGGCGTGCTCCCAGTATGCGTCGTGTGACACAAAGAGGGGAAGCAGCCGTGGCGATAGCTGACTGGACATAACGTACGCGAAAACGTACCATCCTTGCACTATCCATCGGAAAACGATCATGACCACCCTGACTGCCAGCGAGGCCCGCGCCAACTTGTATCGACTGATCGACCAGGCTGCCGAGTCGCATCAGCCGATCCACATCGCCGGCAAGCGGACCAGCGCGGTTCTTCTGGCTGCTGAGGACTGGGCGGCAATTCAGGAAACGCTCTACCTGCTTTCCGTACCCGGCATGCGCGAGTCGATCAAGGAAGGGATGGCCGAGCCGCTTGAAGAAAACAGCGAGGAGCTGGACTGGTGAGCTGGCGCGTGGTCTACGCCAGGCACGCGCAGAAGGACGCGAAAAAACTGGCGGCGGCCGGACTGAAGGACAAGACAAAAGACCTGCTGGCCGTCCTCGCCGCCGATCCATTCCAGAACCCGCCACCGTATGAAAAGCTCGTCGGCGACTTGGCTGGTTGCTACTCGCGCCGCATCAACATCCAGCATCGGCTGGTGTATGAGGTGTTTGCCGAAGAACGGACGGTGCGCGTGCTGCGCATGTGGTCGCATTATGAATAACAGGTTCGCCCCATGAACGACATCATCTGCACCGTCGACGTCGTCCTGATGACGCTGAAAGACAGCCGCCTGCATGTGGCGCTGTTGAAGCGCGACCATGCGCCGTTTGCCGGTTTACCGGCGCTGCCCGGTGGCTACATCCGGGCGGCCGAGGATGGCGATACGCAGGCGGCGGCGGCGCGCATGTTGCGGGAGAAGACGGGCATCGACAGCCCCTACCTGGAGCAGTTGGCGACCTTTTCCGGGCGGGAGCGCGATCCGCGTGGCTGGTCGCTGTCGGTGGCCTATTACGCGCTGGTGCCGCATGAGCTGATCGAGCGCGCCGGCCATCCGGAGGTGACGCTGCTGCCGGTCGACAAGGTCGGCGAACTGCCTTTTGACCATGCGCACATCGTCGCGGCGGCAGTGCAGCGGGTGCGCAACAAGAGCAGCTATTCGTCGCTGCCGGTTTACCTGTGCGGCGACAGCTTCACGCTGCCGCAGTTGCAGGCGGTCTATGAAGCCATCCTCGGCGAGCCGATCAACAAGGTCAGCTTCCGCCGCAAGATGGAAGAGCTGGACATGGTCGAACCGGTCGCCGGCGCCATGGAAACCGGCAAGGCGCACCGCCCGGCGCAGTTGTACCGACTGCGCGAGTGCTACAGCCGCAACCTGTCGCTGACCGACCGGGCGCTAAACGCCAAGGGCTGAAATCGAATTCAGCAACGCCAGAATGCTACGGTGCGCAGAAAAAACACAAGGAAAGCTACAGTCCAAAAGCAGCAATGTGCCAAATCAAGCCGGCTTAAGCACGATCACACACGAAAGCTCGTTCTGCCTTCCTGAGCGCGCCTCGGCATCTGCGATGACCGCGGGCGAATGCGAAATGCTCTCGAATCGGAAATAACCTTTGAAATAGTATTTGGTATCGACACGCCTTCGCTTCACAAAGACAGGAAATCGAGTGTCGGGTTGCCGAGAAAGCAAATTGGCCTTTCCAATCACTTTGGAAGCTCTTCCGACTTGAATTTCTCGTGGCGCGCCGGGATTCATCTTTTCCAAGGTAAAGCAACCGGCAAGGATGATCTTGTTCCTTTGCGGCAGATAGGTCTGCAACTCGCCACCGCACATCGCCTGAATTTCAGTGCGCGTATAGGGTGTATTCGGCTTTGGATGTCCCATGGATTACTCCAAAAAACCACACAATGAGCAGGCAGATTCCCCATCTCGTTTTCTTGGCTCAATCCAGCCGGCGGCGGAATACCCAGGTTTTGTCGTCCGAAGCTTCCGGCGCGAAGGCGTAGCCGTCGCTGTCGAAGTCCTTGAGGCCTTCCGGGTCGGTCAGCCGGTTGAGCACGGCGTAGCGCGTCATCAGGCCGCGCGCGCGTTTGGCGTAGAAGCTGATGATCTTGTACTTGCCGTTCTTCCAGTCCTCGAACACCGGCTGGATCAGCTCGCCCTTGAACTTGCGGCCGATCGCGGCCTTGAAATATTCCTCGGACGCGAGGTTGACCGCGACCGGGCGGGGCATGGCGTCGAGTTCGGCGTTGATCGCGTCGAGTAGCGTCTCGCCCCAGAAGGCGTAGAGGTCCTTGCCGGCGCGGTTCTTGAACCTGGTCCCCATTTCCAGGCGGTAAGGCTGCATCAGGTCGAGCGGCTTGAGGATGCCGTAAAGGCCGGAGAGGATGCGCAAGTGCTGCTGGGCGAAGTCGAGGTCGGCGGCGGAGAGCGTCTTCGCCGCCAGACCGTCGTAGACGTCGCCGTCGAAGGCGAGCACGGCCTGCTTGGCGTTGTCCGGCGTGAACGGCAAGGACCAGTCGGCGTAGCGGTTGTAGTTGAGCAGCGCCAGCGGATCGGACAAATCCATCAGATTGGCGATGTCGGCCGGCGACAGGGCGCGCAGCTGCTCAATCAGCGTCTGCGAACGGTCGAGGAAAGCCGGCTGGGTATACGTCGCGACATGCGGCGGCGTCTTGTAGTCGAGGGATTTGGCCGGGGAAAGGAAGATCAGCATGGACGGACGACGGAATTGGCGATGCCGGCCATTTTAACGGAGGCGCCGCCGCGCGGATGGTCGCGGCGGATGTCGGTCGGCGAACAGCCGAAGCGGCGGCGGAAGCGCACCGCGAACTGCGACGGCGACTGGTAACCGACCTCGCCGGCGATGCGGGTCACCGGCTGGGCCGTCGATTGCAGCAGGGTCAGCGCCGTGGACATGCGCACGTCGAGCAGGATTTCCGACAGCGAACTGTCCTCGGCGGCGAGATGGCGGCGCAGGCTGGCCTCGCTCATCGCGAACTGGGCGGCAACCTCGGGCGAACGCCATTCGCGCGCCGGGTCGCCGGCGAGCAGGCGGCGCACCCGCGGCGCCAACTGCGTCTCGGCAAGGAGCAGGCTGCCGGCGCCTTCCAGCCAGACGAGCATTTCCAGCGCACGGTGGCCGACCACCGCATCGGGCAGCGCCGGGTCGTCGAGCGCTTGCGTCAGCGCCGTGAAGGCCTCGGCGAAGGCCGGCACGACGGCACCGAGCGGCACCACCGGCCGCGGCCGGGCGCCTGCCGGCGCCCGCCATTGCTCAAGCAGGCCGCGCTCCCATGCCAGCCAGCGGGCGCGATAGGCGGGCGCCGCGCCAAGGTAATTGGTGACATCGAAAGCCTGGCCGCCGGCCAATGCCACCGCCTGCCCGGCTTCGACGCGAAAGGTGCCGGCCGCGCCGTGCAGCACCTTGTAGCCGGCTTCAACCAGCACCAGCGTCGGCTGGTCGATCCACAGCCGGCGGAACAGGAGCGGCTGGCGCTGGACGATGCTGCCGGCAACGGCAACGCCGGGGCGCTGGGCGATGGTCGGCGTCATGCGTTTCTCCGCAATTGATGATGCGGCAATCTTAACGCGCCGCCGTAAAAGTCGCGCTGGCCTTGCCCAGGCCGTTGGCCCAGGCGTGGAAGCCGACCAGCGCCGGCGTCGCGTTGGCGGGCAGATCGAGTTTTTCGACTTTCAGCGCATGGACCGTGAACACGTAGCGATGCGCCGGCCCCGGCGGCGGGCAACTGCCGAGGTAGGCGGCTTCGCCGTTGTCGCCGGCAACCGGGCGGGCGCTGGCGGGCAGTGCGCCACCGGGGTTGCCGGCACCGACCGCGAGATGATCGGTTGCCGCCGGCAGGTTGGCAACGACCCAGTGCCACCAGCCGGAACCGGTCGGCGCATCGGGGTCGTACATGGTGACGACGAAGCTCTTGGTACCGGCCGGCGCGTCGTGCCAGCGCAAGGCCGGCGAGACGTTGCCGCCGCTACAGCCGAAGCTGTTGGCCTGATGCAGCGGTGCCAGCCGGCCGTCGGTGCCGGCGTCGACTTCGAGGCGAAATTCGCCGGCGCGAACCAGGCCGGCAGCGAACAGTAGCAGCGAAACAAGGGCAAAGCGGCAAACGGATTTCACGGCGGGCTCCGGGTGAGTTGGGGAGACTCCAGTCTGCCCGGCCCGCACCAACGCGACCGCTTCACGGCGCGCAAGGACTGTCCCGATTCGCTCAATCGCCTACGCCCGCACCGCCCGCCGCGCCGGGATTCACGGACTGCCCGAGCACCTCGGCAAGGATTACCCGGTTTTGCAGCAATCCCCGAGGCGCCCCGCCCTGAGCATCTGCTACATTGGCAGTTGCATGCCCAACCGGATATCGCCATGAAACCCCGCGCAATCACCGCTTTCCTGGACCGCTACGTGATCGGCCAGGACGAGGCCAAGCAGACGCTGGCCGTCGCCGTCTATACCCACTTCCGCAAGCTCGCGCTGGCCGACGGCGCTGACAGCGGACTGGCGCAGACCAAGAGCAACGTGCTGCTGATCGGCCCCACCGGCACCGGCAAGACGCTGCTCTGCCAGACGCTGGCGCGCGGCCTCAAGCTACCCTTCGTCACCGCCGACGCCACCGCCCTGTCGCAATCGCGTTTCGTCGGCGACGAACTGACGGCGCTGATGCTGCGCCTGCTCGAACAGGCCGGCGGCGACCCGCAGCGCGCCGGGCGCGGCATCGTCTTCATCGACGAGATCGACAAGCTGGCCAGCGCGGACGAACCGGAGCGTGCCGGCGCCGGCCGCGCCGTGCAGCACGCGCTGTTGAAGATCATGGAAGGCAGCCTGATCCACCTGCCCGGCGGCGCCACCATCGACACCCGGCACACCCTGTTCATCTGCGGCGGCGCCTTCGTCGGCCTCGACGCGATCATGGCCGGCCGCACCTCCTACGGTTTCATCGGCACCTCGGACAGCGACGACGGCCGCATCATCGAACGCCTGAACAGCCGCATCAAGCCGACCGATCTCTTTGCCTACGGCCTGATCCCGGAATTCACCGGCCGCCTGCCGATCATCGCCCGCCTCACCGCACTCGGCCGCGAGGATTTCGTGCGCATCATGCAGGAACCCGCCGACAGCCTCTATCGCCAGTTCCGCGAACTGTTCCGCCTGGAGGGCGCCGAGCTCGTCATCGACCCGCCGGTATTCGCCCAGATCGCCGAGCTGGCGCTCGAATACAAGGTCGGCGCGCGCAGCCTGCGCGGCATCTTCGAGGAACTGATGACGCCGGTGCTCTATACCCTGCCCGACGAAGCGCCGGGCAGCAGAATCCATTTCCGTTCGCTGTTCAGCGCACCGGAAAAGACGGCAGCCGGTCAAGGCGGGTAAAATCCCACCTTTGCCTTTTCTGGAAAACCGATGAAACGATCCCGCTTCGGCGCCCGCGACCGCCTGTCGCGCGACGCCGCCGAACTGCAGCGCCTGGCCACCGGCCTTTCCGAATCCGGCGGCAAGCTCGAGGATGCCTACTGGGAAGCCCAGCTGGCCGGCGTCGTCGACGAACTGCTGAAGAACGGCGCCGAGGACGACATCAACATCGCCCTCGACCGCCTGTTCGAAGCCAACCCGAGCGCCCACGACGAACTCGCCGACATGGTCGAGTCGCGCGCCGAGACGACGCGCCTGGAAGTCGACGGCGCAGCCTGGGACATCCTGCTCTTCGCGGCACCGGTACTGGCCTGGTCGCGCTTTTCGATCGCCGCCTGCCCGCTGCCCAAGAGCACGCTGCAGACGCTGACCGTGCAGCTCGGCGCGCATGTCTTCGCCACCGGCAACAAGCTGGCGCTGGCCGATTTCCTGTTCAGCCCGGACCAACTGCCGCGCAGCTTCTGCGACACCTGGCAACTGACCCGCGAACTCGGCGAAGCGGCGCTGGCCGGCACGAATCTGACGGTCGATAGCGCCCACCTGCCGGAAACCAACCGCTTCCTCGCCGATGTCCGCTACCTGATCGGCGCCATCGCCGTGCCGCGCGGCGGCGCGCTGTTCCGCTGGAACGAGAAGGATGGCGCCAAGGAAGACGCGTTGCGCGAATGGACGCGCCAGGGCGGCCCCAGCCTGGAGCCGCTGTTCGCCGGCTGCGCCTGGCAGCCGCTGCTCGCCGACGCCTATCACGCCGCCTGCCGCAACGCCGACCGCGGCTCGCGCCCGTACTCGGTGAAGGCGTCGATCGCCTTCCTGCAGACCACGCTTGGCCTGATGCCCGACGCCATCCGTGCCGTCATCGGCCCCTGCTACGACCGGCGCATGGAGGAATACCGCGTCGGCCTCGGCCCCAAGGACGGCGACGCCGTCTACCACGGCATTGTCTGGCCGCTGCTCGGCGGCGAGGACGAGAGCACCGACTGCGCCGGCGAGATCGAAGCGGCGCTGCGCGAAGCCGGGGTCAAGGAAGTGCGCTTCCTCGACCACCACTTCCCGATGGAGTTCTGCGACGACTGCGGCGCGCCGATGTTCCCCAACATCGACGGCGAACTGGTGCACGCCGAAATGCCGGAACAGCCGTCGAGCGGTTCGCAGCACCTGCACTGATGCGCGCGCCCGCCCGGCCCCTTCCTCCTTCCATAGCGCGGCAATCGCGCCGCGCGCCACTACGGTGAGCGGCAACGCCGACTGGCTGGCGCGCAGCCAGGCTGCCGTCTGGCACCCGTGCACGCAGATGCGCCACCACGCCGACCAGGCGTCGCCGGCGCACCTGCCGCTGGTGCCGATCGCCCGCGGCGCGGGGCCGTGGCTGTACGATTTCGACGGCAAGCGCTACCTCGACGGGATCAGCTCGTGGTGGACCAACCTGTTCGGCCACGCCGAGCCGCGCATCAACGCGGCGCTGCGCGAGCAACTGGAAACCCTTGAGCACGTCATGCTGGCCGGCTTCACGCACCGGCCGGTGGTCGAACTGTCCGAACGCTTGAGCGATCTGACCGGCGGTACGCTCGGCCACGCCTTCTACGCGTCCGACGGCGCCTCGGCGACCGAAATCGCGCTGAAGATGAGCTTCCACTACTGGCGCAACGTCGGCCGCCCGGAGAAGGCGGAATTCCTCTGCCTCGCCGGCAGCTACCACGGCGAAACGGTGGGCGCGCTGGCGGTCACCGACGTCGCCATCTTCAAGGACGCCTACGCGCCGCTCGTGCGCCACGCCGCGCACGTCCTACCCGCGCCCGACTTCCGCCTGGCCGAAGCCGGCGAAACCCCGGCCGACGTCGCCCGCCGCGCCGCCGCCGGCCTTGCCGACTGGCTGGAGAAAAACGGCGAACGCACCGCCGCGCTGATCGTCGAGCCGCTGGTCCAGGGCGCCGCCGGCATGGCGATGTCCGACCCGGAATACCTGCGCCTCGCCCGCCAGTTGTGCGACCAGCACGAAGTGCACCTGATCTGCGACGAGATCGCCGTCGGCTGCGGCCGTACCGGCACCTTCTTCGCGCATGAACAAGCGGAGATTCGCCCCGACCTGATCAGCCTCTCCAAGGGCATTTCCGGCGGCTACCTGCCGCTCTCGGTGGTGCTGTGCAGCGACACGATCTACGCCGCCTTCCTCGACGACACGGTGGCGCGCGCCTTCCTGCACTCGCATTCCTACACTGGCAACCCGCTCGCCTGCCGGGCGGCGCTGGCAACGCTGGACATCTTCGCGCAGGATGACGTGCTGGCCGCCAACCGCGTGAAAGCGCAGAAGATCGGCGCCGCATTGGCACCGCTCGCCGCCCATCCGCAAGTTGCCCACCTGCGCCAGCGCGGCATGATCGCCGCTTTCGACGTACTCACCGACGACCCGCATTTCTCGCGCCGCTTCTACCGTGCCGCGCTGGAGGCCGGCGCGCTGCTGCGACCAATCGGCAACACCGTCTACCTGATGCCGCCCTACGTCGTCGGCGACGACGAGATCGCGCTGCTCGGCCGGGCCGCCGCCGACGCACTGGAGGCGGCGCTACGATGATCGCCCTGTTCCTGAAATCCCTGCTCGGCGCCGGCGCGGTGCTGATCATCGCGCTCCTCTCGCGCTCGAAGAGCTTCTACATCGCCGGCCTGGTGCCGCTCTTTCCGACCTTCGCGCTGATCGCCCACGCCATCGTCGGCGCCGAACGCGGCATGACCGATCTGCGCACCACGGCGCTGTTCGGCCTCTGGTCGCTGATCCCCTACGCTGTCTACCTGCTCGCCGTGTACTGGCTGAGCGCCCGCCTGGCGCTGGCGCCGACGCTGATCAGCGCCACCCTGGCCTGGGTCGTCGCGGCAGCGCTGCTGCTCGTCGTCTGGATGCGCGTGTACGGCAGCGCCTAAGTCCTGCTCTCGGCAACCTGGACCAGCAGCAGGAGTTCGCGCCGCTTTTCGTCGCGTTCGGCGCCCGCCGGCAAAGCCTCGACCGCCTGGCGCAAGGCGGCGATTTCCCGGCGCAGCAGCACCTCGCGCGGCGTAAAGCCGGCGTTCTTCAGAATCCGGTTGACCATGCGCTGCTCGGGCGAGAGCAAGGGCTCGTCGTCGAAAACCAGCGGCTTGCCGGCCCCCGGCAGGTGGTCGAGATCGCCGCGCGCCAGCGCCTCGCTGATGCGCCGTTCGGCGAGCTGTTCGAAAATTCCGGCCATGCGCGCTAGCCAGGGGTTCAGGCGACGAGTTCGGGAAACAGCACGTCGGTAAAGCCGAAGCGCGTGAAATCGCGAATCCGCGACGGATAGAGGCGACCGATCAGGTGATCGCATTCGTGCTGCACCACCCGCGCATGAAAGCCTTCGGCGACCCGGTCGATCGGCTGCCCGTCGGGGTCGTGCCCCTGGTAGCGGATGCGCTGCCAGCGCGCCACTTCGCCGCGCATTCCCGGTACCGACAGGCAGCCTTCCCAGCCGCTTTCCTCGGCCTCGTCGAGCGGCGTGATCCGGGGATTGATCAGGACGGTCAGCGGCACCGGCGGCGCCTCCGGGTAACGCGCGCTGGCCTCGAAGCCGAAGATCACCACCTGCAGGCTTGCGCCGATCTGCGGCGCGGAGATGCCGACGCCACCGGCCGCCTGCATCGTCTCGAACATGTCGTCGATCAGTTGACGCAGCATCGGCGTACCGAACGCCGTCACCGGCCTGGCCACTTCCCAGAGCAGCGGATCGCCCATCCGCAGAATTTTTCTTACCGCCATTTTTCCCGCCATCGACGGCCAGTCGGCCGTTTCCGAAAAAATCGAAAGATTACGCCCAGCAAAACCTGTTCACCTCCGTGACATTCCCGTTACGATGACGTTTCCCAACGAACACGGAGACATTGCCGATGAAAGTGAAAGCAAGCATTGAACGTGGCGCCCGTTATCTTTGTACCAAAATCGGCGCGGTCGTTGTAGCCATCGAACAGGTGGCGGTGGTCAAGGGCCTCGCCATGTGGGAAGTCGAAAGCGAGATCGGCAGCGGCGCCCGCCGCCGCTTCATCGTTTCACAACGCGCCCTGCAGCCGCTGGCGGCCTGAGCGGCGGCGCCGGCCGCCGAACCGGAAAGGCAACGCCGCCCCCCTGACTTTGTTAAAGTTCGCCCTGCGTCCAGCAATGCTGGAGCAATGGCGAATCAAACAGGGGGTAACGTGAAAATCCGGCTATATCAGGTCGATGCCTTTGCCAGCAGGGCTTTTTCCGGCAATCCGGCGGCCGTCTGTCCGCTCGACGCCTGGCCGGATGACGGCTTGCTGCAGGCCATCGCCGACGAGAACAATCTTTCGGAGACCGCCTTCTTCGTCCCCGACGGCGACGGCTTCGCGCTACGCTGGTTCACGCCGACCACCGAAATCGACCTCTGTGGCCACGCCACGCTGGCTTCGGCGCACGTCCTGTTCAACATTCTCGGCTACGCCGGCGAGCGCATCCGCTTCCGCACGCGCAGCGGCGAACTGGTCGTCGAACGCGCCGGCGCGGCACTGGCGATGGATTTCCCGGCCCTGCCGCCGCGCCCCTGCCCGGCGCCGCCGGCGCTGCTCGCCGGGCTCGGCGCGACACCGACGGCAATCCTCGCCGCCGACGACTACATCGCGGTTTTCGACGACGAGGCCAGCGTCCGCGCGCTGGCGCCCGATTTCGCCTGTTTCCGCCGTCTCGACCGGCGCGGCGTGGTGGTCACCGCACCGGGCAGCGACGTCGATTTCGTCAGCCGCTTCTTCGCCCCCAAGGTCGGCATCGCCGAAGACCCGGTCACCGGCTCCGCCCACTGCGAACTGACGCCATACTGGGCGGCCCGCCTTGGCAAAAACGAACTTAGTGCACGCCAGGTGTCGCGGCGCGGCGGCGAACTCGGCTGCCGCCTGCAGGGCGAGCGGGTGATCGTCTCCGGCCGGGCGGTCACCTTCCTGCAGGGTGAAATCGAGCTGACGCGATGAGCCGCACGCTCGACCAGCGCCTGACGCAAGAGCTTGCCGAACTGGCCGCTGCCGATCTCGGTCGCCTCCACCGCCTGCTGGAATCACCGTGCGCCAGAGTGGTCACGGTCGACGGCCGGCAACGGATCAATTTCGCCAGCAACGATTATCTCGGGCTCGCCGCCCATCCCGCCCTCGCCCGCGCCCTCGCCGACGGCGCGCTGGCCTGGGGCGCCGGCAGCGGCGCCGCCCACCTGGTCAGCGGCCACCTGCAGCCGCACGCCGCACTGGCCGAGCGGCTCGCCGAATTCACCGGCTTTCCGGGCGTCCTCACTTTCGCCACCGGCTACCTCGCCAACCTGGCGGTGACGCCGACGCTGGCCGGGCGCGGCGACGCGGTGTTCGCCGACAAGCTCAACCACGCCTCGCTGATCGACGCCATGCAACTGGCCAAGGCCAACGGCGCGACGACGCAGCGTTACCCGCACGCCGACCTCGCCGCGCTCGAGCGCCTGCTCGCCGCCAGTCCGGCGCAGACCAAGCTGATCGTCAGCGACACCGTGTTCAGCATGGACGGCGACCTCGCCCCGCTGCCGGCGCTCCACGCCTTGGCCGAGCGTTACGACGCCTGGCTGGTGCTCGACGACGCGCACGGCTTCGGCGTCCTCGGCCCGCAGGGGCGCGGCAGCCTGGCCCACTTCGGTCTGCCGGCCGACCCGCGCATCCTGCTCATGGGCACCCTCGGCAAGGCGGCCGGCGTCGGCGGCGCCTTCGTCGCCGGCTCGGCGCTGGCCATCGACTACCTGCGCAACAAGGCGCGCAGCTACATCTTCACCACCGCCGCGCCACCGGCCGTTGCCTGCGCGCTGAGCGCCAGCCTCGACCTGATCGCCGCCGGCGACGCGCTGCGCGCCAATCTTTTCGCCCGCATCGCCCAGTTGCGCGACGGTCTGGCCGGCCTGCCCTGGCATCTGCCGGCCTCGCCGACGGCGATTCAGCCGCTGCTCGTCGGCGACAACGCGGCGGCACTGGCGCTCGCCCGCCGGCTCTGGGAAAACGGCCTGTGGGTGCCGGCGATCCGCCCGCCGACCGTGCCGAAAGGTACGGCACGCTTGCGCATCTCGCTCTCCGCCGCGCACACCGAGGCCGACGTCGCTGCCCTGATCGGCGCGCTGCGCGAGGCGGCGGCGGGTTAAAATCGCCGCCCGACTTTCCCCGATGAGCCTGTTGCGATGAACGCTCCCCTCGTTTTCCTGCCCGGCTGGTGTCTCGGCCGTGGCCCGCTGCAGGCCGCGGTCGACGCGCTGCACGGGCAATTCATCGATCTGCCCGGTTACCGCGACGAAGCGCTGGAAGGCGACTTCGACCACGCCGTCGCCGCCATCGGCGCCCGCCTGGCGACCGGCAGCACGCTCGCCGGCTGGTCGATCGGCGCCCAGTTGGCGCTGGCCGTCGCCGCCCGCCATCCGGACAAGGTCGGCAAGCTGCTGCTGGTCGCCGGCACCGCTTCCTTCGTCCAGCGCGACGGCTGGCCGGACGCCATGCCGCCGGCGACGCTGGCCGATTTCAGCGCCGCCGTCGGCGTCGACCCGGTCGGCATGCTGCCGCGCTTCGTCGGCGGCTTCAACCGTGGCGACGCGCAGGCCAAGGAAGTCAGCCGCCGCATCCTCGAACAGGCCGATCCGCTGCCCTCGCCGCTCGTCCTCGCCGCCGGCCTGGCCTGGCTGCGCGACGTCGACCTGCGCGCCGACGCTGCCCGGGTGCGGGCGCCGACCCTGCTCATCCATGGCGATGCCGACCCGCTGATGCCGCCCGCCGCGGCGCGCGCGCTGGCGGCGCTGATTCCCGGCGCCCGTCTCGAACTGTTCGCCGGCTGCGCCCACGCTCCCTTCCTCTCGCAAGCGGAACACTTCGTCGCCACCGCCCGCGCTTTCTTCGATGAGCCAGCCGCCTAAGGCGCGCATCCGCCAGTCGTTCGAACGCGCCGCCGCCACCTACGACGCCGCCGCCGACGTCCAGCGCCGCATCTGCGCCCGGCTCGCTGCCGGGATGTCGGACGCGGCGCCCGCCCGCCTGCTCGACGCCGGCTGCGGCACCGGCGCCGCGCGCGGTCTGCTGCAGGCGCGCTACCCGGCCGCCGAAATCGTCGCCCTCGACCTGTCGACGGCGATGCTGCGCCGCCTGCCCGGCGCTTGCCAACGCCTCGCCGGCGACCTCGAACACCTGCCGCTGGCCAGCGCCAGCATCGATCTCTACTGGTCGAGCCTGGCCTTGCAGTGGTGCGACCCCACCCGCGCCCTCGGCGAAGCCCGTCGCGTGCTGCGTCCGGGGGGCCGGCTGGCGCTGGCGACGCTCGGCCCGGCGACCTTCCACGAGATGCGCAGCGCCTTCCGCGACGTCGACGCCTACCGGCACACGCTGCATTTCCACGATGCCGAACAGCTCGCCGCGCTCGCCGGCGCCGCCGGTTTCACCGCGGTCGACTGCGCCAGCCACATGGAAACCGCCTTCTACCCGGATCTGCGCGCGCTGCTGCGGGCGGTCAAGGCGGTCGGCGCCAACCAGTTGGGCGCCGGCCGGCGCAGCGGACTGATGAGCCGCAACGCCTTCGCCCGCCTGACCGCCGCCTGGGAAACCTTGCGCCAGCCGGACGGCCTGCCGCTCACCTACGATGTCATCCTGATCCACGCCCAAACATGAGTTCAGCCTACTTCCTCACCGGCACCGACACCGATGTCGGCAAGACCCACATCGCCTGCGCCCTGCTCCACCGCGCCCGCCGCGCCGGGCTGTCGGCGGTCGGCCTCAAGCCGGTCGCCGCCGGCACCGACGCCGCCGGCCACAACGACGACGTGCAGCGCCTGCGCGCCGCAAGCAGCGTCCAGTTGCCGGACGAGGTGGTCAATCCCTATTGTTTCGCGCCCGCCATCGCGCCCCACATCGCCGCCGCCGAAGCCGGCGTCGATATCGATTTCACGCGCATCGCCAGCACCGTGGCGAGCGCCCGCCAGGCGGCGGATTTCGTCGTCGTCGAAGGCGCCGGGGGCTTCTGCGTACCCTTCGGACTCGACCGCAACGGCGCCGATCTCGCCGCGCAACTGCGGCTGCCGGTGATCCTGGTCGTCGGCATGCGGCTCGGCTGCCTCAACCACGCGCTGCTCACCGCCGAAGCGGTTGCCGCGCGCGGCCTGGTCATCGCCGGCTGGGTGGCGAACTGCCTGGCGCCGCCGATGCCTTACCTGGAAGAAAATCTGGCGACGCTGAGCGAACTGCTGCTGGCGCCAAGGCTGGGGGTCGTCTCCTGGGATGAGACGGGCAAGGTCGACAACGCTGCCAGCCAGCTCGAACTACCGTTCTGAGACGCGCAGCACCGCGGCGACTTCGTTGATCCGCGCGACGATGCCCTGCGCCTTGGCCTCGGCACCGTCCATCACACCCTGGCGGGCCTGCATTTCCAGCGCCAACGCCAGTTCGGCGCCATGGTCGTCGGACATCGTCGCCAGCAAACCCTTGACCGTATGCGCCTCGCGCACCAGTAATTCGGCGCTGCCGGAGAGACTGGCCGCCAACAGGTTGCTGCAATTGTGCTCGACGTCCTGCAGGAAGATGTCGATCATCATCGCGTAGATGTCCCGATCACCGCCCAGACGCTCCATGATTGCCGGCTTGTCGATGGCGAAGGGTGGGGTGGTGGTCATTGCAGTCTCCATTCGACGCTGTATCAGATCAGCGGCATTTCCTCGTCATGGAAGCGTTGCCGCACTTCGAGCACTTCCTCCCAACCGGCCAGCAAAGCTTCGACGCAGAGGGGATCGAAGTGCGCGCCACGCCCGTTTTCGAGGAAACGCAACGCATCGTCCAGCGACCAGGCTTTCTTGTATGGGCGTTCCGAGGTCAGCGCATCGAAGACGTCGGCGACGGCGACGATACGACCGAACAACGGGATGGCGTGCCCCTTGAGTCCTTTAGGATAGCCGCTCCCGTCATATTTTTCATGGTGGGAAAGGGCGATTTCGGCGCCCGCCTGCAGGATTTCCGATCCGCTGTCTTTGAGCAACTCATAGCCCAGTTCGGCGTGCCGTTTCATGACTTCGAACTCCTGCGGCGTCAGACGGCCGGGTTTGAGCAGGATGTAGTCGGGAATGCCAATCTTGCCGACATCGTGCATCGGCGCCGCCTTCAGCAGCAGCCGACAACTGGCATCGTCAAGGTCGAGCCCGCGGGCGATGATTTCCGAGTAGTGCGCCATACGCTGGATATGGGCACCGGTTTCGGGATCGCGGAATTCGGCGGCGCGCGAAATACGGAAGATCAGCTCGCGTTCGCGCTCGCGGATTTCCCGGGTACGTTCCTCGACCTTTTCGGCCAGATAGGCGGCGCGATCGGCGAGGAATTTCTGGCCAGTGCGCAAGGCCAGCATGTTGCGCGAACGGGCCGAGAATTCGATGCGGTCGATCGGCTTGGTCAGGAAATCGTTGGCGCCGCCGAGCAGCGCTTCGTAACGGATGTCCTTCTGGTCATTGGCGGTGATCATCAACACCGGGATCTCGGTCCGCCCATGCAGCGCGCGGAAGGCGGCGATGAAACGCAGGCCGTCCATGTCCGGCATCATGTAATCGACGATGACCAGGTCGGGCACGTTGTCGCGACACCATTCGAGCGCTTCCAGCGGGCGCTCGAAAAGGATCGGTTCGCAATCCCCGAGCTTGAGGACCAGCGCCTTGATCAGCGTCAGGTTGATGTCGCTGTCGTCGATGATCAGTACCTTGTGCATTCGTCTGCCCGAGCGTTGCGTTTCTCGGCGCAGTATATAATGCGCCGCCATGAAACTCCTCTTCGATCTCTTCCCGGTCATCCTCTTTTTCGCCGCCTTCAAATACGCTGGCGGCCATCCGGAAACCGCCGCCGACTGGGTCGGCAGCCTGCTCGGCGGCGCCGTCATCGCCCCCGACAAGGCGCCGATCCTGCTCGCCACCGTCGTCGTCATCGTCGCCACCGTTGCCCAGATCGCCTGGGTGCATTTCCGCCACGGCAAGGTGGACAAGATGCTCTGGCTCAGCCTCGGCCTGGTCGTCGTCTTCGGCGGCATGACGCTGATCTTCCGCAACGAGGCCTTCATCAAGTGGAAGCCGACGCTGCTCTACTGGGCCTTCGCCGGCAGCATGCTGTTCGCCGCGCTGATCATGAAGAAGAACGCGATCCAGGCCATGCTCGGCGAGCAGATGAAGTTGCCGGACGCCGTCTGGCGGCGGCTCAACTTCGCGTGGATCGGCTTCTTCCTGCTCATGGGCGTGCTCAACCTGATCGTCGCCTTCAATTTCCCGACCGATATCTGGGTCGATTTCAAACTCTTCGGCGGCATGGGCCTGATGCTCGTCTTCATCGTCGCGCAGGGCGCGCTGCTGTCGAAGTACATCGAGGAAGAAAAATGATGCTGTACATGATCGTCGGCGAAGACCGCCCCGGCAGCCTGGAACAACGCCTCGCCGCCCGCCCCGAGCACCTCGCCCGCCTGCAGGCGCTGCAGGCCGAAGGTCGCCTGCTGCTGGCCGGTCCCTGCCCGGCGATCGACGCGCCCGACCCCGGCGCCGCCGGTTTCAGCGGCAGCCTGATCGTCGCCGAATTCGCCTCGCTCGACGCCGCCCGCACCTGGGCCGATGCCGACCCCTACATCGCCGCCGGCGTCTACGAAAAGGTCACCGTCAAGCCGTTCAAGAAGGCACTGCCGGCGTGAGCCACGAAGCCACCCTCGCCCTGCTGCGCGAACGCCTGGCGGCACTGGCGCCGCAATCGCTGACCATCGCCGACGAATCGCACCGCCACGCCGGCCACGCCGGTGCCGGCGGCGGCGCGCATTTCCGCGTCGACATCGTGGCAGCGGCTTTTTCCGGCAAAAAGACACTCGTTCGTCATCGTCTGGTGTACGATGCCGCAGGTGACTTGATGCACCACCGGATCCACGCGCTGGCCATACGCGCACTGGCCCCCGAAGAAGTCTGACTTTCGTACCAACCACCCCCAGGACCCCATCCCCATGTTCAAACTCAGCTCCCTGGCTGCACTGCTGGTTGCCGGCAGCCTCATCTCCGCACCCGCCTTCGCCCAGAGCAAGGCCTACGCCACGGTCAACGGCAAGGCCATCCCGCAAACCGTGTACGACGCCTTCCTTGCCGAGCAAAAGGCGCAGGGCGCCCCGGATTCGCCCGAACTCAAGAACGCGATCAGGGAAGAACTGATCCGCCGCGAACTACTCTCGCAGGAAGCCGCCAAGAAGGGCCTCGACAAGAAGCCGGAAGTCCGCGGCCAGATGGAACTGGCCCGCCAGGCCGTGCTGATCCGCTCCTTCATGGGCGACTACGTGCGCAGCCATCCGGTCAGCGACGCCCAGTTGAAGTCCGACTACGAGCAATTGAAGAAGTCGCTCGGCAGCACCGAGTACAAGGCGCGCCACATCCTGGTCGAAAAGGAAGACGACGCCAAGGCGATCATCGCCAAGCTGGACAAGGGCGAGAAATTCGCCACCCTGGCCAAGCAGTCGCTGGACCCCGGTTCCAAGGACAAGGGCGGCGAACTCGAATGGAGCGCCCCGACCGCCTACGTCAAGCCTTTCGGCGACACCCTGACGACGCTGAAGAAGGGCGAATACACCAAGACGCCGGTGAAGACCGACTACGGCTTCCACGTCATCCAGCTCGAAGACAGCCGCCCGCTGACGCCGCCGCCGTTCGAACAGGTCAAGCCGCAACTGCAGCAACGCGCGACGCAGATGCAGGTGGAAAGCCTGATCAAGGACCTGCGCGCCAAGGCCAAGGTCAACTGACCTCACCCAAGGCCAGACCAGCCCGCCGCCCGGCGGGCTTTTTTTTGCTAAAGCTGCCAGGCCTCGCCGCCGCCCTGCAGGGTCATCTCGACGACGCGCTTGTTGAGGTGGGGGGCGAACAGTTCGATGAAGTCGTAATCGAAACGGCGCAGGTAGCTGCCACGCCGCACCGCCAGCCGGGTGGTGTTCGATTCGAACAGGTGGCCGGCGTCGATCGCCACCAGGCCGGCGTCACGCTGGGGATCGAAGGCGAGCTTGGCGATGATGCCGAGACCAAGGCCGAGGCTGACGTAGGTCTTGATCACGTCGGCGTCGAGCGCGGTGAGCGCGATGTTGGGCTCGATCTCCAGGCGTTCGAAGGCGCGGTTGATCCGCGAGCGGCCGGTAAACGCCGCGTCGTAGGTGATCAGCGGCCAGCGCGCCAGTTCCTGCAGCGCCAGCGGCTGGCTGGCCAGGATGGCATGGCCGGCCGGCGCGATCACGCAATGTGACCACTGCTGGACCGGGAAGGAGACAAGTTGCGGGTGCTCGCCGAGCGACTCGGTGGCGATCCCGAAGTCGGCCTCACCGGAGGCCACCCAGTCGGCGATCTGCACCGGGTTGCCCTGGTGCATCTCGAGCTTGACCCTGGGGTGACGGGCGACGAAGTCGCGGACCACGGTGGGCAGCGCGTAGCGCGCCTGGGTGTGGGTCGCCGCCAGCACCAGCTTGCCGGAGTCGCCGCTGGAGAATTCGCCGCTGGCGCGCTTCAGGTTTTCCGCCTCGCGCAGGATGCGGCGGGCGATGTCGATGACCACCCGGCCCGGTTCGGTGATGCCGGTGAAGCGCTTGCCGCTGCGCTCGAAGATGGCGATGCCGAGTTCGTCCTCGAGCAGCTTGATCTGCTTGGACACGCCCGGCTGCGAGGTATACAGCACCTCGGCCGCCTCCGAGACGTTGAGTCCCTGGCGTTCGATCTCGACGATGTAGCGCAGTTGCTGGAGTTTCATGAATGGCTTAATAACAAAATACGATAACAATCTAACCCAATATTCTTTTTGATTCAATCGGCGCCCGGTAGGATGCCGACCCATGGACTACCTGTACACCCTTTCCGGCTTCGCGGTCGGCGCCATCGTCGGTCTGACGGGCGTCGGCGGCGGTTCGCTGATGACCCCGCTGCTGGTGCTGCTGTTCGGCGTGCATCCGGCAACGGCCGTCGGCACCGACCTGCTCTACGCCGCCATGACCAAGGCCGGCGGCACCGTCGCCCACGGCCGCAAGGGACATATCGACTGGCAGGTCACCGGTCGCCTCGCCGCCGGCAGCATCCCGGCGGCGGCGCTGACCATCTGGGTGTTGTCGCTGCTCCCCGAAGGCAGCAACGCAATCAGCAAGATCGTCTCGCACGGCCTCGGCTTCGCCCTGCTGCTCACCGCCATCGCCATCCTGTTCGGCCGCAAGCTGCGCGAATACGCCAGCCGCCACGACGAATCACCGCTGCGCCAGTGCTGCCTGGGCAAGATCACGGTCGGCGTCGGCGTCGTGCTCGGCGTGCTGGTGACGATTTCCTCGGTCGGCGCCGGCGCGCTCGGCGTCGCCGCCCTCTTCTTCCTTTACCCGAAGCTGTCGCCGGTCAAGATCGTCGGTTCCGACGTCGCCCACGCCGTGCCGCTGACGCTGGTCGCCGGCCTCGGCCACTGGCTGCTCGGCAGCGTCGACTGGGCCTTGCTCGGCGCCCTGCTGCTCGGCTCGCTGCCCGGCATCTGGCTCGGCAGCCATCTCTCCGCCAAGGTACCGGAGCACATCCTGCGCCGCATCCTCGCCTCCATGCTCGTGCTGATCGGCAGCAAGCTGGTCTTCACCTGATTCACCCCCAAGAGAACGCCATGTACAAATACGACGCCATCGACCGCCAGCTGATCCTCGACCGGGTCGAGCAGTTTCGCGATCAGGTCAACCGCTGGCAGGCCGGCGAACTGACCGACGACGAGTTCCGCCCGCTGCGCCTGCAGAACGGCCTCTACATCCAGCGCCACGCGCCGATGTTCCGCATCGCCGTGCCCTACGGCATGCTCAATTCGGCGCAACTGCGCAAGCTGGCCCACGTCGCTCGCAAGTACGACCGCGGCTACGGCCATTTCACCACCCGCCACAACCTGCAGCTGAACTGGCCGAAACTGACCGATGTGCCCGACATCCTGGCCGAGCTGGCCGAGGTCGACCTGCACGCGATCCAGACCTCGGGCAACTGCCTGCGCAACATCACCACCGACCAGTTCGCTGGCGTCGCCGCCGACGAGATCATCGATCCGCGTCCGCTGGCCGAAATCCTCCGCCAGTGGACCACCTTCCACCCGGAATTCGCCTTCCTGCCGCGCAAGTTCAAGATCGCCATTTCCGGCACCGAGGAAGACCGGGCGGTCACCTGGTTCCACGACATCGGCCTGCATCTCAAGGTGGTCGACGGCGTCACCGGCTTCACCGTGATCGTCGGCGGCGGCCTCGGTCGCACGCCGATCCGCGGCCAGGTCGTGCGCGACTTCCTGCCCTGGCAGCACATCCTCAGCTACTGCGAGGCGATCCTCCGCGTCTATAACCGCTTCGGCCGCCGCGACAACGCCTACAAGGCGCGCATCAAGATTCTCGTCCAGGCGCTCGGCGTCGAGGAATTCGCCAAGCTGGTCGAAGCCGAATGGGCGCACGCCAAGGACGGCCCGGCGACCATCACGCAGGCCGAGTACGAGCGCGTCGCGGCGCATTTCGGCGCCCCCGCTTACGAGACGATCAGTACCGTCGACGCCGGCTACCAGGCGAAGATCGTCGAAGAAAAAGCCTTCGCCCGCTGGGTCGAGCGCAACACCCATGCGCACAAGGTCGATGGCTACGCGGCGGTCACGCTGTCGCTGAAGCCGCACGGTGTCGCGCCGGGCGACATCACCTCCGAGCAGATGGAAGTCGTCGCCGACCTGGCCGACCGCTACAGCTTCGGCGAGCTGCGCATCAGCCATGAGCAGAACGTCATCCTGGCCGACGTCAAGCTGGCCGATCTTTACGCCGTCTGGCAACAGGCCAAGGCGGCCGGCCTGGCAACACCCAACATCGGCCTCTTGACCAGCATCATCTGCTGCCCGGGCGGTGATTTCTGCGACCTCGCCAACGCCAAGTCGATCCCCATCGCCACCGCCATCCAGCAGCGTTTCGACGACCTCGACTACCTGTTCGACATCGGCGAGATCGACCTCAACATCTCCGGCTGCATGAACGCCTGCGGTCACCACCATGTCGGCCACATCGGCGTACTCGGCGTCGACAAGAACAACGACGAGTTCTACCAGGTCACGCTGGGCGGCCGTCAGGGCAACGACGCCAAGCTCGGCAAGGTGATCGGCCCGTCCTTCTCGGCCGGCGAAATGCCGGACGTGGTCGAGAAGATCATCCAGGTCTATCTGGAGAACCGTCATCCGGACGAACGTTTCATCGACACTTTCGACCGGATCGGCATCGACCCGTTCAAGAACCGCGTCTACGAAGGCCGCGCCCACGGCAAGGCCAAGGTTGCACAAAAGGAGGCCGCATAACATGGCACAACTGATCAAGCAGGGCGCGCTCGCCGCCGATACCTGGACGACGCTGACCCTGGCCGAAGGCGAGACGCCCGACACCGTCGCCCTCCCCGCCGGCGACGTCATCTTCCCGCTCGCCGTCTGGCTGGCGCGCAAGAACGAGATCGTCTCCTGCCACAAGCGCATCGGCCTCTTGCTGCAAGCGGACGATAAGGTCGAAGACGCTGCTGCCGACCTCGATTATTTCGTGGTCATCGCCATCAACTTCCCGAAGTTCGTCGATGGTCGCGGCTACTCGACCGCCGCCCTGCTGCGCCAGCGCTACCATTACCAGGGCGAACTGCGCGCCGTCGGCGACGTGCTGCACGACCAGCTCTTCTTCATGCAGCGCGTCGGCTTCGACAGCTACGCGCTGAAGGACGGCAAGGACGCGGTCTATGCCATCGACCAGGGATTCTCGCCGTTCTCCGCCACCTACCAGGGCTCGACCGACCAGCCCGAACCCTACTTTCGTCGCCGTACCGCCTGACCCGATCGCCAGCCATGACGCCAGCCCTGCTCAACATCACCCCCGAACTCGCCGCCAGCACCACCGCCAAGACCGAAGCCGCCGCCGCGCTGCTCGCCGAGATCGCCGGCGCCTGGTCGCCGGCCACCTTCGCCAACAGCCTCGGCGCCGAAGACATGGTCCTCACCGACCTGATCGTCAAGGCCGGCCTGCCGATCGAGATCTTCAGCCTCGACACCGGCCGCCTGCCGGCCGAAACCTACGACCTGATGGCCAAGGTCGATCAGCACTACGGGCTGAAACTGAAGATCTACTTCCCGCAGTCCGAGGAAGTCGAAAGCTATGTCCGCCAGCACGGCATCAACGCCTTCTACGACTCGGTGACGCTCAGGAAGGCCTGCTGCTACGCGCGCAAGGTCGAACCGCTGAAGCGCGCCCTGGCTGGCAAGCGCGCCTGGATCACCGGCATGCGCGCTGAACAGGCCGCCACCCGCGGCCAATTGGCGACGCAGGAATACGACGAAGGCAACGGCCTGGAAAAATTCAACCCGCTCGCCACCTGGAGCGAGAAGGAAGTCTGGACCTACATCAAACACAACGTCGTGCCCTACAACGCCCTGCACGACAAGTTCTACCCCAGCATCGGCTGCGCCCCCTGCACCCGCGCCGTCTCGCTCGGCGAAGACATCCGCGCCGGCAGATGGTGGTGGGAGTCGCCGGAATCCAAGGAGTGTGGACTGCACGTGAAAGCGTGACATCCGGCGCCAGCGCAGGCTAAATCGCGCAGCGAATGTTAAGCCCCGCAGGGGCGGCCGGAGACAAGCGCCGGAATCCAAGGCGTGCGGACTGCACGTGAAGGCGTGACGGGAACGGTAGCAAGAGCGTCACGCCAGACTTGATCGGGGCCCCGCGGCGCGACAAGCCGCTTCTCTAAACCGCCCCGACCTTTCCGCCATCGATGCAGGGCAACAAAAAGGGCGCCATGCCGGCGCCCTTTTTGTTGCTGCGTTCAGCGACTGACTTACTTCGCCTTGATCCGCTGTTCCATGCGCTTGGCGCGTTCGCCCGGCGCCGGGTGGCTGGAGAAGGCGCTGCGGTCGTTGCCGTAGAGTTTTTCCAGCTTGCGCAGCGCGGTCACGGCGCCGGCGTTCTTCAGCTTCTGCTTGGCGAGGTAATCGACCGCGTAATCGTCGGCCTCGTTTTCCTGCTTTTGCGAGAACTGGGCGTTGATCAGCGCTTCGCCCATCGCCCCGAGCTCCGACGCGGCAATCGCCGCTACCGCACCGTTGCCGCTGCTGGCGGCAGCCTGGCGGGCGGCCGAGCTGGCGTGCGCCAGTTGCAGCGCCCGCTTCGAATGGCCGAGCATGACGTGGCCGATCTCATGCGCCAGCACGTAGCGCAGTTCGTCGTCGGTGAACTTGTCCATCAGACCGGAATAGACGCGGATCGAACCGTTCGGCACGGCGAAGGCATTGACGTCATTCTTCATGTAAACCTTGAAATCGAGATTGGCCTTGTCGATCTTGGTCCAGTTCGCGGTGAGTTTCTGCAGGCGCTTGGCGTACTTGCTGCGCGGCGCGGCGATCTGGTTGCGCTGATCTTCGTTGGCGGCGGTGCGCTTGCCCAGTTCGAGCATTTCCTCGTCGCTGAGGCTGGCCACGGCAACCACCGACGAACCGATGTCGATGGCGCTGCTCGCCGACATCTCACCGCCGGCGCCGGCGCCGGTCGTCTTGCAACCGGACAGGGTGAACAGGGAAGCAGCCAGTATTGACAGCCAGACAGAGCGTTGCATTTTTTCTTACCTCGGGTTGAAAAACCGGCAATGGTACTCGCGCCAACCATGCCATTCAAGTTTTTATAATCCGACGTACTATTCGAATGGCAATAAATTGTTGATTAACGAGATAAAAGCAGTCGGTTCCGTCAGCCTGGCCTGGTTCCTGCAAAGACCTCATGAGCGAGAGCAAGCGGCAATACCGGCAAGAAGAATCAGCAGGATCGCCAGCACCGGCCCGAAGGGCTGGTCGAACCACAGAGCCATGGCGAAAGCGGCGATGTAGCCGCCGACACTGACGAGCAGCGCCAGACGCAAGCCGCGCCGCCAGTCGCCTGCGCGCCGGAAGGCCAAGCAGGGCGGGACGAAGACCAGGGCGAAGGTCGCCATCACGCCCAGGGTCGTCGTCGCCAGCGCCAGCACCAGCGCGGCGAGCAGATCGAAGCCGCTGTGCACCGGCCAGGGCGCTTCGCCGCGCAAGCGAAAGTGATCCGGATATAGCTGGCTGAGCAGCAGCGGGCGGGACAGGCGGCGCAAGACCAGCAGGCAGGCCAGCGTACCGGCGGCCACGGTAGCCAAGCGGCCAGCGTCGGCGAAATAGAGCTGGCCGTCGAAAAGCGCGCTGCCGACGCGCTCGGCCAGCGGATGGTTGGCGGCGACCAGCATGCCGACGGCCCAACCAAAGAGCAACAACAGGGGGAAGAGCGCGCTCGCCGGCAAGCGGGCGGCGAGAGGCTCCTTGGCCAGGGCGGCGGCGGCGGCGGCAGCAACGCCGCCGACCGGCGGCGGCAGGCCGGCCAGCATGGCGAGCAGCGCGCCACCAGCGGCGACGTGGGCGTAGGCGAGCGCCGCCAGCCATTCGTCGCGCAGGCGCAGGTAGCAGCCGAGCAGCGGCAGCAAGACCGCCAGGCAAAGGCCGGTCAGGAAGGGAATGGCGAACAGGTCAGGGAACATCGGGCGCTTCCAGGCGAATCACCGCGTCGCAAGCCGCAGCAAGGAAGGCGGCGTCGTGGCTGACGACGAGGATGGCGCAGCCGGCGGCGGCACGCTGCCGCAGGGCCAGGCCGAGATGGACGACGCCGGCGGCGTCGAGGTTGTTGGTCGGCTCGTCGAGCAGCAGCAGGTCGGCCGGCGCCTGCAGCACCGCCCACAGTGCGAGGTAGTGGCGCTGACCGCCGGACAGGCGGTCGAGACGGCGATCCAGGCAGCCCGCCAGCCAGGACGGCAGGCCGGCGAGCGGTGTTGCCTCCTGCGTCTGCAGGCTGATGCGGATACCCGGCGCGACCGCCAGCCGGCCGCCGAAGACCCGCGCCCGACCGGCAATCGCCGCCAGCAGCGTGCTCTTGCCGGCGCCATTGGCGCCGCTCAGGCCGACGATCCCGCCGGTGGCGAGCCGCAGGTCCACCGGGCGCGTTGCCGGCCCTTGCCAGCCGGCGACGACGCCGTCGAGAGCGAGCACCGGCGGATTCACCGCAGCCCCTGCAGCAGGCGGCCGATACTGTCGTCGAACAGGCCGAACAGATCCTGCGCCGCCGGTGATCCGCCGACGGTATAGGGCAGGACCAGGGCCGGGATGGCGGCGCGGCTGGCGAACCATTCGCTCGCCGCCGCCTGCTGGTAGGCGGCGCGCAGGACCAGACGCGCCGGCCGCACCCGTTGCCGTTCGAGCAGCGCGGCGAGCTGGCCGCTGCTCGGTTCGACGCCGGGCTTGGGTTCGAGCGTGCCGATTTCCGGCATGCCCAGCCAGTGCGTCAGGTAGGCGAAGGAGCCGTGATGGACCAGCACCGGCACCCCGCGCAGCGGCGCGGCGGCCTTCTCCCAGCGCCCAATCGCGCTCCGCCAGCGGCGGGCGAAATCGGCGAAGCCGGTGCGGTAAGCGGCGGCGTTCGCCGGATCGACGCGCGCCAGCCGCTCGGCCAGCGCCTCGCCTATGCGCAGCAGGCGGTACGGGTCGAGATGGACGTGCGGGTTGCCGGCGGCATGCACGTCGCCGTGGGCACGGTCGAGCGTGGCCGGCACCTCCAGGCGTTCGACCAGCGCCGCCGCTTCGAAATAGCCGTCGCGCCCCGGCTGCACCGCGGCGTTGCCGGATTCGCGCAGGACCACCGGCAGCCAGCCGGTTTCCAGTTCGGCGCCGGTGGCGACGACCAGTTGTGCACGGCGGGCGCGGGCGAGCAGCGACGGCCGCGCCTCGATCCGGTGCGGGTCCTGCAGCGCGTTCGTGGCGACGAAGACGGCGACGCGCTCGCCGCCGATTTCGCGCGCCAGCGCCCCCCACTCCGGCACCGTCGCGAACACTTCGACCGCCGACCAGGCCGGCAGGCTGGCGAGGGCGGCGAGCAATACGATCAATCTGTGCATGGCGTTTCCTCAGAACTTGTGCGCACCATGGGCACCGAGGCTCATGATGTACTGGACGGTGAACTGGTTGTCGGTGACGCCGGGCATCGAACGGTCGCGTTCGTACTGCAGGCGAACGCGGGAAAACTCGCTCCAGCTGTAATCGAGCATCAGCGCGCTGCGCTTCGGCCGGTAGCGGGCGAACATCTGGTTCTCGTCGCCGAGCTGGGCAAGTACGTTGGCGCCGATGCGCAGGCTGCCCGAATCGAGCTGCTCGTGGCGCAGGCCGGCACGCCAGTGCGGCGTGAACTGGTAGACCGCCTGCGCGTACCAGCCGGATTGCCGGCTGCGGTAGCTGTCGCGCGTACCGTCGCAGGCGGCACCGGCTTCCTCGCCGACACAACCGATGTCACCACGTTCCGTGCGATGGAAATACTCGGTCTGGAACTTGAAGTTGCGATACTTCGGGTTGCCGTCGGGCGCCCATTTCCAGACGAAATCGGCCAGCCAGGTCCGGCTGCGGCCGGTGAAGCTGGCGTCGCCATGCACGTCGTTGGCGTCATGCACCTCCGCCTCGCGCTCCCGGGCGCGGGTATGCAGGTAGGACAAACCGGCGCGCCAGCTATGCGAGCTGCCGACATCATCACCCAGGTGCACGAACAAGGCGCCGGCACCGGCGCGGTTCTGGTTGCGGTCGGTGCCCGGGAAATTGGCGCCGCGCCCGGCTTCGGCGCCGAATTCGAGCCAGATCGGCGTCGGCGCCAGCCACTTGAACTGCACCCCGTCCTGCGCGTAGCTGCCGTGCTCGCCGAACAGTGCCTGGTACATCAGCGGCGCGCTGGCGAAGTCCCAGGCATGCGGATGCTGCTCGTTCTGGTAGCCGATGCCGGACAGGAAACGCCCGCCCTTGAGGCCGATGCCGTGGTCGAGGCCGAGCGACTGGAACCAGGCTTCCTCGACTTCGACCTCGCCGTCGAGCGCCGCCAGGATCGCCTGGCCGCGCCAGTAGGGATCGACGTTGGCGGCCAGCATCAGCTCGGTGTGGTCGACCGAGAAACCGCGCTTCGAAATGCCCTTGATCCCTTCGCTTTCGTGGTCGTGACCGCCAGCCGGCCAGAAGCCGGCGATCCCCCGCTCGTCGATGTTTTTCATCGACTTGTACTGCCCCTGCAGGGTCAGCGAGATTTCCGGATTGAAGCCGCCGGCCGGGGTACCGAGACGCGGTGCCTCGGTCGCCGCCGCGACAGCGGCAGGTTTCTCCGCCTGGGCACGGCTCTGCGCCAGCTTGTCTTCGAGCGCGGCGATGCGTTGCTCGTAGTTCTTCTTCAGTTCGGCGAGCTGGCTGCGGATGGCGGCCAGTTCGGCATCCTCGGCCGCTGGCGCGGCACAGGAAAAGGCGGCCAGCAAGGCCAGGGCGATGGGTTTCTGCAACATGGGAGACTCCTGAAATCGACACGGGGCCGCCGCTGACCGGACAGGACAGCAGACGGCGAAACACGGGAAGGGGATTTCAGGCGGTCGGCGGTCCGCGCTGTGTCGGCTGCGGCGCTTCAGCTCGCAGCGCCGTCTCGAGCGCCGGTGTCGGCGGCGGGAAAGCCACGGGCAACGCAGTGATCGCCAACAGCGCCGGGGGTAGCGCCGCCGCCAGCGCATGGGCGGCCAGGCAGATGGTGCAGCTCTCCGGCGCCGCGCCGACATCGTCCCGGGCATGGCCGAGCTCGTGCAGCAGCGCGCCGAGTTGGGCCAGACAAAGCAACAGGACGAGGGCAAAACGGCGCGTGGCGAGCAAGGCGGCGGCGGTGAAAATGCAATGTTATATTATTGCATTTTGTAACAGACCTCACCAGCCGATCGCACCGGATTCAGGCGCCAGCCGCCCCTTCGGTCAGGACCCAGGCCCGGAAGGCGGCAACCGCAGCCCGGCCGGCGAGCATTTCCGGCATCGCCAGCCAGTAGGCGTAGGGCGACGGGATGCTCAGTGCGAACGGCCGGATCAAGCGGCCGGCGGCGACATCGGCCTCGACCAGCGGCGACAGCGCGAGGGCGACGCCCTGCCCGTCGAGCGCCGCCTCGACGGCCAGGATGGCGTTCGAGAAACGCAGGCCGCGCCCGGCATCGACGCCGCGCACGCCGGCCTGCGCCAACCATTGCTGCCAACCCGGCGGCAGGTCCTCGTCGCTGATCGTCTCGTCGTGGATCAGCAGGTGGTGGCGCAAGTCGTCCGGCGTCGTCAGCGGCCGTCCGGCTGCGAGCAGGCGCGGACTGCACACCGGCACATAGTCCGGCGAAAATATCTTCTCGACGCGCAGGCCGGGATAATCGCCGCGGCCGTAGCGGATGGCCACCTCGCAGTCGGCGCTACGCGGATCGAGCGGGCTGATCCAGCCGGTGTCGCCGTCGCGGTCGACGGTATCGTCGCCGCTCGACAGACGCAGGGCGATCCCCGGGTGGGCGGCGGCGAAGCGCGGCAAGCGCGGCACCAGCCAGCGCGAGGCGAAACTGGGCGGGGCGTGGATGGTCAACACGCCATCGTCGCCGCTGCGCGTGCCGTCCACAGCCGCCGCCAGGCAATCGAAGCCGCGGCGCAGGTCGGGCAGCATAGCGGCGCCGGTCGCGGTCAGTTCGATCGCCCGGGTCAGGCGGCGAAACAGCGGTACGCCCAGATAGTCCTCGAGCAGGCGGATCTGCTGGCTGACCGCCGCCGGCGTCACGTGCAACTCCTCCGCCGCCAGCTTGAAGCTGAGATGGCGGGCTGCCGCTTCGAAAGCGCGCAAGGCCGACAGGGGAGGTAAACGGTAGGCCACGGACGATTAAGTTTTTCTATTCCATCGCATCATAAAGTGTCGTTTGTCGCCCGGCAAGCCGATCCGTATTGTTGCGCCCCATCGAGTTTTCGACATTCAGGGACGCCCCCGTGGGCGGCACAGCATTCCGGAGCCGGCAGCGCGCCAGATTGGCGCACTGCCGGTTTCAACCTCATGCCTCAGTCTCCTCTGAGCATCACGCGCCCTTGAGTTGTGGGCTTGAGCCCGCCCAGTGCGGGCTTTTTTTTGGCTATTCGTACCTGACGACCAACAAACAACATGCAGACAAACAACGCTTCCTCCCGCATCCTTTGTCCCCACCTGCGCGGCAAGATCATGTCCGCCGAAGAGGCCGCCGCGCTGATTCCATCCGGCGTCAACGTCGGCATGAGCGGCTTCACCGGCGCCGGCTATCCGAAGGCGGTACCGTCAACGCTGGCCAAGCGCATCATGGATGCCAACCTGCATGGCAAGAAATTCAAGATCGGCGTGTGGACCGGCGCCTCGACCGCGCCCGAACTCGACGGCGCGCTGGCCATGGTCGACGGCGTCGAGATGCGCCTGCCCTACCAGTCCGACCCGACCTGCCGCAAGCGGATCAATGCCGGCGAGATGGAATACATCGACATCCACTTGTCGCACGTCGCCCAGTTCGTCTGGGGCGGTTTCCTCGGCAAGCTCGATGTCGCCGTCGTCGAAGTCGCCGGCATCCTGGAAGACGGTCGACTGATCCCGTCGTCCTCGGTCGGCAACAACAAGACCTGGCTCGATCAGGCCGACAAGATCATCCTCGAAGTCAATGCCTGGCAGAACCCGCACCTCGAAGGCATGCACGACATCTACTACGGCACCGCGCTGCCGCCGCACCGCAAGCCGATCCCCATCGTCAAGACCGACGACCGGATCGGCGAGCCGTATTACCGGATCGATCCCAACAACGTGATCGCCGTCGTCGAAACCAACAAGGCCGACCGCAACTCGCCGTTCACCCCGCCGGATGCCAACTCCAAGCTGATCGCCGGCCACATCCTCGATTTCCTGCAGCACGAAGTGAAGAAGGGCCGCCTGCCGGCCAACCTGCTGCCGCTGCAATCCGGCGTCGGCAACGTCGCCAACGCGGTGATGGCCGGCCTGCAGGACGGCCCGTTCGAAAACCTGACCGCCTACACCGAAGTGCTGCAGGACGGCATGCTCGACCTCATCAAGTGCGGCAAGCTGACCTGCGCCTCGGCGACTTCCTTCTCGCTGAGCCCGGCGGCGCTGGAAGAACTCAACGCCGATCTGCCGCGCTTCAAGGACTCGATCATCCTGCGCCCGCAGGAAATCTCCAACCACCCGGAAGTCATCCGCCGCCTCGGCGTCATCGCCATGAACGGGCTGATCGAGGCCGACATCTACGGCAACGTGAACTCGACCCACATCATGGGCACCTCGATCATGAACGGCATCGGCGGCTCCGGCGACTTCGCGCGCAACGCCTTCATCTCGATCTTCATGACCCCGTCGTCGGCCAAGGGCGGCAGTGTCTCCTGCATCGTGCCGATGGTCTCGCACGTCGATCACACCGAGCACGACGTCCAGATCATCGTCACCGAGCAGGGTCTGGCCGACCTGCGCGGCCTGGCGCCGAAGCAGCGCGCCAAGGTGGTCATCGAGAAGTGCGCCCACCCGAACTTCCGGCCGGCGCTGCGCGAGTATTACGACCGCGCGCTGCGCTACTCGCCGGGCCGCCACACGCCGCACCTGCTCGACGAGGCCTACACCTTCCTGCCCAACTGGGTCGCCAACCAGACCGCCCGCGCCGCCTGGCGCGACGACGCGACGGTGCAAGCCGACGCCTGGGCGAAGTAAGCCCCGTCGCCGCGCGCCAGGTACAGGTCTGGCGCGCGAAGCACTGCCCAAAGGCCGCAACCGCGGCCTTTTTTTTGACACACCAGGCTTGGCGGGCGAAGCACCGGCCTTAAGGAAACGCTGAACAATTCACCGAGCCCTGGAGAATGAAGCAGGTGAAGGTAATTTGACCGGGAAGTGGGCTGATTTTTGTGGTCCGGTACGGGGATTCTCGTGGCATTTTGTTCATTTTCCGT